>NZ_LXSD01000531.1:0-8313 GCF_017168095.1 Lysobacter enzymogenes | reverse complement strand
TCAGCGGCGCGGCGCTCGGCGACGCCGCGTTCGCCGCGCGCAGCGGCAGCCGTCTCGATGCGCTGGAAGGCATCGCCCTGCCGCGCAACGGCCGCCCGGGCCTGCGCCTGGAGCGCGCGCCGGCGCTGCAGCCGGCGCCGCGCCCGCAACAGCCGCCGCGCGTCGACGGCAGCCTGCGCATCTCCTCGTTCAACCTGGAAAGCCTGTTCAACGGCGACGGCCGCGGCGGCGGTTTCCCGACTCCGCGCGGCGCGCGCAGCGAAGCCGAGTTCAAGGCCCAGCTGGCCAAGCTGGTGCAGACCATCCACGCCATGAACCCCGACGTGGCCGCGCTGATGGAGCTGGAGAACGACGGCTACGGCCCCGACTCCACCCTGGCCCAGCTGGTCGCCGCGCTCGACCGCGCCGACGCCGCCGACGGCGGCGCCCAGGACTGGCGCTTCGCCGCGCCGTGCAAGCAACCGTGCGCACGGGACGCGCGCGGCCCCGGCGGCGACCTGATCCGGGTCGGGCTGATCTACCGCGGCCAGCGCGTGGCCGCGCGCGGGCTCGCCGCGACCTTGGCCCAGGGCCCGTTCGGCCCGCATTCGCGGGTGCCGATGGCGCAGGCGTTCGAAGCCCTCGGCGCCGGCGGCCGGCGCGGGCCGGCGTTCGTGGTCGCGGCCAACCATTTCAAATCCAAGGGCTGCCGCGACGCCGAAGGCGCCGACCGCGACCAGGGCGACGGCGCGGCGTGCTGGAACGCGCTGCGCAGCGATTCGGCGCGGCGCCTGGATGCCTGGCTGAAGACCGACCCGACCCGCAGCGGCGGCCAGCTCACGATGATCGTCGGCGACCTCAACGCCTACGCCCAGGAGCAACCCCTGCGCGAGTTCTACGCCGCCGGCTGGCAGGACGCGTTCGCCGCGGCCAAGGTCGACGCGCCGTACAGCTACGTCTACGACGGCGAACTCGGCCGCCTCGACCACGCCCTGCTGTCGCCGGCGCTGGCGGCGACGCTGCGCGGCGCGGCCGAATGGCACACCAACGCCGACGAACCCGAAAGCGCCGGCTACCGCGACGGCGGCGCGGGGCCGTGGCGCAGTTCCGATCACGATCCGGTGCTGTTGGGGTTCGATCTGATGCCGCGGTAAGGCGCGCGGCGATCGGAGCGCGAAGCGTCGGGCCTGAAGGCCCTCCCACAGGAGCCGATGCTTTTGCAGGATGCCCTCTTGCAGAAGGACCTATTGCAGGAAGGCCTCCTCTTGCAAGAGGGCCTGCTCTTGTGGGGGCCTGCTCTTGTGGGAGGGCCTTCAGGCCCGACGCCTTGCGCTCCGACGCGACCGATCCCACCGCCCGCTGCGCACCGATTTGCCCGCCTTGGCCGCCACCGCCGCGCACACACCGCCGTAACACCCGGTCCGCGCCGCCCCGTATCATGCGCGGCATGAGCACCCCCGCCTTTCCCAGCGATGCGAGCGCTGCGCTGACCCTGGCCGGCCCGGCCGGGACGATCGAGGCGATCGTGGAAGCGCCCGAAGCGCCGCCGCGCCCGATCGTCGCCATCGTCTGCCACCCGCTGCCGACCGAGGGCGGGACCATGCACAACAAGGTCGTGACCATGGCCGCGCGCTCGCTGCGCGAATGCGGCGCGGCCACGGTGCGCTTCAACTTCCGCGGCGTCGGCCAGTCGCAGGGCGAGTTCGACCAGGGCGAAGGCGAATGCGACGACCTGCGCGCGGTCGCCGCCTGGGTGCGCGCGCAGCGCCCCGACGCGCAGCTGTGGCTGGCCGGTTTCAGCTTCGGCGCGTACGTCTGCCTGCGCATGGCCGACGAACTGCGGCCGCGGCTGCTGCTGTCGATCGCGCCGCCGGCTGGGCGCTGGGACTTCGACCGCATCGCCCCGCCCGCGGGCTATCCGTGGATCGTGATCCAGGGCGAGGCCGACGAGATCGTCGATCCCGAAGCGGTCTACGCCTGGATCGCCGGCCTGCGCCAGCCGCCGGAACTGGTGCGCATGCCCGACACCTCGCATTTCTTCCATCGCCGCCTGATCGACCTGCGCGGCGCGATCAAGAACTCGGTGCGCGCGCACCTGCCGCCGCCGATCGACGACGCCGGCGACGCCACGCCCGCCTGACCCAGGACGCTTCCCCCATGCGCCTTTCCCCCCGCCTGGCGCTGCCGCTGGCCGCCGCGCTCGCCGCGGCCGCGCTGCCAGCCGCTGCCGCCGGCATCGACTGCGCCAAGGCCGCCAACCGCAACGAACAGACCATCTGCGCCGACCCGGTGCTGCGCCAGCGCGACAGCGACCTCGCCGCCGCCTACGCCGCCGCGCGCAAGGCCAGCGACTACCGCGGCGAACTCAAGAAAGACCAGGAAGCCTGGCTGCGCGAACGCGACCGCTGCGACGGCCAGCTGCGCTGCCTGCGCATGGCCTACGTCGGCCGCCTGACCGAACTCGGGCCGGCCGCGGTGTCGGGCAAGTTCGACTGGAGCGGCGAGTGGACCCGCAGCGACGGCACCGCCACCCTCGCGCTCAAGCCCGGCGACGGCGAGCGCTACGAATTCGAACTGCAGGCCAGCTCCGGCGCCAACACCGGCCTGCTGTCCGGCCGCGCGCGCAAGGCCGGCGACAGCGAGATGGCGTTCAAGGGCCAGGGCGACAACGCCGCCTGCGAACTGACCTTCCACCGCTTCCACCGCCAGATCCAGATCGAGCAGCAGCACACCGGCAGCGACTGCGGCGCCGGCATGGGCGTGCACTTCAGCGGCCGCTATCTGCCCGGCTTGCCGGCGGCGGTGGCGACCACCCACTGGACCCTGCTCGACCTGGGCGTGGTGCTCAAGCCCGAGGACGACGCGCGCCTGCGCAAGCTGCTCGGCGACGACTACGACGCGCTGGTCGAGCGCATGGACGTCGCCGACACCCGCAACGACGACGAACTCAAGGCCCAGGTCACCAACGGTTACGTGCGCGGCGTCGCGGTCGACATGCGCGCGCTGCTGATCCAGGCCGCCGACGGCCGCCAATGGGCGGCGATCCGCGGCGAGGACAAGCAAGGCCACGGCGAACTGCGCTACTACAGCTCCGACCCGGCCTGGGCCGGCAAGCTGCCGGCGGCGGTGGACGCCTGGTCGGACGGCTACCAGGAACAGGTGCCGGTGCGGCTGATGTCGGCCGGCGGCCGCGTGCTGCGGCCGTGAGCGCGAACGTGCGCAGCGACGCGGCGACGACGCCGTCGCAGGCCTACGCCGCCGGCGTCGCCCGCGGCGACTGGGGCGACGATCCCGCCCAGCATCCGGCCCTGCGCGAGCTCGACCGGATCCAGGCGCAGTTGCTGTCCGCGCCCGAGCCGGGCCTGTTCGACCGCCTGCGCGGCAAGCCGCGCGACGGCGTGCGCGGGCTGTACCTGTGGGGCGGCGTGGGCCGCGGCAAGACCTTCCTGATCGACCTGTTCTACGAGCAGCTGCCGATCCGGGAGAAACGCCGCACCCACTTCCACCGCTTCATGCGCGAGGTCCACGCCCAGTTGCGCGCCCACGCCGGCCAGAGCGATCCGCTGGCCAAGATCGCGCGCGAATGGCGCGACCGCCTGCGGGTGCTGGTGCTGGACGAGTTCTTCGTCATCGACATCGGCGATGCGATGCTGCTCGGGCGCCTGCTCGAACGCCTGTTCGCCGAGGGCGTGACCCTGGTCACCACCTCCAACATCGACCCGCCCAACCTCTACGCCGACGGCCTGCAGCGCGACCGCTTCAAGCCGGCGATCGCGCAGATCCAGGCGCATTGCCAGGTGCTGCTGCTCGACAGCCAGCAGGACTATCGGCTGCGCGCGCTGACCCGCACCGCGGTGTACCGCGCGCCGCTGGACGCCGAATCGCAGGCCTGGCTGGCCGGGCGCTGGCAGGAACTGTCGGCGGGCTGCGCGCCCGAATCCGGGCCGCTGCGCATCGACGACCGCGACATTCCGGTGCGCGCGCGCGCCGACGGCCACGCCTGGTTCGACTTCGCCGCGCTGTGCGAAGGCCCGCGCGCGGCCAGCGACTACATCGAGATCGCCACCGAGTACCACACCGTGCTGCTCGGCGGCATCCCGCTGTTCGACGGCCGCAACGACGACCCGGCGCGGCGCTTCGTCAACCTGATCGACGAGTTCTACGACCGCCACGTCAACCTGGTGTGCACCGCCGCCGACGCGCCGACCGCGCTGTACCGCGGCGAACGCCTGGGCGGCGCGTTCGAGCGCACCGCCTCGCGCCTGATCGAAATGCAGTCGGCCGAGTACCTGGCGCGCGAGCACCGCGGCTGAGCCGCGCCCGCGGCCGCCGCGCGCGGCCGCAGGCGTGAAGGCCGCGTGCATTCCATTCCTGCGAATTGCGCTCCATTTCAGCCCCTTCGGCATGCGCGCGGGCGCGCGCAGCGACGCCGGCATCCGCGCATCGCCGCGCAACCGCGCGCCCGCGCGGCGCTTCGCGCGCGTTCGGGCCGGCCGGCGACTGAATGTCGCCGCATCGCCGCCGCCGTCGCGGCCGGCGCACGCGAACGGCACGCGCAAAGTTTCGCTGCGCCGCCGCACGAATCGCAGAACATGCTGTTTTCAAGGGTTTTTTCGCATCCCGTCGGCGCGTTCGGAGATCGCCGCCGTGGCGCCGGAACCGGCGCGGCGCGGGGTTTTTCCCGCACGCGCGGACGCGACCGGACGCGCGCGACTGAAAAACCCGCATTTTTTTACGCCAAAGCTCTTGGCGACGCGGCGGGCTTGCCCTACATTCCGCCTTGCCGAGGGGTTAACCAGGCAACCCATCCATCCAACGCCGTACTACCGGAAAACACTATGGCTACGAAAAAGACCGCTGCAAAGAAGAAGGCCGCGCCGAAGGCTGCCGCCAAGACCGCCGCTCCGAAGCCGATCAAGGAAGTGCTGAGCAAGTCGGGTCTGGTCGCGCACCTGGCCGAAACCACCGGCGTCGTCGCCAAGGACGTCCGCGCGATCCTCGGCGCGCTCGAAGGCGCCGTGCACGCCTCGATCAACAAGAAGGGCGCCGGCGCGTTCACCCTGCCGGGCATCCTGAAGATCACCGCCGTCAGCGTCGCGGCCAAGCCGAAGCGCAAGGGCATCAACCCGTTCACCAAGGAAGAGCAGTGGTTCGCCGCCAAGCCGGCCACCGTCAAGGTGAAGGTGCGCCCGCTCAAGAAGCTCAAGGACGCCGCGCTCTGATCTGCGCATGCGGCGCGCTTCGGCCCGCCGCATCGGATCGTCTGCTTCGCCGGACGCCGCCTACGGGCGGCGTTCGCGTTTGCGGCGTTCGCCGGCGCGCGGCGCGGTCGCGCACGGCAGCGGGCGTTTCCCGTACGGCCTCGTCGCCGGCGCCGCGCCGCGACGGAAAATGAACAGGCTGAAACATGCGCCGGCGCTGTCCGCGCGAGGGCGCCGTGGCATAGTGCGCGCATTCGCCGTGGAGTCGTGTCGTGGATCCGATCAGCCTGGAAGACTTGGCCTTGCTGGATGTATTGCAGCGTATCGACCACGGCCATGCGCCGGACGATCACTCCCGCACCCTGCGCGAACGCCTGATCGAAGCCGCGCTGGCGCACGCCGGCGACGACGGCACGCTGGCGCTGACCGACGCGGGCGTGGAGCGCTGCAAGTCGCTGCGCCATCGCATGGCGGCGGACGCCGAAGCCGCGCAGGTGCTGAAGGACCGCGAGGACGCGGCGCAGGAA
Organism: Lysobacter enzymogenes; assembly: GCF_017168095.1. Classification (GTDB taxonomy): domain Bacteria; phylum Pseudomonadota; class Gammaproteobacteria; order Xanthomonadales; family Xanthomonadaceae; genus Lysobacter; species Lysobacter enzymogenes_D. The sequence goes on along the minus strand of NZ_LXSD01000531.1, from coordinate 2,606 downwards.
GCCGCGGCGCCGTGACGGTTTCGCGGCACGACTTTGCCGCATCGGGTTTTCTGCGCGGCGCGCGACAGGGCGTTGGTTGGTTTAAGCGCGAAGGTGCGGGTTTGCGGTTTGGTTTCGGCGTAGTTGCGTATTCGCGGTCGCGGCTTGCGCCGCTCCTACAGTCGGATACGAAACTCGCCGAAGCTCCCTGTAGGAGCGGCGCGAGCCGCGACCGCGAAGACGCAACCACGACGCAAACGACGCGATCCCTGCGCTTTCCCCGATCCATCGCATCGGGCTACACATAGAAACATCTCGCCGCCGCGCCCGCTCTTGCCCGCCGGCGGTCCGTCCCGATATCGATAGTTCCGCCGCCACCGCTGCTCGCGCATGACGACGCCTTACGATCGACACCTCGCGCTGTGGAACCTCAGCGTCGACGGCACCCCCATCCACACCCATAGCAGCGACCTGCTGCCGGTGCGCCATCGCGACCGCCCGGCGATGCTCAAGATCGCGCGCGAGGCCGAAGAGAAGCGCGGCGGGTTGTTGATGAACTGGTGGAACGGCGACGGCGCCGCGCGCGTCTACGCCGACGACGGCGAAGGCGCGTTGTTGCTCGAGCGCGCCTGCGGGCCGCGCTCGCTGGCGCAGATGGCGCGCAACGGCCAGGACGAAGACGCCACCCGGATCCTGTGCGAGGCGGTCGCGCGCCTGCATGCGCCGCGCGCTCAGCCGGTGCCGCAGGGCCTGGCGAGCCTGCGCGAATGGTTCGCCGACCTGCCGGTGTACGCGGCCAGCCACGGCGGCGTGCTGCGGCGCTGCTGGGAAATCGCGCAGGAACTGTTCGACGATCCGCGCGAGGTCGTGCCGCTGCACGGCGACATCCACCACGAGAACGTGCTCGACGCCGGCCCCGAGCGCGGCTGGATCGCGATCGATCCCAAGCGGGTCATGGGCGAGCGCGGCTTCGACTACGCCAACCTGTTCACCGATCCCGACGGCGAGACCGCGCTGGCGCCCGGCAACTTCGAGCGCCGGCTGGCGGTGGTGAGCGAATGCGCGCGGATCGAGCGGCGGCGGATGCTGCAGTGGATCGTCGCGTTCCAGGGCTTGTCGGCGGCGTGGTTCCTCAGCGATGCGCAGCAGCCGGACAAGGAGTTCGCGATCATCGGCAAGGCGTTGAACGAGCTGGATCGGGTTTGAGGCCGTGGGCGATCCGAGCGGAAGGCCTCGGGCCTGAAGGCCCCCCCCACAAGAGCGAGCGGCCACGGGCGTTCATGGCCGAGCTTCGCTGTTGTGGGAGGGCCTTCAGGCCCGAGGCTTTCCTGTCAGCTCACCACACACCTCACTGCGCCGCCTCCCAGCCTCCGCCCAGCGCCTTGTACAGATTCACCTCCGCCGTCAGCGCATCGCCCTGCAACTGCAGCGCGGTCAACTCGGCATTGAACAGATTGCGTTGCGCGTCGAGTTCTTCCAGGTACGAGGCATACCCCTCGTTGTAGCGGTTGTGGGCGATGCGCAACGCATCGGCCAGCGCCTGTTGCTGCAGCACCGCCTGGTCGCGCTGCTCGCGCAAATGGGCGATCGCCGCCATCGCGTCTTCGACTTCGGCGAACGCGGTCAGCACGGTCTTCTGGTAGCCCAGCACCGCCTGGTCGCGGCGCGCGGCGCTGGCGCGCACGCCGGCGCGCAGGCGGCCGGCGTTGAACAGCGGCGCCAGCACGCTGCCGCCGATGCTCCACACCCGGATCGGATCGCCGTGCAGCAGGCTCGATTCCAGGCTGCCGATCGAACCGGTCAGGCGCAACGACGGCAACAGCTGCGCGCGCGCGGCGGCGAGGTTGGCGTCGCTGGCGGCGATCTGCGCCTCGCCCTGGGCGATGTCGGGACGGCGCCGCAGCAACTGCGACGGCACGCCGGCGGCCGGCAGCGCGGGCGCGGCGATCTGCGCCAGCGGCTTGCCGCGCGCGATCGGCTGCGGCGCGCGGCCGAGCAAGACCGACAGCGCGTCTTCCTGGCGCCGGATCGCCAGCTCCAGCTGCGGCACCACCTGCGCGGTGGCGCGGTATTCGGCCTGCGCCTGGGCCAATTCCAGGCGCGAGGTGTAGCCGGTGTCGTAGCGGCGCTGGGCCAGCTTGAGCGCGTTCTCGCGCGAGGCCAGGGTGCGCCGCGCCACGTCCAGGCGCGCGTCGCTGGCGCGCAGGCCGATGTAGCCGGACGCGGCCGCCGCGGCGACGCTCAGGCGCACGCTGTCGGCGCCGGTCTGGCTGGCCAGCAGGTTGGCGCGCGCGGCCTCGGTCAGCGAGCTCAGGCGGCCCCACAAGTCGATTTCGTACGCGGCCTGGAACTGCGGCTGGCTGACGGTCGACAGGCCCGGCCGGCCGGTCGCCGCGCCGACGCTGCGCGAGCGGGTGGCGCTGCCGGCCAAATCCAACGTCGGCCATTGCTGCGCGCCCTGCGCGTCGAGCAGCGCGCGCGCTTCGGCCACGCGCGCGGTGGCCAGGCGCAGGTCGGTATTGCGCTCCAGCGCGGTCTGGACCAGCTGCGTCAGCGCCGGGTCGTTGTAGCCGCGCCACCAGTCGCGCTGCACCGCGGCGCCGGCGCCCGGCGCGTCGCGCCAGGCC
>NZ_LXSD01000530.1:0-364 GCF_017168095.1 Lysobacter enzymogenes | reverse complement strand
ACTCGCGCGGCTGCACCGGGCCTGCGAACCGCAGCGCCTGGCCGCGGCCCACGCGCGCGCCGACCACGCGCACGGCGCCGTCCGCATCGCGCCACAGCGGCGCGTCGAAACGCGCTTGCGGCCACTGCGCCTGCGCGTCCAGCAGCACCCGTCCGCCCTGCCCGACCCACTCGCGCACTGCCGCCGGCACCGGGCCGGGCGCCAGCCAGATCAGCGTGCGCGCTTTCGCATCGAAGCCGTGCGCCAGCGGCGCGGCGTCCACCGCCGCGGCCGGTTCGTTCCAGGCGCCGACCGCGGCACGCAGATAGACCGCCGCGGCCGCGCGTTCGGGCGCGTAGCGGATCGGCGGCGGCGCGAGCGCGGC
>NZ_LXSD01000529.1:0-3448 GCF_017168095.1 Lysobacter enzymogenes | reverse complement strand
GTAGCCGGCGCGGGCGACCGCGGCGATCAGCGCAGCCGGCTCGACCGCGCCCAGCGCCTCGACCTGGGCGCGCTCGGTGGCCAGGTTGACCGTGGCCGCGACCACCCCCGGCACCGCGCGCAGGGCCTTTTCGATCCGGCCCACGCACGAGCCGCAGGTCATGCCGCTGATTTCCAGGGCGGTCTGGCGGGTCGGCACGCTGTAACCGGCGGCGGTCACCGCGGCGACGATCTCGGCCGGGCCGAGCGCCGGCTCGTGCGCCACCTCGGCGCTCTCGGTGGCCAGGTTGACCGTGGCCTCGGCGACCCCGGGCAGGGCGCGCAAGGCCTTCTCGATGCGGCCCACGCAGGAGCCGCAGGTCATGCCGGCGATATCGAAACGCAGGCGCTGCAGGGCAGGGTTGGGTACGGCGGTCGCGTTCATGGGGGACTCCCGTTTGGCTCGATGCCGCACAGGGTGGGGTTTCCCATGATGGTAAGGTCAAGGTTGGATTCGCGGCGTGAGACCGCGCCGTGTGAAGCGTTCAGTCGCACCGGCTGAGACGGCCCGGGGCCAGGCTGGCCGGCGCCACAATCGCCCCCATATCGTGGGAATCCCCGCATCGCCGTCGCCCGCAGGCCACCGCCCATGGCGCTAGACGCCTTCCATCCCGCCATCGCCGCCTGGTTTCGCGCCGCGTTCCCGGCGCCGACCCGCGCCCAGGCACTGGCCTGGCCGAACATCCGCGCCGGCCGCAACACCCTGGTCGCCGCGCCGACCGGTTCGGGCAAGACCCTGACCGCGTTCCTGGCCGCGATCGACACGCTGGTGCGCGAGGGGCTCGAACACGGACTGCGCGACGAGACCCAGGTGGTCTACGTCTCGCCGCTGAAGGCGCTGTCCAACGACATCCACCTCAACCTGGACGCGCCGCTGGCCGGCATCGCCGAACAACTGCGGCGCATGGGATTGCCCGACCCCGGCATCCGCACCGCGGTGCGCACCGGCGACACCCCGGCCGGCGAGCGCACCGCGATGCGCAAGCGCCCGCCGCACATCCTGGTGACCACGCCCGAATCGCTGTACGTGCTGCTGGGCTCCGAATCGGGCCGGGCGATGCTGTCGAGCGTGCGTTCGGTGATCGTCGACGAAATCCACGCGGTGGCCGACGACAAGCGCGGCAGCCACCTGAGCCTGAGCCTGGAGCGCCTGCGCGAGCTATGTCCGCAGCCGCCGGTGCGGATCGGCCTGTCGGCGACGCAAAAGCCCATCGCCGAAGTGGCGCGCTTCCTGGTCGGCGCCGACGCGGTCGCCGCCGACGGCACGCCCGATTGCGCCATCGTCGACATCGGCTACGACAAGCGCCGCGACCTGGCCCTGGAACTGCCCGGTTCGCCGCTCGGCGCGGTGATGTCGCACGACCAATGGGACGAGGTGTACGCGCGCCTGGCCGCGCTGGTCGAGCAGCACCGCACCACCTTGGTGTTCGTCAACACCCGGCGCATGGCCGAGCGCGCGGCCAAGCACCTGGCCGACAAGCTCGGCAAGGACGTCGTCGCCGCGCATCACGGCAGCCTCTCGCGCGAGCTGCGCCTGGACGCCGAGCAGCGGCTCAAGCGCGGGCAATTGCGGGTGCTGGTGGCGACCGCGTCGCTGGAGCTGGGCATCGACATCGGCGATGTCGACCTGGTCTGCCAGCTCGGCTCGCCGCGCGCCATCGCCGCGTTCCTGCAGCGCGTCGGCCGCGCCGGCCACCATGTCGGCGGCGTGCCCAAGGGCCGGCTGTTCCCGTCCTCGCGCGAGGATCTGGTCGAATGCGCGGCGCTGCTCGACAGCGTGCGCCGCGGCGAACTCGACGCCCTGCGCATCCCGCCGGCGCCGCTGGACGTGCTGGCCCAGCAGATCGTCGCCGAGGCCTCGATGCGCGACTGCGGCGAGGACGAACTGTTCGCCTGCCTGCGCCGCGCCTGGCCGTACGCGCAACTGGAGCGCAAGCGCTTCGACGAAATCGTGCGCATGCTCGCCGACGGCTTCAGCACCCGGCGCGGACCGCGCGCGGCCTATCTGCATCGCGATGCCGTACACCAGCGCCTGCGCGCCCGGCGCGGCGCGCGCATGACCGCGGTGATGTCCGGCGGCACCATTCCCGACACCGGCGACTACGCGGTGGTGCTGGAACCCGAAGCGCAGGTGATCGGCAGCGTCAACGAGGACTTCGCGGTCGAGAGCCTCGGCGGCGACGTGTTCCAGCTCGGCAACGCCAGCTACCGCATCCTGCGGGTCGAGCCGGGCCGGGTGAGGGTGGAAGACGCGCAGGGCCTGCCGCCGAACATTCCGTTCTGGCTCGGCGAAGCGCCGGGCCGCAGCGACGAGCTCTCGCTCAGCGTCTCGCGCCTGCGCGCGGCCGCCGACGCCGCGTTCGCGCGTGCCGACGACAGCGCCGGCGCGGCGCGCCTGCTCGCCGACGAGTTCGCGCTCGACTCCGCCGCCGCGCTGCAACTGGCCGATTATCTCGGCCGCACCCGCCAGGCGCTGGGGCTGGTGCCGACGCAAGACACCTTGGTGTTCGAACGGTTCTTCGACGAATCCGGCGGCACCCAGCTGGTCATCCATTCGCCCTACGGCAGCCGCATCAACAAGGCCTGGGGGCTGGCGCTGCGCAAGCGCTTCTGCCGCAAGTTCAACTTCGAACTGCAGGCCGCCGCCACCGAGGACGCGATCGTGCTGTCGCTGTCGACCAGCCACAGCTTCCCGCTCGAGGACGTGGCGCGTTACCTGCACTCGGCCTCGGCGCTGGACGTGCTGGTGCAGGCGCTGCTCGACGCGCCGCTGTTCGGCGCGCGCTGGCGCTGGGTCGCGACCACCGCGCTGGCGCTGCCGCGTTTCGTCGGCGGCAAGAAGGTCGCGCCGCAGCTGCAGCGGATGAAGAGCGAAGACCTGCTGGCGACGGTGTTCCCCGACCAGGTCGCCTGCGCCGAGAACCTGGCCGGCGAGCGCGAGGTGCCGGAGCATCCGCTGGTCGCGCAGACCCTGCACGATTGCCTGTTCGAGGCGATGGACAGCGACGGCTGGCTGCGCATGCTGCGGCGGCTGGAAGCCGGCGAGATCCGCGTGCTCGGCCGCGACGTCACCGGCCCGTCGCCGATCGCCGCCGAGGCGCTCAACGCCAAGCCCTACGCCTTCCTCGACGACGCGCCGATCGAAGAGCGCCGCACCCAGGCGGTGATGGCGCGGCGCTACGGCGAGGCCGACAGCGCCGACGACCTGGGCCGGCTCGATCCGCAGGCGATCGAAGCGGTGCGCGCGGAAGCCTGGCCGGAGGTGCGCGACGCCGACGAAATGCACGAGGCGCTGATGGGCCTGGGCTTCGTCACCGCGGACGAGGCCGAAACGCACGGCTGGAGCGCGTGGCTGCGCGCGCTGGCCGACGCCGGCCGCGCCACCGCGCTGCGCCTGCGCGCCGGCGACG
>NZ_LXSD01000528.1:0-6297 GCF_017168095.1 Lysobacter enzymogenes | reverse complement strand
CGCCGCGGCCGCCTTCGGCGTCGCCCGGCCCGGCGCGCTGGATGCGCAGCGGCTGGCCGGCCACGCGCACCTTCTTCAGGTGCTCCATCAACTCGCGCGGCATGCCCTCGGGCAGGTCGACCAGGGTGTACTCGTCGCGGATGTCGATGCGGCCGATGTAGCGGCTTTCCAGGTCGGCCTCGTTGGCGATGGCGCCGACGATGTTGCCCGGCTGCACGCCGTGGGCGTGGCCGACTTCGATGCGGAAGGTCTCCATGCCGACCTCGCTCTCGCGCGGCGCGCGCTCGGGGCGCTCAGCACGCTCGGCGCGCGGCGGGCGCGGCGCGGGCGCGTCGTCGTCGAAGAACGCCTCGGCGCGGTTGACCGGCGGACGCGCCGCGCCCGGCGGGGTGTATTGGCGATCTTCGTGGCGGTGGGCCGGGCGATCTTCGCGCGGCGGCCGCGGCTCGAAGCGCGGCGCTTCGCGGCGGCCGTCGTCGCGACGGTTGTCGTCGCGGAACTCGCGCCGGTGCGCGCCCGAATTGGACGCATTGTCGCGCTCGATGAACTTGCGCGTGGCCTGGCCGCGGTGCTCGCGCGGGCCGTCGCGCTCTTCGCGGGCGTACTTGGGCACCGCCGGCGGCGGCGTCAGCAGCAGCGGGTTGTCGCCCTGCACCAGCTTGGCCAGCGCCGCGGCGATCTCCACCGCCGGCACGTTCTTCTCGCGCTCGTAGCGCTCGACCAGATCGCGGAACAGGCCCAGCTCGTCGCCTTCCAGCGCCTCGGTGATGCGGCCGAGGAAGCGCGAGACGCGCTGCTCGTTGACCGTCTCCACGCTCGGCAGCTCCATCGGCTCGATCGGCTGGCGGGTGGCGCGCTCGATCGCGCGCAGCATGCCGCGCTCGCGCGGGGTCACGAACAAGATCGCCTCGCCCTTGCGCCCGGCGCGGCCGGTGCGGCCGATGCGGTGGACGTAGCTTTCGGTGTCGTAGGGGATGTCGTAGTTCAGCACGTGGCTGATGCGGTCCACGTCGAGGCCGCGCGCAGCCACGTCGGTGGCGACCAGCACGTCGATCTTGCCGTCCTTGAGGTTCTGGATGGTCTTCTCGCGCTGCGCCTGCTGCACGTCGCCGTTGATCGCCGCGGCCGAAATGCCGCGCGCCATCAGCTTCTCGGCCAGTTCCTCGGTGCCGAGCTTGGTGCGCGAGAACACGATCATCGCATCGAAGGTCTCGGCTTCCAGGATGCGGGTCAGCGCGTCGAGCTTGTGCACGCCGCTGACCGACCAGTAGCGCTGGCGGATGTTGGCCGAGGTGGTGGTAGTCGACTTGATCGCGATCTCGACCGGATCCTTCAGATAGGTCTGGGCGATGCGCTTGATCTGCGGCGGCATGGTCGCCGAGAACAGCGCCACCTGACGCGTTTCCGGGGTCTTCTTGAGGACGTTCTCGACGTCGTCGATGAAGCCCATGCGCAGCATTTCGTCGGCTTCGTCGAGCACCAGGCAGCGCAGCTGCGACAGGTCGAGCGAGCCGCGCTCGAGATGGTCGATGACGCGGCCGGGCGTGCCGACCACGACCTGCACGCCGCGCTTGAGCGCCTGCAGCTGCGGGTAGTAGCTCTGGCCGCCGTAGATCGGCAGCACGTGGAAGCCGGGCAGGTGGGTGGCGTACTTCTGGAACGCCTCGGCGACCTGGATCGCCAGCTCGCGCGTGGGCGCCAGCACCAGCGCCTGCGGCCGGGCCTGGGCCGGGTCGATGTTGGCCAGGATCGGCAGCGCGAACGCGGCGGTCTTGCCGGTGCCGGTCTGGGCCTGGCCGAGCACGTCGCGGCCCTGCAGCAGCGGCGGGATGGTGGCGGCCTGGATCGGCGAAGGGGATTCGTAACCGACATCGGCCAAAGCGCGCAGCAGCGGCTCGGACAGGGCGAGGTCGGTGAACTTGGGGGAGGAGGGCGCGTCGGTGGGGGTGTCGGCGCTCATGTCGAGGCTCTAGCAGCGCCGGCAGTGCCGGTCGGATGACCGACCAGTTTACTCCGATGCGCGTGGAGCTACGGCTCGGCTGCGCACGACGGCACGGCGAGGCTGCTGTGGCGGGCTTGCGCGGGCGGCGCGGCGGCGCGCTGGAGCGGGCGACGGCGGGAAAGTGCGCGGATGGGGGTGGTGCGCTGCGTGGGATCGGCGTGGAGAAGGGCTGCGCCGGGCCAGACCGGGCGGCGGCGCGACTGTGCCGGATCGGCCCGATCGTGCCCGGTCGTCGGCCAGGGCTTGCACGAATCTGCGCGTTTGTGCACGATTGAGTCGAATCGTGAACGCCCCGGAGCCCCGATGTCCGCCGAGGAACTGCTGCCGCAGCAACGCCACCGTCTGATCCTGGAGCGCCTGCTGGCCCAGGGCCGGGTCATCGCGGTCGATCTGGCGCGCGAACTGGAGGTCTCGCACGACACCATCCGCCGCGACCTGCGCGAAATGGCCGCATCCGGGCAGTGCCGGCGGGTCTACGGCGGCGCGCTGCCGCTGGCGCCGGACCGCGGCACCCTGGTCCAGCGCCAGGCCCAGGCGCCGGGGCGCAAGGCGGCGCTGGCGCGCGCCGCGATCGGCCTGATCGAGCGCGGCCAGGTGCTGTTCCTCGATGCCGGCTCGACCAACATCGCCATCGCCCAGGCGCTGCCGGCCGACTACGGCCTGACCGTGGCGACCAACGCGCCGGCCATCGCCGCGTTGCTGGCGCCGCGCGAGGACCTGGAGCTGATCGCGATCGGCGGCCGGATCGAGCCGCGCATCGGCGCCGCGCTCGGCGCCGGCGCGTTGCGCGAGGTCGAGGCGATCCGCAGCGACTGGTACTTCCTCGGCGTGTGCGGCGCCGACCACGAGGCCGGAATCAGCGCGCGCGACTACGAGGACGCCCAGTTCAAGCAGGCCGCCGCCGGCGCCGCGCGCGCGGTCGCGGTGGTGGTCACCGACGACAAGTTCGGCACCGCCGCGCCGTACACGGTGCTGGCGGCCGAGGCGGTGTCGGCGCTGGTGATCGAACACGGCGGCGATCCCGCGCAGGTGCGCGCGTTCGCGGCCAAGGGCGCGCGGGTGCTGCGCGCGGAACCGATTTGACGAGTGCGCTGGGCGGGCACGCGGGCGCTGCGGCGTCCGCGTTGCCGGCTGTATCGCATCGGAACGGAAAGCATCGGGACTGAAGTCCCTCCCACGGCAGCTTCGGCTGCACCCCTCCACCGTGGGAGGGATTTCAGTCCCGACGCTTTCGCTGTTGCAGGAGAGCCTTCAGTCCCAGCGCGTTCGCTGTTGTGAAAGGGCCTCCAGTCCCGACGCTTTCACTGTTGCAGGAGGGCCTTCAGTCCCGACGCTTTCGCTGTTGCAGGAGGGCCTTCAGTCCCGACGCTTTCGCTGTTGCAGAAGGGCCTTCAGTCCCGACGCTTTCGTTGTTGCAGGAGGGCTTTGAGACCCGTCGCTTTCGCTGTTGTGGAAGGCCCTTCAGGCCCGATGCCTTTTTCTCTGCCCGCCGCAAACCCCATCCCGAATTCCGCCCCGAAGAGACCTCAATGAGCGATCCGCAACCCGCCGCCGCCCGCGCCGAACCCATCGGCGCGCTCGAACGCCTGTCGACCCGCATCGCCTTCTTCATCGCCGGCCTGGCGATGGCCGCATGGGCGCCGTTGGTGCCTTACGCGAAGGCTCGCACCGGCGTCGACGAGGGCACGCTGGGTCTGTTGCTGCTGGCGCTGGGCGCCGGCTCGATGAGCACGATGCCGCTGACCGGCGCGCTGACCGCGCGCATCGGCTGCCGCAAGGTGATCCTGCTGGCCAGCGCCGCGGTCGCCGCGACCCTGCCGCTGCTCGCGCACCTGGACACCGTGCCCGGCATGGCGCTGGCGCTGTTCGCGTTCGGCGCGGCGATCGGCGCGATCGACGTGGCGATCAACATCCAGGCGGTGATCGTCGAAAAAGCCAGCGGACGCGCGTTGATGTCGGGATTCCACGGCTTTTTCAGCGTCGGCGGCATCGCCGGTGCGGCCCTGGCCAGCGCCCTGCTGTGGCTGCAGGCGACGCCGCTGATCGCCGCGCTGAGCGCGGCGGTGCTGCTGGCGCTGCTGATGCTGGCCGGCAGCCGCGGCCTGCTGCGCTACGGCGACGACGGCCACGGCGGTTCGATGTTCGTGTTGCCGCACGGCATCGTGATCTTGGTCGGCGCGCTGTGCTTCATGGTGTTCCTGGCCGAAGGCGCGATGCTGGACTGGAGCGCGCTGCTGCTGGTCTCGCAGCGCGGCGTCGAGGCCAGCGCCGGCGGCCTGGGTTATGCGGTGTTCGCGCTGGCGATGACCGTCGGCCGCTTCAACGGCGACCGCATCGTGCAGCGTTTCGGCCCGCGCCCGGTGCTGGCGCTGGGCGGCGCCTGCGCGGCGGCCGGCTTCGCGCTCGCGGCGATGTTGCCGTGGGTCGGCAGCACCTTGCTCGGCTTCGCCTTGATCGGCCTGGGCTGCTCCAACATCGTGCCGATCCTGTTCACCGCGGCCGGCGGCCAGAAGGTCATGCCGGCGGGCGCGGCGATCTCGGCGGTGAGCACGCTGGGCTACGCCGGCATCCTGATCGGCCCGGCCGGGATCGGCTGGATCGCCAAGATCAGCAGCCTGCCGGCGGCGTTCGGGGTGTTGGGCGCGGGCCTAGCGGCGGTGGCGGCGAGCGCGCGGCTGGTGGCGGCGCGCAAGGGTTGAGGCGGGCGCGAGGGTTCGCTTTGTAACGCGTATGCGTGGGCGGCCGGTGTCGTAGCGGCCCGCGACGAAGCCGGCGGATGGCGCTTAGTGCGAGCGCTAAGCGCTCGGCGCGCGCCGCTTCGCTAGGACTTGCCGGCCGGATCCGGCGGCGTCGCCGGCCGCGGCCGCCGCGCCAGCCATCGGTCCAACTGCGCCGCGAACGCCTGCCGGTCGCGCGCGTGCAGCGCTGGCGGGCCGCCGGTCTGGACTCCGGCGCCGCGCAGTTCGTCCATGAAATTGCGGATCGACAAGCGCTCGGCGATGTTGTCGCGGGTGTACAGGTCGCCGCGCGGATTGAGCGCGACCGCGCCCTTGGCCAGCGCCAGCGAGGCCAGCGGGATGTCCTGGGTGACCACCAGATCGCCCGCGGCCAGCCGCTGCACGATCGCGTCGTCGGCCACGTCCAGCCCCGCCGGCACCTGGATCGCGCGGATCCAGCGCGACGGCGGCGTGCGTATCCACTGGTTGGCGACCAGAGTCAGCGGAATCCGCGCGCGCTCGGCGGCGCGGAACAGGATGTCCTTGATCACCACGGGGCAGGCGTCGGCGTCGACCCAGATTTGCGCTTCGGCGGGGGTATCGGTCATGGCGACATTGTGCGGCCGCGGCGCGCCGGCGTCATGGCGGCGGCGTCCGCGCCCGTTACCATGCGTCATCGCCCCCAACCGACGCCGGCCATGATCAAGGTCCACCACCTCAACAACTCCCGCTCCCAGCGCGTGCTGTGGTTGCTGGAGGAACTGGAGCTGCCCTACGAGGTGATCCGCTACCAGCGCGATCCCAAGACGATGCTGGCGCCGCCGGAGCTGCGCGCGGTCCATCCCCTGGGCAAGTCGCCGGCGGTGGAGCTGGACGGGCAGGTGCTGGCCGAGTCGGCGGCGATCATCGAGACCTTGTGCGAGCGCTACGACAGCGGCCACGCGATTTCGCCGCCGCCGCAGCCGCTGGACGGCGAGGAGCGCCGGCGTTACCGCTACTGGATGCATTACGCCGAGGGTTCGGCGATGCCGCCGCTGCTGTTGAGCCTGGTGTTCGCGCGGATCCGCTCGGCGCCGATGCCGTTCTTCGCCAAGCCGGTGGCGCGCGGGATCGCCGACAAGGCCATGCGCGCCTTCGTCGGGCCGCAGCTGGCGCTGCACCTGGGCTATATCGAAAGCGAACTGGGCCAGCGCGAATGGTTCGCCGGCGATCGCTTTACCGCGGCCGACATCCAGATGAGCTTCCCGGTCGAAGCCGCGGCCGCGCGCGCCGGCGGCGAGCGGCCGCGGATGCAGGCCTTCGTCGAGCGCATCCGCGCGCGGCCGGCGTACCAGCGGGCGCTGGAGAAGGGCGGGCCGTATTCGTTGTCGGGTTGAGCGGGGCGGTTGTCGTGGGCCGGGCGTTCTGGCCGGATGGCGCTGAAGTCTCTGGATCCCCGCGTTCGCGGGGATGACGGCTTGGAGCGGCGCGGTGAAGCCCGCCCATCGCGCAACCCGCCTATCGTCATGCCCGCGTAGGCGGGCATCCAGGGCTTCATCGAGGCATGACTCTGAAGTCTCTGGATCCCCGCCTTCGCGG
>NZ_LXSD01000527.1:0-13432 GCF_017168095.1 Lysobacter enzymogenes | reverse complement strand
GCGCGGCATGGCCGGCGCGCGGGCCGTGCGCGACGCAGCGCCGGTGCACGCCGCCGGCGGCGGCCAGGTCGCTGCGGCTGCAATGGCAGACGAAGGCCTTGTCCTGATCGAGCAGGCGTCGCAGCGCCGCTGCGTACAGCCCGTGGCGCTGGCTTTGCCGGACCACCGGCAGATCGCTGGCGAAGCCGAACGCTTCCAGCGCATCGAGCTGGCGCTGCGCGGCGCCGGGAACTTCGCGCGGCGGGTCGAGGTCTTCGATACGCACCAGCCATTGCCCGCCGGCGCGGCGCGCCAGCAGCCAGCTGCCGAACGCGGCCAGCAGCGAACCGGCGTGCAGGTCGCCGGTGGGCGAGGGCGCGAAGCGGCCGCGATAGGCGGGCGCCTCGCCGTCGTCGTTGCCGCCGTCGATGGAATGTTTATGTCCCGACAATGAACGAAAACCCGTGCCGCTGCGGTCGTTGCACGGATTCTCGTTGAATTAACGCGCTCTTCGCCACATTTCCACAGCGACGGCGTCGGCCGGGCCGACGTCGCGCCAGACACGGATCGTCGAACAGCCAAGGCCGCCGGCGCGCGGCCATCGCCCAAAAAGACGATAAAACCATGTTCAAACGCATAGCCCTGTTCCTCGCCACCAACCTGGCCGTCCTGGTCCTGCTCGGCATCGTCATGTCGGTGCTGCAGAACGTGTTCGGCATCCGCCTGGGCAACAACGGCGCGATCCTGGTCATGGCCGCGGTGTTCGGCTTCGGCGGCTCGCTGATCTCGCTGCTGATGTCCAAGTGGGTGGCCAAGAAATCCACCGGCGCCTACGTGATCGAGCAGCCGCGCAACGAGACCGAGCAGTGGCTGGTCAGCACGGTGCGCCGCCAGGCCGAGGCCGCCGGCATCGGCATGCCGGAAGTGGCGATCTACGACGCGCCGGAAATCAACGCCTTCGCCACCGGCGCCAACCGCAACAATTCGCTGGTCGCGGTGTCGACCGGCCTGCTCCGGGCGATGACCCGCGACGAGGCCGAGGCGGTGCTGGCGCACGAGGTCAGCCACGTCGCCAACGGCGACATGGTCACCATGGCGCTGATCCAGGGCGTGCTCAACACCTTCGTGCTGGTCGCCGCGCGCATCGTCGGCGGCTGGATCGACGCGATGATGAGCGGCAACCGCGAGGGCGGCGGCCGCGGCCTGTTCTACTTCGTCACCGTATTCGTGCTCGACATCGTGTTCGGCCTGCTGGCCAGCATGATCGCGATGGCGTTCTCGCGTTATCGCGAGTTCCGCGCCGACGCCGGCGGCGCGCGCCTGGCCGGCCGCGAGAAGATGATCGCCGCGCTCAAGCGCCTGTCGCTGACCTACGGCGAGAGCACCCTGCCGAACCAGGTTCAGGCCTTCGGCATCAGCGGCGCGGTCGGCCACGGCCTGGGCAAGCTGATGCGCAGCCACCCGCCGCTGGAGGAGCGCATCCAGGCCCTGATCGACGCCGCGCCCGAGCGCGCGAGCGGTTCGGCCGTGGTTCGCTGAGCCCACCTGCGCCGCAAACGAAAAAGCCCGCCATCCGGCGGGCTTTTTTCTTTTCCGAACGATCCTGGAGAGAAGAACGCGACGACAACAGCGACGAACCCCACCGTTCCCCAATCCCGCTCTTGCTCTATCCCGCTTCTGCCCTTCGCCTCACTGAAAGTCGTAATCCATCTCCGGCCCCGCCGCCGCCAGGAAATGCCCCTGCGCGTAGTCGATCCCGGCCGCGAACAGCAGACTCATGCTGGCCGCGTCCTGGACGAATTCGGCGATGGTCTGGCGGCCCAGTTCGCGCGCCTTCTCGGCGATCTCGCGGATGCGCTGCTGGTGGTCGGGGTGGGTGGCCAGCTCTTCGGTGTAGCCGCGGTCGATCTTGAGGAAAGCCGCGTCGAAGTGGTTGAGCAACTGGAACGAGTTGAGGCCGGCGCCGAATTGCTCCAGGCCCACGCGCACGCCGTAGTGGTAGACCCGTGACTGGAACTCCTGCGCCGCGCGCAGGTTGGTGAATACCTTCGACTCGGGCAGCTGCAGCACCAGCAGCTTGCCGTCGGCGCCGTGCTTGGCCAGTTGCTCGACGATGTGCTGCTGCAGGCTCTCGTCCTGCAAGGACGCCTGGGTGATCTTGACCAGCAAGGTGGTGCGCTTGCCCTGGCGCATGCGCTCGCCGATGACCTGGATCGCCTTGCCGACCACCCAGCGGTCGATTTCCCACAGCAGGCCGTGTTCCTCGGCGACCTGCAGGAACGACAGCGGCTGGACCAGTTCGCTGCCGTCGTCGGGGCCGGCGCTTTGCATGCGCAGGTAGGCCTCGTACATCTCGATCGGCTCGCCGTGCAGGTTGATCAGCGGCTGGTAGTTCATGACGAAGCGGTCGGCGTCGAGCGCGTCGCGGATGCGCGCCACCCAGGCGGCGATGCGCTCTTCCTCGGCGCGGTCGGCCGCGCCCGGATCGAACAGCTCGCTGCGGTTGCCGCCGATGTCGATCGCCGACTGCAGGCACTGGCTGGCCTTGCCCAGCACCGCGGTGACGCTGGCGATCTTCTCGCCGATCTGCACGCCGCCGACGCTGGCGGTGGCGCTCAGGGCGAGGTGGTCGGTCTCCAGCACGCGCTCGGAGAACGCCGCGCGCAGGCGATCGGCCAGGGCCGAGGTGTGCTGGTGGTCGCTGCGCAGGGTCAGCACCGCGAACTGATGTTCGCTGAAGCGTGCGGCGATGTCGTCCGGGCCGATCGCCTCGCGCAGGCGCTGGCCGCAGGCGGCGACCAGCTGGTCGGCCTGGTCGAGGCCGATTTCCTGCAGCAGTTGGTTGTAGTGGTCCGGCTCGAGCAGCAGCAGGCCGTGATGCGCCTGGCCCTGGGCGGCGTCGGCCACCGCGTCCTCGAGCTGGCGCAGGAAGGTGGCGCGGTTGAGCAGGCCGGTGACCTGGTCGCGCTGGCGCAGCGCTTCGACTTCGCGCGCCAGTTCCGGGTCGATCTCCTGCCGGCGCAGCACCACCTGCAGGCAGTGCTCGCTCTCGTACGTGGCGGGGGTGAACTCCATCACCGCCGGGAACGCGTTGCCGTCGAGGGTGCGGGCCTGGGTCTCGTAGCTCGGCGGCGGCGCCTCGCCCTTGCTGAGCTGCTTGAGCAACTGCTTGAAGCCGTCGACCTGGCCGGGCGCGACCAGGTCGAGCAGGGACATGCCTTCGATGTCCTCGAACGATTCGAAGCCGAACATCTCCAGATAGGCCGCGTTGGCGCGGATGTGCATGCCTTCGTGGATGTAGGCGATGGGATCGCGCGAGGAGTCGATCAGCGCGTCGCAGCGGCGCTCGGTCTCGCGCACCTGGGCCTCGAGCTTGCGCAGCGAGCGGCGCGCCTCCAGGTCGGCCCATTCGGCGCGGACCCGGTTCTGCAGGTGGCCGGTGTTGGAGCGCAGGACGATGCCGCGCGCGCCGATCTCCATGACCCCGAGCAGGGCGGTCTCGTCGACCGCTTCCATCATCACCAGCACCGGCAGGTCCTTGCCGCTGGCGTCGACCGCCTGCATCAGCTTGGCCAGCGAGACGTGGCGCGAGTTGCGCGCGGCCAGGACCAGGTCCGGCGGGTGCTGCAGGATCAGCGCGGCCAGTTCCTGCTCGCTTTCGGGGCGGGTGGGCCGCACCGCGATGCCGCTGTTGCGCAGCGCGCTGACGATGGCTTCGGCCGCCTCGACGCTGTCGTCGACGATCAGCAAGCGCAGCACCATGTCTTTGCCGAATTGCATTCACCACCTCCGTGGGCCGGTTTTATGACACGAAGCGCCGGCCTCGTCCACGCGGGGACGAGAATCTGTGACCCGTTTTAGGGTTCGAACACGCCACGGATGCGAAGCTGGCGGACTTTGCGCGAACGCAAAGCCGCAACCTGCGGCGTTCCCCATCAAACCCCAACCAGATTACAACCTTACAACGGACGCTTGCCCGGGTCGCCTGCCACTTCGCGCACCAGCTTGGGTACCAGATAGCCCGACAGGCGCGCGGCCAGGGCGCGGTGCAGCGCGAGCGCTTGCTCGTCGGCGACTTCGAAGTGGGCCGCGCCCTGCACGCGGTCGAGCTGGTGCAGGTAGTAGGGCAGCACGCCCGCGGCGTAGCTGCGTTCGCTCAGCGCGGCCAGCGCCTCGACGCTGTCGTTGACCCCGCGCAGCAGCACCGCCTGGTTGAGCAGGCTGGCGCCGGCCTCGCGCAGGCGCCGCATCGCCGCGTCCACGCCGGCGTCGAATTCGTTGGCGTGGTTGGCGTGCAGCACCACCGCCACCGGCCACGGCAGCGCCGCCAACCACTGGGTCAGGGCCGCGTCGACGCGCTCGGGCAGCACCACCGGCAGGCGGGTGTGCACGCGCAGGCGCTTGAGCTGGGGCACCGCCTTCAGGGCGTCGGTGAGCTCGGCCAGCTTCGGCGTGGCCAGCGACCAGGGGTCGCCGCCGGACAGGATCACCTCGTCGATGTCCGGGTCGGCGGCGATCGCCGCCACCGCCTCGCGCCAGCCGGCCGCGGCCGCGGTCTCTTCGGCGTAGGGGAAGTGGCGGCGGAAGCAGTAGCGGCAGTTGATCGCGCAGCTGCCGGTGGCGATCAGCAGGGCGCGGCCGCGGTACTTGCGGATCACCCCGTGGCCGGCCTTGGCCGCGCCGTCGCCGACCGCGTCCAGGCTGAAGCCCGGCATCGGGCGCATTTCCGCGTCCAGCGGCAGCACCTGGCGCAGCAGCGGGTCGGCCGGGTCGCCGCGGCGCATGCGCGCGACGAAGCCGCGCGGCACCCGCAGCGGGAACTGCGCGGCGGCTGTTTCCGACATCCCCAGTGCGTCCGGATCCAAGCCGAGCAGGCCCAGCAGCTCGCGCGGATCGCGCACCGCCTCGCGCCACAGCGCCTGCCAGCGCGGCGGCGCGGCGCCCCCCTGGGACGGGGCCGGGTGCGGGAGGGGATGCGCAGCAGGTATCATGCGGGGCTAGCCTTCAGGGTTCCGATCGCGGCGCCCGGGTTCCGGAGCGGCGTTTCGCCGCGGACGGGGCCGGCGCAGCCCGACATTCTAGCCTTCCCCGCGCCGCCCGGCGGCCGCGGGAGCCCGCCCGGTTCCGGGCGCGGCCGGGCGGGGCCGCGCGACGGCCGGAACCTCATCATCGACAAATACAACATTGGTAGGGAGTTTGAGCATGGCCACCCTTGGCATGAACGACGTGAAGAACGGTCAGAAGATCCTGGTCAACAACGATCCGTGCATCATCACCGAGACCGAGTACGTCAAGCCGGGCAAGGGCCAGGCGTTCACCCGCGTCAAGTACCGCAGCATCAAGTCCGGCCGCGTGGTCGAAATGACCATGAAGGCGACCGACAGCGTCGAGCAGGCGGACGTGGTCGATACCGACATGCAGTACCTGTATTCCGACGGCGAGTACTGGCACTTCATGAACCAGGAGTCGTTCGAGCAGGTCCAGGCCGACAAGGCCGGCATGGCCGGCGCCGACAAGTGGCTCAAGGGCGAGGAAGAGTGCGTGGTGACGCTGTGGAACGGCACCCCGATCGCGGTGCAGCCGCCGAACTTCGTCGAGCTCAAGATCGTCGAGACCGATCCGGGCGTGCGCGGCGACACCTCCGGCGGCGGCGGCAAGCCGGCGACCCTGGAAACCGGCGCGGTGGTGCGCGTGCCGCTGTTCGTGGGCCAGGACGAAGTCATCAAGGTCGACACCCGCTCGGGCGAGTACGTCAGCCGGGTGAAGTGACGCATCGGCCCGTGGCCGCCATCGGCGGCCACGGCTTTGCCGATGCGTCATCCTGGCGAACGCCAGGATCCATTTTGCTGTTGCTGTTGCTTCGGCCGCTGTAGCGCACGAGCAAGAAAAGCAACGGCAAAATGGATCCCGGCTTTCGCCGGAATGACGGTTTTGGACGTTCTGTGGCTTCGGAACGCGACGGCGGGGCTGCGCAGTTTCGGTTGGCTTTCGCCGGATTGACGCAGTTTCAAGCAAGCGCCGCTCTGCAGGGCGCGCTGCCTGTCTCCGCCCCGCGCGACAACCCGCGCCACCCCAGCGACACCCAAACGCGGCCCGCACCTGCGGCCGCGTTTTCGCAACACCCGGCCGGCCCGGCCACGGGGCGGCGTCCCCCACGCGGCCCGAACACCGGCCCACACCAGCGAGCAGCGCCGATGACCTCCGAACTCCAGCCCGTTCCCTGCGACCTGTCCATCGAAGCGGGCTGGGTGGTGCCGGTCGAGCCGCATGCGGTGGTGCTGGAGAATCACGCGGTGATCGTCAGCCGGGGCGTCATCGCCGACGTGCTGCCGATCGCCCAGGCGCGCCAGCGCTACGCCGCCGCGCAGACCGTCAGCCGCCCCGAATCGGCGCTGATCCCCGGCCTGGTCAACGCCCACACCCACAACCCGATGACCCTGCTGCGCGGCGTCGCCGACGACCTGCCGCTGATGGAGTGGCTGCAGGGCCACATCTGGCCGGTCGAAGCGGCGGTGATCGGCCCGCAGTTCGTCGAGGACGGCATTACCCTGGCGATCGCCGAGATGCTGCGCGGCGGCACCACCTGCGCCAACGAAAACTATTTCTTCCCCGACGTGCAGGCCGCGGTGTACAAGCGCCACGGCTTCCGCGCCCGGGTCGGCCTGCCGGTGATCGATTTCCCCACCGCCTGGGCCAAGACCTCCGACGAATATTTCGACCGCGCCGGCGAAGTGCACGACCTGTGGCGCGACGACGCGCTGGTCGCGACCGCGTTCGCGCCGCACGCGCCGTACACGGTCAGCGACGCGAATTTCGAGCGCATCCGCATGCTCGCCGATCAGCTGGATCTGCCGATCCATCTGCATACGCACGAGACCGCGCAAGAGGTGGCCGATTCGATCAAGCAGTACGGGCAGCGCCCCTTGGCGCGCCTGGACCGCCTGGGATTGGTCACCGACCGCCTGATCGCGGTGCACATGACCCAGCTCACCGACGCCGAGATCGAGCTGTGCGCGCAGCGCGGGGTCAGCGTGGTGCATTGCCCCGAATCCAACCTCAAGCTGGCCTCGGGCTTCTGCCCGGCCTGCAAGCTGCAACACGCCGGGGTGAACCTGGCGATCGGCACCGACGGCTGCGCCAGCAACAACGACCTGGACATGTTCGGCGAGACCCGCACCGCGGCGATCCTGGCCAAGGCGGTGGCCAACGACGCCAAGGCGCTGGACGCCTTCAGCGCGCTGCGCGCGGCGACGCTGGGCGGGGCCAAGGCGCTGGGCTTCGAGGCCAAGGTCGGCTCGATCGAAGTCGGCAAGCAGGCCGACCTGGCCTGCGTCGATCTCGGCCAGCTGGAGACCCAGCCGCTGCACCACGTGGTCTCGCAGCTGATCTACGCCACCGGCCGCCATCAGGTCAGCGACGTGTGGATCGCCGGCAAGGCCAAGCTGCGCGAGCGCGTGCTGGTGGACATGGACACCGCCGCGCTGATCGCCAACGCGCGCCAGTGGCGCGAGCGCATCGCCGCGATCGCGCGCTGAGCGCGGCCGCACGGCAGCGGCGCGCACCGCGGCGGCGATCGGCGACGATCCGCACGTCCCGCGACGCAGCGACGCAGGGCATTCACGCAGACGGCGGCGGACCTGCTTCAGACTAGGCAGGCGACACGCCAGGCACGCAACCCGTCACGCACGCAGCACACCGGCCGCCCGCATCGCGCGCGCGGCCACCGAACCGGCAGACAGGCAATGAGCAGCGCAGCAAGCACCGCATCGAACGACACCGGCGCCCCGGCCGGCGGCGACAACTTCAGCCAGGCCGAGCTCGACAAGTTCGGCGCCCTGGCCAACCGCTGGTGGGATCCGCAGGGGCCGCAGAAGCCGCTGCACGCGCTCAACCCGGTGCGGCTGGACTATGTCGCCCGGCGCGCGCCGCTGCGCGAGGCGCTGGCGCTGGACGTGGGCTGCGGCGGCGGTTTGCTCAGCGAAGCGCTGGCCGCGGCGGGCGCGCAGGTCACCGCGATCGATCTGGCGCCCGAACTGATCAAGGTCGCCAAGCTGCACCGCCTGGAAACCGGCGTCAGCGTCGATTACCGCCTGCAACCGGTGGAGTCGCTGGCCCAGGAGATGCCGGCGCGCTTCGACGTGATTACATGCATGGAAATGCTCGAGCACGTGCCCGACCCGGGCGCGATCGTGCGCGCCTGCGCCAGCCTGCTCAAGCCCGGCGGGCGCTTGTTCCTGTCGACCTTGAACCGCACTGCGGCCGCGTTCGCGCTGGCCATCGTCGGCGCCGAGTACGTCGCGCGCTTGCTGCCCAAGGGCACCCACCAGTACCGCGATTTCATCAAGCCGTCCGAGCTTGCGGCGTGGCTGCGCGAAGCCGGCCTGCAGCTGGAAGACGTCAGCGGCCTGATGTACGAGCCCTGGCGCAACGGCGCGCGCATCGTGCCGCGCGCCGACGTGAACTATCTGGCCTGCGCGCTCAAGCCTGCCGCCGCGCAGGACGCTTCGGCATGAGCGCCGCGAAGGCCGCGGCCTTTCCCAAGGCCGCGCTGTTCGACCTCGACGGCACCCTGCTCGACAGCGCCCCGGACATGCTCGCCACCGCCAACGCCATGCGCGCCGCGCGCGGGCGCGGGCCGATGCCGCTGGAGGCGCTGCGTCCGCACGTGTCCAAGGGCGCGCGGGCGATGCTCGGAGCGGCCTTCGCCGACGTCGAGACGGCCGAACGCGAGGCCTGGGTACCCGAATTCCTCGCCATCTACGAGCGCGAGCTCGGCCTGCACGGCGCGCCGTTTCCCGGCGTGGAAGCGATGCTGTCGGCGCTGGAAGCCGCGGGCACGCCGTGGGGCATCGTCACCAACAAGCCCGAATACCTGGCGCGCAAGCTGATGCCGCTGCTGGGCTGGGAAAGCCGCTGCGCGGTGCTGATCGGCGGCGACACCCTGGCCGCGCGCAAGCCCGATCCGCTGCCGCTGACCGTTGCGGCCGAACGCATCGGCGTGGCGCCCGGCGCCTGCGCCTACGTCGGCGACGACGAGCGCGACATCCTCGCCGCGCGCGCCGCCGGCATGCCGTCGGTGGTGGCGCTGTGGGGCTACCGCCTGGAACTGGACGACCCGATCGCCTGGCAAGGCGACGTGCTGGTCGACGACCCGGCCGCGCTGGCCGCGGCGGACGCATGGCCGGCGACGCGATGAATGCCGCCCCGGCCGACGCCGCCGCGCCGCAGGAGCAGGCGCTGCAGGACTTCGCCGGCAAATGGCGGGCGCGCTGGCCGGAGTGGTCGGTGGCCGAAGTGTTCGTGCCGCGCGCCCAGCGCGGCGCCGCGGTGGCCTGGGCGGCGCTGCAGCAGGAGCTCACCGACGCCGCCTGGGGCGGCAGCGACGCGCTGCCCGGCGAGGCCAAGCTCGGCTGGTGGATGGAAGAACTCAAGGGCTGGCGCGAAGGCCGCCGCCGCCACCCGCTGGGGCTGGCGCTGCAGCGCCAGGACGCGCCGTGGGCGGCGCTGGCCGCGGCCCTGCCGAGCCTGCGCGACAGCCGCGAACGCCCCGGCGACCGCGGCGAGGCCTTCGACGGCCTGCTGCCGCTGGCCCAGGCCTGCGCGGCGATCGACGCGGCCCTGTTCGACCCGGTGCCCGGGCAACTGCCCGAGGCGGCGGTGGCGGCGATCCAGTCCTCGCTGCTGGAGGCGCGGCTGGTGCTGCAGGGCGACGCCGCGGTGCCGCTGAGCGTGGTCGCCCGGGCGATGGCGCGGCCGGGCGAGGGCGCGGCGGTGGAATGGAGCCGCGAACTGCTGGCGCAGTGGCCCGAGCGCTTCGGCGCGACCGTGCCGCGGCGGCTGTGGACCGCGCTCGCCCACACCCGCCTGCAGCGAGGCGACGCGGCCCGGCCGCTGTCGCCGTGGACCGCGCTGCTGGCGGCCTGGCGCGGCGCCCGCAACTGACCGTTGCAGGCCGGAGCCGGGGCGGGGCGACCGGCCCCGGTAGAATGGCGCCGTTGCGTATCCCCCACGCGCCCCCACTTTCAGCGTCGTGAACACTCCTTTCGTACCCTCCCGCTCCAGCCTGCCCGATGTCGCCTTCGACGCCGCCGCCGCGGCGCGTCCGCTCGACTGGGTCGGCATGTCCCACATCGCCTTGCCGCTGCGCATCGCCGGCGCCGACGGCGCCGCGATCCAGGTGCCGGCCTCGGTCGACGTCGCGGTGAATCTGCGCGACGCCAACGCGCGCGGCATCCACATGTCGCGCATGTACCTGCACCTGCAGAACGCCTTCGCCAGCGAAACGGTCACTCCGGCCGGGCTGCGCCGGGTGCTGCAGAGCCTGATCGAGGGCCAGGGCGGCATTTCCAGCGCCGCGCGCCTGGTGCTGCGCTACGAGCAGTTGCTGCTGCGGCCGGCCCTGGCCAGCGCCAACGCCGGCTGGAAGCGCTATCCGGTCGAGATCGACGCGCGCCTGGTCGACGGCCACCTGCAGCTGGGCCTGCGCTTCGCGGTCGAATATTCCAGCACCTGCCCGGCGTCCGCGGCGCTGTCGCGCCAGCTCAACGCCGAGCGCTTCGCCGCCGATTTCGCCGCGGCCCATCCGCTGTCCACCGCCGTGGTCAGCGACTGGCTGGCCTCCGAACGCGGCCTGGCCGCGACCCCGCACGCCCAGCGCAGCCGCGCCGACGTGCGCGTGGAGCTGCGTCCGGCGTTCGACGAACTGCCGCTGGTGGCGCTGATCGACGCGCTGGAAACCGCGCTCGCCACCCCGGTGCAGACCGCGGTCAAGCGCGAGGACGAGCAGGCCTTCGCCCGCCTCAACGCCGAAAACCTGATGTTCTGCGAAGACGCCGCGCGCCGGGTTGCCGCGGCGCTGTCGGCCGATCCGCGGATCGAGCGTTTCGACGCCGAGGTGGCGCACTTCGAAAGCCTGCACGCGCACGACGCGGTCGCGCGGGTGACCGGGCAGGGCGCGCGCGAGTAAGGCGCGCGGTGTGACCCAAGCGATGTGACCTGGGCGGCCGCGTTCGGCCGCATCGGGGGCGCATGCGTCCATCTCGACGATGCCGGCCGCGTGCGCCGGTGCGTCGCCGCCGCATTCGCGGCTGCACCCCTCGGCACTGCGCATCGGCAACGCCGCCCTGTCGTTTTTGTCGGCAGCGCCGTCACGCTGCGCCGGTGTAGGATCGCCCCGGACCGCGATCGAGGCCGGCCGCCAACGGGGCGGCGCGCCCGCAGCCGCGCGGTCGGGCATGGAGGCGTGTGCGTCGGCACAATTTCAAGGTGGAAACCGTGATGGCACCCTGCACCGGACACCGCCCCCCTTGGGCTATGCTCGGCACAGCAGACTGGTGACCGGAAGGGGCATGGGGACACCCTGGCGTGGAAGCTGGCGCGGCTGGTTGGCCGTGCTCGCGTTGTGGGCGGTGGCGGCGATCGCGTCGGCGCAGCCCCTGGCCCTGCCCTCCGTCGCCCTCGGCGCCGCGCCGCAGGCGCAGCGCGACCCTTACGACCCCACCGGCTTCCACGCGCCGTCGCTGAGCCTGTCGCGGCTGACGCAGGGCGATCCGGTGCCGGCGCGGGTGCTGTCGGGCGAATTCGACCACCGTTTCGAGGCCGTGTCCGGCCAGCAGGTGTGGGCGCCCAAGGGCGGCCCGGCGTGGTGGCGGGTGGTGGTCAACGAAGACGTCGATGCGGCGGTCGCGCCGCAGCTGACCATCGACCGGCCCTCGCGCCGCGAGATCGAGCTGTGGCGGCCGGGCGACGAGCTGCCGCTGCGCCGCGCCATCTACGGCCCGGACATCGACCTCAACCACTCCACCCGCATGATCGTGTTCCCGCTGCCCAAGGGGCTGCGCAAGGGCGACACGCTTTACCTGCGCATGCTCGCGGCCGACCTGATGCAGTCGCGGGTCGAGATCGAGCCGCTGGCGATGGTCCAGCGCGAGGACATGATGCACGTCGGCCTGCGCAGCGTGGTGCTGACTGCGATGGGCGTGGTCGCGGTGCTGGCGTTCGGCTTCTGGATCGGCCTGCGCGAGCGCGGTTACGCCTATCTGGGCCTGACCCTGATCCTGCAGATCCTGACCCTGACCTCGGACGGCGGCGAGATGCGGGTGGTGCCGTGGCTCAACGAGATCGCCCCGGACGCGCGCACCAACATCGTGCTCAACACCGCGGCGGTGCTGGCGAGCATCCGCTTCCTGATCTTCTTCCTCGGCCTGCGCGCGACCCAGCCGCGGATCTCGCGCCTGCTGGACTGGTGCAGCTACTCGCTCGGCGGCCTGATCCTGGTCACCTTGTTCCGCACCTGGAAGTACAGCGCGCTGTTCGGCAACCTCAACCTGCTGGCGGTGGTCGCGCTGATCCTGTACGCGACCGTGGTGGCGGTGTGGCGGCGCCAGCGCGAAGCCTATTTCCTGCTGCTGGCATGGCTGCCGTTGATGGCGCTGCTGGTGGTCCTGGTCGGCGCCAACCATCAGTGGTGGCCGGAGTTCAGCTGGCTCGAATACACCTTCCCGGTCGGTCTGGCCTTCGGCGGGCTGGGCCTGCTGCTGGGCTTGACCTCCAAGCTGCAACAGCTGCGCCGCGACCGCGACACCGCCAACCGCCTGGCCACCTACGACAGCCTGACCGGGGCGATGACCCGCGCGGCGATCTCGCAGAGCCTGCGCAGCGCGGTGGAGAGCGCGCACCGTTCGCACCGGCCGCTGTCGGTGGTGTTCTTCGACATCGACCACTTCAAGCGCATCAACGACGAGCACGGCCACCGGGTCGGCGACGAGACCTTGCGCATCGTCGCCCTGCGCACGCGCAACCGGCTGCGCGCCTACGACCTGTTCGGCCGCTATGGCGGCGACGAAGTGCTGGTGGTGCTGGCCGACACCTACCTGCGCGATGCGGTGCGGGTGGCCGAACACCTGCGCGACTCGGTCAGCGGCAGCCCGCTGTCGATCGACGGCCGCCTGCTGCCGGTGAGCCTGAGCCTGGGCGTGGCCGAACTGCTGCCCAACGAGACGCCGGAGCAGTTGCTCGAACGCGCCGATGCGGCGTTGTACGCGAGCAAGTCCGCCGGCCGCGACCGGGTCACCGCGCACGGCGAGCAAACCGCGCCCGAGGTGGTCTCGTGACACCCGAAGGCGGCGCGGCGCCGGCGCAACTGCGCACCGGCGACGTGCTGCTGCTGCGCGCGCGCGGGCCGCTGGCGGCGCTGACCGCCTGGTTCGGCGAGAGCCGCTTCGATCACGTCGCCCTGGTCGGCCGCGCCGGCTATCTGATCGAAACCGGGCCGGGCGGCGTGATCGAACGTCCGCTGGCGCAGCGCCTGGCCGACCCGGCGCTGCTCGACGCGCAGGCGCGCCGGCCGCTGGTGGCGGCGCGGCCGCTGCAGGATCCCGACCGCATCGCCGTGCTCGCCCACGCGCTGTCATTGCGCCGGCCGGCGTTTTCCGGCGACCCGCTGGCCGCGCTC
>NZ_LXSD01000526.1:0-359 GCF_017168095.1 Lysobacter enzymogenes | reverse complement strand
CGGCGCAGGTTGTCGGCGGCGATCGCGCGCGCGGCGTCGCTGCCCGGCGCGGCGCGTTCGCCCGGCTGCCACAGCGGGCCGTCGAACGCGGCTTCGACGGTGCCGCGCGCGCGGTCGCGATCGGCCAGGGTCAGCGGCACGCCGATGCGCACGCGCATGCCGGCCAGCGCGTTCCAGTCCGGCGCGGCGGTCACCACGGTTGGCGCCAGCGCGCGCAGGCGTGATTCCAGGGCGCGATCGCGCAGCGGCTCGACCTGGGCGGCGTCGAGCGCCAGCACGGTGTCGGCGCGGCCCTTGCCGGTGGCCGGCAGTTCGGCGCGGCGCGCGCTGCCGGTCGCCACGACGGTCTGGCCCGGCGC
>NZ_LXSD01000525.1:0-7214 GCF_017168095.1 Lysobacter enzymogenes | reverse complement strand
GCCGGAGCGGATCGAGCCGATCCCGCTGCCGAACCAGCCGCGCCCGCGCGGCACCTGGCGCTCGATCGTGGCCGCGGTGGCGGCGGTGCTGTGCCTGGTGGTCGGGCTGGTGTGGTGGTCGCTGGCGCGGCAGTCGCACGCGCCCGGCGCGACGCCGGCGCCGGTCGATCCGGCCCGGGTCGCCGGTTCCCCGCGCCCGTACCGCCTGATCACCTCGATGCCCGGCTTCGAAGTCCAGCCGACCCTGTCGCCGGACGCGGCCCTGGTCGCCTACGTGGCCATCCCCGAAGGCCAGCGCGGCACCGCGATCCTGGTCCAGACCACCGACCAGACCCCGCCGCGCCAGCTCAGCCGGCCCAGCGGCCAGGCCGAGGACAGCGCTCCGGCGTGGTCGCCGGACGGCCGCTCGATCGCGTTCCTGCGGGTCGACCCGGCGCGCTCGTGCAAGGTGCTGCTGATCGCCGCCAACGGCGGCGCCGAGCGCGAGGTCGGCGAATGCGACCCGCGCAATCCGCCGACCTTCGAGTGGACCCCGGACGGCCGCGGCCTGATCTTCGGCAGCATGCAGACCCCGCAGGGCATGGTCGGCATGCGCGTGCTCGACCTGGCCAGCGGCGAATGGCGCGCGGTGCCGTACCGCCCGGGCGCCGGCAACCTCGACCTGTCGCCGCGGTTCTCGCCCGACGGGCGCTGGATCGTGTTCCTGCGCAACAACCCGCAAGGCGACTTCTGGCGCCTGCCGGCCGAGGGCGGCACGGCCGAGCGGCTGAGCCAGCTCAGCGCCGACGTGCGCGGCTGGGACTGGCTGCCGGACAACCGCAGCCTCCTGTTCGGCCGCATGATCGACGGCGACACCCGCCTGTTCCGGCTGGACCTGGAAACCGGCCAGGCCCGCGACCTGGGCATCGAGTCGGCGCAGTTCCCGGCGGTGGCGGCCTCGCGTCCGGCCGCGGCCTTCGTCCAGCGCAAGCCTTACTTCGGCCTGTTCCGGGTGGTGCTGGGCGACACCTCCAAGGGCGCGGTGCACGTGGTCGACCCGCTGTTCCCGTCCTCGGCCCGCGACATGCTGCCGGCGGCGGCGCCGGACGGGCGCCAGATCGTGTTCTTCTCCGACCGCTCCGGCAGCAACCACCTGTGGTGGGCCGACCTCGACCAGCCCGACTCGCTGCGCATGCTGCAGGGCGTGACCCCGGGCACCCGCTACGGCGCCTCGTGGTCGGCCGACAGCACCCGGGTGACCGTGGTCGGGCCGGACGCCGAAGGCCGCAACGCGGTGTTCGAGATCGTCCCGGCCAGCGGGCGGGTGACGCGCCTGCCGGTGCCGGTCGAGGAGCCGATCCAGGCCATGCAGCTGCCGGATCCGAACCGGATCCTGATCCTGGCCAGCGCCGGCGACGGCCGCCTGCGGCTGAGCCTGTTCGACCGCAGCGCCTCGCCGTGGAAGCGGCTGGCGGCGATCGACGACGTGTCCGAGGGCCGCGCCGACCCCGCCCACGGCCGCCTGCTGTTCGCCCGCCAGACCCAGGCCGGGCTGTGGCAGGCCGACCTGTCGCTGACCGCGGCCAGCATCCGCCAGATCGACGACAGCGAACCGGTCGCCGACCGCTACCGCCTGTGGGACGTGGCCAGCGCGACCGGCGACCTGCGCTACATGGACCAGCAGCCGACCTGCCTGTCGCTGATGCGCCGGATCGCGACCCCGGAACTGCCGCCGTCGGCCCTGTGCCTGGACCAGAGCCGGCGTTCGGCGATCAACGGATTCAGCCTGAGTCCGCGCGGCGACACCGTCTATCTGGCGCTGGCCAAGTGGGATGGCGCCGATATCGGTTACATGGACCTGCCCGAGGAACCGAAAACCTTTGTGCCGGGCTGGCTCAACTGATTGATTAGATTGCGGAAAGTCCTTTCGGAAGTTCATCGGATGTGACATCGTTCCAAATTCGCCTAACTCTCCGTCAAATTTCCTGCGCCCGGGTTCGTTGCTCGCGCAAATAAAAACCTCATACCCCGCAAATGAGGTGGACCAATGGAGCAAGCATTGTGGGCGGATCGCGGACAGCTGCTGCAGCTGGACGCGCAGGATCAATCCGTTCAGGCAAGTTGCGTCGGCGTCTCGCGACTGGGCAGCGCCCAGTTGTCCGGCACTCACTTCTCGATCTGGGTGCAGTTGCGCGGCAGCTCGTGGGTTGAGGCCAAAGAGGGCAAGTTCCGACTCAAGCGCGGCGACTGGATCGCGTTCGAGCGAGACTCCAAGCCGGTGCTGCAGGCCGACCGCTACGGCGTCTGCGTCGGTCTCAACCTGACCCCGGACGCGATCAAGGCCATGGCCCGCCTGGCCGACAGCAGCCTCTACGCCGGCCGCGGCCGCATGAACCGCCACGACGCCCGCATCGCCCTGCGCCTGTGGCGCCAGGCCAGCGCGCGCAACAACGAGGCCGACACCGGTTTCGACCTCAACGCCCTGCGTCCGATCCTGCTGCATCTGGCCGGCGTCCAGCGCGAGCTGACCGCGCGCATCCAGCGTTGCCCGGGTCGTTCGCGCAGCCGCAAGCGCCAGGTCTTCGGCCGCCTCCAGCGCGCCCGCCTGTACCTGGAAGGCAATTGCGACCGCGTGGTGCGGATCAGCGAACTGGCCGAGCTGACCAGCTTCTCGAGCTGGTACTTCTCCAAGACCTTCCACAGCCTGTACGAGGAGAGCCCGCAGGCCGCTTCGGCCCGCATGCGCCTGGAACACGCCGCGGACTTGCTGAAGAACACCTCGATGATGATCGGCGAGGTCGCCGCCGCCAGCGGTTTCGACAACTGCTGCAGCTTCGCCCGCGCCTTCCGCGCCCGCTTCGGCACCTCGGCCACGCGTTACCGCAGCGCCGCGGCCAGCGCCAAGGCCGAAGCCGCCAAGCCGTCGGTCGTGCCCTTGCGCAAGCTGGCGATGGCGAGCTGATCGGGCGACGAAAGCGTTACGAAACACCGAAAGACGTTGCGAAACGGCCGAAGCCTGGCCGTGCAGTACGCTCCGAAACGATGTCGGCACCACCGTAAACGCAAGCTCCGAGCCCGCCGTATCCGGCCCGCCCCGATCCGACCCGACCGATTCGATCGTCAGTCGCCGATCCGGGACCACCGCCAGGCCGATACCGCCAGCCGCCTCCCCCAACAGGCCGGACTCCGCATCACCCGCAGCAACGCCGAGGTTTCGACTGCGCGCATCGCGCGCAGCCGAGCCTCGGCGGCATCGCGGCGCCGTCGGCGCCGCGTCGATGCCACGGCCCCGCGCGTGGCGCGCGTTCTCGTTTCGATCCCTTCTTATTTATGTGTTCGTGCGTTCGCGTGCGTCGTGCGTCCGTGTTCGTGTCGGCGATCGCGCCGATGCCGTGCGTCCGCAGCGCGCTCGATCTCGCGCGCATGAACGGACGATTCAGTTTTGGCGGCGAATGCGGCGAGCGAACGCAACGCATCCGGCCTCGTGTCGATGCGGGCATCGCGTCATGAACGAATCGTTCAGCATCGAACGCATCGAGTGCGTCGCGCGGCGACGCCAACGCGCGTCGCATCGGCTTGGCGATGAGCGTGCCGCGAGGCATCGACATCCGGCGCGCCGCCAACTCGCCCGTCTGAACGATTCGTTCAGTCAACGCCGTCGAATCCACTGTGCGATGCGCGCTCGCGAACGGCGCGACGAAGCTGCACGCGCATGCATTCCATAAACATGTACAGGCGCAAAAAACGTGATGTTCGCTGCGCGTCCGCGCGGCTGCGCGCGAGGTTTCGATACGCATCCGCTTCGATGCGTATGCATCGCGCTACCGGAAATCAGCGGCTTCGCCGCGACCGGGCCGGTTGCGCAAAGATGCGATGCAAAGCCGTTGTGCGAATTCAGCAAGACCCTCGGCAATGCCAAGCAAAGCGTTCGCCGAGTCGTATCGCGAACGCGCGAGCGCGACGAGATCGGTCAAAAACACCTGAAATTCATCACATTTAACGCGCGCGACATGCGTCTTTCGCAGCGATGACAGTGGCCTCTACGACCGACTGCGCAAAGTCTCCCGCTGCCAACCGCAAAGCAGTGCGGGGAGTTGGAACGTACTTTTGCATGGCGTTTTAACACGCCCATAACGAGATTACTGGAGAGAGATAGATGAACCATCGTAGTCTGCGCCCCGCGGCGCGGTACGGCGTTCTGCCGTCCGCCATTGCCGCGGCGCTTGTGTCCGCTCTGGTCCCGGCGATCGCCGGCGCTCAAGAAGCCGATGCCTCCAAAAACCCGACCACCCTCGATCGCATCGAGGTGACCGGTTCGCGCATTCGCCAGGCCAACCTGGAGACGTCGCAGCCGGTCGTCACCATGTCGCGCGCCGAGATCCAGAAGCAGGGCTTCACCTCGGTCGCCGACATCGTCCAGAACATCACCGCCACCGGTTCGCCGGCGATCTCGCGCGCCGACGCGCTCGCCTCGGGCGAAGACGTGGGCGGCCAGTACGTCGACCTGCGCAACCTCGGTCCGCAGCGCACCCTGGTGCTGATCGACGGCAAGCGCATGGGCATCAGCTCGACCGGTTACTCGGATCTGGCTTCGATCCCCAGCTCGATCGTCGAGCGCATCGAAGTGCTGACCGACGGCGCCTCGGCGCTGTACGGCTCCGACGCCATCGCCGGCGTGGTGAACATCATCACCCGCAAGCGCTTCGACGGCCTGGAAGGCAGCGCCTACATCGGCCAGTACGGCCAGGGCGACGGCAGCAAGGAGGTCTACAACTTCGTCATCGGCCAGACCGGTGAGCGCGGTTCGGTGACCTTGGGCGCCGAGTACAGCAAGGAAGATCCGGTCATGGCCCGCGACCGCGACTTCACCCGTTACCCGAACGGCCGCGCCCATCCGTTCCCGGATCTCGGCGGTCCCGACGGCTCGGTGCGCAGCAACGGCTGGAGCGCCATCAACCAGTGGGGCACGCTGTTCGACGCCGACGGCAACGCCTGGACCGCGAACCGCGGCACCACCGACACCTCCAAGCTGTCGAACTTCCACCCGACCGACGGTCTGAAGGACCAGGCCAACGCCAACGAGCAGATGTATCTCTCGACCGGCCTGGAGCGTCGTTCGGTGTTCGCCAACGCCGAGTTCGACATCACCGACAACCTGCGCGCCAAGGCCGACATCCTGTACACGGATCGCGAAGCCACCCAGCAGATCGCCGGTTATCCGTTCCGCTCCACCGGCTTCAGCGACCGCTACCCGGGCGACCTCACCCTGAAGGCCGGCAGTGCGTTCAACCCGCTCGGCGTCGACGCCGACTTCTACCGCCGCGGCTGGGAAGTTCCGCGCCAGACCAAGTCCGAGCTGACCACCTACCGCTTCAGCGGCGGCCTGGAAGGTTCGTTCGAACTGGCCGGCCGTACCTGGGATTGGGACGCGGGCTACCTGTACAACCAGAACAAGGGCACCAAGACCGGCACCGGCAACCTGTTCCTGCCGAACGCCGAGAAGGCGCTGGGCCCATCGTTCATCGACGCCAACGGCGTGGCGCGCTGCGGCACCGCCGCCGCCCCGATCGCGGGCTGCCTGGCGTGGAACCCGCTGCTGGGTCCGGACGTCAACGCCCCGGGTTCGCTGAACAACAAGGATCTGCAGAAGTTCCTGTACCTGCCGACCCACGACACCTCGACCACCAAGACCGAGGTCTACAGCCTCAACCTCAGCGGCACCCTGGCGACCCTGCCGGCCGGCGACCTCGGCCTGGCCGTGGGTTATGAGCACCGCAAGGAATCGGCGCACTACTCGCCCGACGCGCTGCTGCAGTCGGGCCTGAGCACCGACCTGGCCGGTAGCGAAACCCAGGGCGGCTACTCGCTCGACGAGTTCTACGCCGAGCTGGCCGTGCCGGTGCTGTCGGATGTGGCCTTCGCGAAGGAACTGTCGTTCAACATCGCCGGCCGCTACTCCGACTACAACACCTTCGGCGACACCACCAACGGCAAGTTCAGCCTGAAGTGGAAGCCGTTCGACGACCTGCTGATCCGCGGCACCTACGCGACGGGCTTCCGCGCCCCGACCGTGGCCGACCTGTACGGCGGCGTCGGCGAGAGCTTCGACAACTACACCGACCCGTGCGACACGCTGTTCGGTTCGGCCGTGCGCAACCCGCAGGTCGCCGCGCGCTGCGCCGGCGCGGTCCCGGCGAACTTCCGCCAGGTCGCCTCGGGCGGCAAGCCGGCCACCGGCCCGAACGCTCAGTCCGACAGCGCGTTCCTGTCGGGTTCCAACCCGCTGCTGACCCCGGAAACCTCGAAGTCGACCTCGATCGGTTTCGTGTACAGCCCGAGCTGGTTCGGCGGTTTCGACATCGGTCTGGACTGGTGGAAGATCAAGATCGAAGACGTGATCGCGGCTGAGACCGTCACCTCGATCCTGAACAACTGCTACGTGCTCGGCATCAACTCGGCGTGCAACCGCTTCGTGCGCGACGGGGACGGCCAGGTCGTGGGCGTGACCCGCAACCTGATCAACGCCGGCTACCAGGAGACCGCGGGTTACGACCTGAACCTCTCCTACCGTCTGGCCGACACCCGCTTCGGCAACTTCTCGTTCAACTGGAAGACGACCTACGTCGACTACCTGGAATACAAGCGCGACAACGAGAGCACCACGCCGGTCGAGCAGCGCACCGGTTGGGTCGCCGACGGCCTGAGCAACTTCCGCGTGCGTTCGAACTTCAACGCCGACTGGAGCTGGGGCGACTTCGGCGCGAGCTGGGGCATCCGTTACTACGGCGGCCTGAAGGAAGAGTGCGCGTACGATCTGGACGGCGGCAAGGAGTGCAGCAACCCGAACTACCGTTCCTCGTACAAGGGCGCGGTGCCGGTGCGCGAAGTGGGCAGCAACACCTTCCACGACGTGCAGGTCCGCTACAACACTCCGTGGAACGCGACCGTGGCGATCGGCGCGAACAACGTCTTCGACCATGTCGGCCAGACCATGTTCAGCCAGCCCAACAGCAGCTTCAGCTACAACGGCAGCTTCGACATCGGCCGCTTCGTGTACATGAAGTACACCCAGCGCTTCTGATAGAAGCCCAGGCGACACCGCGACACGACTACGGCCCCGCGAGGGGCCGTAGTTTTTTTATGCCCGCGAAACTTGGGCGAACTAGCTGTAGGAGCGGCGCGAGCCGCGACCGCGACAATGCAACTGCGCCGCAAGTTTCGTCGTAGTCGCATTG
>NZ_LXSD01000524.1:0-1557 GCF_017168095.1 Lysobacter enzymogenes | reverse complement strand
CTCGCCGCGCCGGCGCCGCCCGCGATCGCCCAACCCTGATCCGTCCTGCGCCCGCGCGCCGCCTGCGCGGCGACGGGCCGCGCGCGGCCGCGGTTCGCCGCTTGTCCGCGCTGAGCCGTACCGCTGTCGCCTTACCGCAGATGCATCCACCCACGCATAGGAGCTCGAGATGTCGAAGTTGCAACTGGACGAACTGAACACCCTGGCCGGCTTCGTCGGCGCCGCGCTGGTCGACAGCGACAGCGGCATGTCGCTGGCCACCATCGGCGGCGGCGGTCTCGACCTGGAAACGGCCGCGGCCGGCAACTCCGAAGTGATCCGGGCCAAGCGCCGCGTCGCCCAGCAGCTCGGCCTCAACGACACCATCGAAGACATCCTGATCAGCCTGGGCAAGCAGTACCACCTGATCCGTCCGCTGGAGAGCAACCCGACTCTGTTCCTGTACGTGGCCCTGGACCGCTCGCGCGCGAATCTGGCGATGGCCCGCCACGAGCTCAAGTCGTTCGAGAAGACCCTGGACTTCAAGTAAGGCAGCGCAGCGATGACCGCATCGCGCGCGCACCGCCGCCGCGGCGGTCGTCGATGAGCCGGCAATGCGCGGCCGCGCGGCCGCGCCCTGGCCAGGAGGCATGGGTGGCATCCAAGCAGCGCTACGTGGTCGCCAGCGTCGACCTCGACAAATCCCGCGACGCGCGGCTGCACGCCGCGCGCGAACTGCTCGCCGGCGAACGCATCGAGGTGGAACTGCGTCGCTGGGACGGGCGTCCGGCCCAGGTGCTGGTGGTCGGCACCGAAACCAGCGCCAGCCGCATGGCGGTGGACACCGCCTTGCGCAGCGGCATCCCGGTGGTGCGCATCGGCCGGCTGCCGTGGGATCCCGACAGCGTGCGTTCGCTCGACCTCTACGCCGAACCCGGCGAACTGTCGGCCTGTCTGCGCGAACGCCTGGACGCGCGCGAAACCACGCACGAATCCGCGCAGCACGATTCCGCGCCCGCCGCCGACCTGCTCGCGCCGGCCGCGGCGCCGTTCCTGCGCCAGTTGCTGGCGGCCTCCGAAAGCGGCGCCTGCCTGCTCGAACGCGGGCTGTTCCGGCTGGTGATCGACCTGAGCGACGCGCGCGTGCACATGCTGCGGCGCATGCCGTATCCGGCGCTGATCGGCGAGGCGCTGGCGCCGAACTGGTTCGTCACGCCGTTGTCGCCGCGCCGCTACGCCGAAGAATTCGCCCAGGACGTGACCGCGAGCTACCCGCTGGAATCGGTGCTGTGGGACATCGCGCTGGCGCACGAGGCGCCGATCGCCGACGTCGCGCCCGACCGCGCGCTGCGCCTGCGCGCCTGGCCGCTGCTGTCGGCCAACCAGTTGCCGGTGCACTGGCTGCTGCCGCTGAGCTGCCTGCTCGAACGCGCCTGGGCGCTGCCGCAACTGGCCCAGGCGACCGCGACGCCGGCGCTGGAGCTCGAACGCATGTACGCCGCGGTGCTGGCCAGCGGCCTGGCCGACGGCGAAGCCGCCGCCGCGCCATCGCCGCCGCGGCGCGCGCCCGACGCACGC
>NZ_LXSD01000523.1:0-2474 GCF_017168095.1 Lysobacter enzymogenes | reverse complement strand
GCCCGCGTCCTGGCGGCCGCGCACGGCAACGCGCCCGCGCATGGCCGATGATGCGAGCCAGCGCCGCGCGTTCCGATCCGCCGGCGCCGCGCCCGGCCGCCGGCCGCGAGCGCAGCGACGCATCGGGGAGCGTTCCTGAGATGGCGATCAACGAGGCATTGCGCGCGCTGCAAACCCAGACCCTGCTGCCGGGCGTCAAAGGCCTGCCGCTGCGCGCGCCGCTGCGGCAGGACCGGATCGCCGAACAAGGCTACGACGTGCTCGACGGCCGCCTGTCGTACCCGGTCGCGGTGTTGCGCCAGTCCACGCTCGACCACAATCTGGCCTGGATGCGCGACTTCGCCGCGCGCGCCGGCGCGCTGCTGGCGCCGCACGGCAAGACCACGATGAGCCCGCAACTGTTCCAGGCTCAGCTCGACGCCGGCGCCTGGGCGATCACCCTGGCGACGATCCCGCAATTGCGCGTGGCGCACCGCTTCGGCGTGCGCCGGGTGCTGCTGGCGAACCAGCCGGTGGCCTATGCCGATATCGAAAGCCTGGCCGCGCTGCTGGGCGAGGACGCGGACTTCCAGACCTGGGTGCTGGTCGATTCCAGCGCCGGCGCTGCGCGCTTGAACGAAGTCATGGCCCGCCACGCGCCGCAGCGGCGCCTGCCGGTGCTGGTGGAACTGGGCCTGGACGGCGGCCGCACCGGCGCGCGCGGCGGCGACGCGGCGCTGGCGTTGGCGCGCGAAGTCGCGGCCGCCTCGCACCTGCGCCTGGCCGGCATCGAAGGCTACGAAGGCCTGTGGACCGGCGCCGACCGCGCCGCCGACCTGCAACGCGTGCGCAGCCTGCTGGCGCAGATGCTGGAGCTGACCCGCCGCTGCGACGAAGCGGCGCTGTTCGACGGCGAGGAGATCCTGATCAGCGCCGGCGGCTCGGCCTATTTCGATGTCGTCGCCGACGCCTTCGCCGGCCTCGACGGGCTGTCGCGGCCGCTGCGCCGGGTGTTGCGCTCGGGCTGCTATCTGACCTCCGACCACGGCCTCTACCACGGCCTGCAACAGGAAATGCGCAGCCGCCACGGCGCCGAGTTCCGCCACGGCCTGCAGCCCGCGCTGGAGCTGTGGGCGATGGTGCAGTCGCGGCCCGAACCCGGGCTGGCGCTGCTGACCCTGGGCAAGCGCGATGCGTCCTACGACGTCGAGCTGCCGCGCCCGCTGCAATGGCATCGCCCCGGCGAGCCCGCGCCGCGCCCGCTGCGCGAGGCGCGCATCGCGCGCATGAACGATCAGCACGCGTATCTGGAACTGCCGCCCGCGCATCCGCTGCAGGTCGGCGATCTGGTCGCGGTCGGCATCTCGCACCCGTGCACCACCTTCGACAAATGGCCGTTGATGCTGCTCAGCGACGACAGCTATCGCATCGTCGGCGCGATCAACACCTTCTTCTGACCTATCCCGCAATGAGGAGCGCGCCCTCGTGTCCGACAACCTGATCCCGGCGATCCGCGGCGCGCTGCCCGAACTGCGTCCGGCCGAACGCAAGGTCGCCGCCGTGGTCCTGGCGGAAATGGACTTCGCCGCCTGCGCCAGCATCAGCGCGCTGGCCGCGCGCGCCGGCGTGTCCGAGCCCAGCGTGACCCGGTTCTGCCGCGCGGTCGGCTGCGGCAGCCTGCGCCAGTTCAAGCTGCAACTGGCGCACAGCCTCGCCGCCGGCGTGCCGTACCAGGCGGTCACCATCGACAAGCGCGACGGCGCGGCGACGCTGGTGCACAAGGTCTGCGACGGCATCGCCGCGGCGCTGGAGGACGTGCGCGAACGCATCGACCCGGCCGCGCTGGACGAGGCCGCCGCGGCGATCTCCGCCGCGCGGCGGGTGTGCTGCATCGGCATGGGCTCGGGCTCGGGCGTGGTCGCGCAAGAGGCCTCGTTGCGCCTGTTGCGCCTGGACATCGCCGCCAGCGCGCACAGCGACGGTCAGCTGCAGCGGTTGGCCGCGGGCATGCTCGGCGACGGCGACGCGCTGCTGGCGATCTCACTGTCCGGTTGCAGCGCCGAGGTCGACGACAGCGCGCGCATCGCCCGCCGCCGCGGCGCGCGGGTGATCGCGTTGACCCAGCCCGGCACGCCGCTGGGCCGCGAGGCGCAGGTGCCGCTGCTGTTGCCGCTGTCCAGCGCGGCCACGCCGTACTCGCCGGGCGTGGCCCAGCTGATGCAGCTGGCGATCGTGGACATGCTCGCCATCGCGGTGGCGCTGCGGCAACAACCGGCGGTGCTGGAGAAGGCGCGAAGGGCCAAGGCCGAAGCCGAACGTTCGCGCTCGGCGGGCGCGGCGCTGGCCGCCGCGGCGAGCGCGCGGCCATGAACGATCGCGATTTCCAGCCGGCGCTGGCCGAGGCCGAGCGTCATCGCAGCGACCGCAGCGCGACGCCGGCCGATGCCGCGACGCACGCGGCGCGCATCGCCGCACCGCGCGCGCTGCGCGGCGAC
>NZ_LXSD01000522.1:0-1466 GCF_017168095.1 Lysobacter enzymogenes | reverse complement strand
GCACCCGCGCCCGCGGCGGGGCCGGTGCGGGCGCCGCGATGGCCTCGGTCAGGGCCAGCACCTGGTCGAGCGCGGCGCGGCGGATCTCTTTGCCCAATTCGGCGTCGTCGATGGCGCGCGCGAGCATGGTGCCGCCGACGCACAGCGTCGCCATCGCCACCGCGCGCTCGCGCGCCTCGCGGCCGGGCCCAAGCGAGCGCTGCATCATCGCGATCAGGCTGTCGAGCACCTGGGTATAGGCGCGCTTGACGCAATCGTCGCCGCGCCCGACCTCGGAGGAGAACGCGACCAGCGGGCAGGGATAGTCGAAGTCGGCGACGTGGCGGTCGGACAGGTACTCGCGCGCCAGCCGCGCGGCCGCCGGCGGATCGGTTTCGCAGCCGCCGGCGGGCATCGCGGTCAGGATGTGCTCGACCGCCTCGGCGTACAGGTCCTGCTTGCGCTTGAAGTGGTTGTAGAAGCCGCCGCGGGTCAGGCCGGCCTCGGCCATGATCTCGTCGATCGACACCTCGGCGAAGCCGCGGCGGGTGAACAGCCGGCGCGCGGTGGCGACGATGCGCGCGCGGGTCTGGGCTTTGTGTTCGCTGGTGTAGGGCATGGCGGCGGCTTGGGAGCGGCGAAGGCGGGCCGGAACCGGTTTAGCACGATTCTAAATATGTTCTTGAACATATTTACCCGGCTCGCAGAATCGTCCGCGCGGCGGCGCTCCGCCCCCGCAATCGGTATGCCCCCACGCCACGAGGACGTCGCGATGAAGCCCATGCAGCTGTACTACTACGAATCGCCCAATGCCCGCACCGCCTGCGCGGTCGCCCGCCACGTCGGCGCGCCGGTCGAGTTCGTGCGGATCGAGCTCAAGCGCGGCGAGCACCGCCGCCCCGAGTTCCTGGCGATCAACCCCAACGGCAAGGTGCCGGTGCTGGTCGACGGCGACACCACGGTCTGGGAATCGCCGGCGATCGCCGCCCACCTCGCGCAGAAGACCGGCTCGCCGCTGTGGCCGGCCTCGCCGGCGCAGCAGGTCGAACTGCTGCGCTGGACCCACTGGGGCGCGGCGCATTTCAACCGTCACGCCGGCGCGCTGTTCTTCGAGCGCGTGGCCAAGCCGATCTTCGGCCTCGGCGCGCCCGATGCGGCCACGGTCGCGGAAGCCGACAAGCACCTGCGCCACTTCGCCAAGGTGCTCGACGCGCACCTGCGCGAACGCCCGTACCTGCTCGGCGACGCGCTCAGCACCGCCGATTTCGCGGTCGCGGCGATGCTGCCGTGGGCGCAGGCCGCGCAACTGCCGCTGGACGGCTACGCCCACCTGGGCCGGTGGTCCGCGCGGATCGAAGCGCTGCCGGCCTGGCGCCAGCCGTATCCCGATCCCGACGCGGCCGACATGGCGGCCTGAGCCCATCGCGCACCTGCGCCCGCCGCGCCCCGGCGCGTAGCGGGCGCGGCGTCGGCATCGCGCCGCCGCA
>NZ_LXSD01000521.1:0-3927 GCF_017168095.1 Lysobacter enzymogenes | reverse complement strand
GCGGCGCGGCGGGCGGCGGCGCGCATCGCGGCGCCGCCCGCGTTCGCCTTCGCATGAGCGGACCCGCGCGCTACACTCGCCCGGGCCGGGAACGGCACACCGGGGGACGCCGCAGGCTGCGGCGCGGTGCTCATTCGAAGGAACGACCCATGCGAATCGCCATTCCAGCCGCCTTGCTGTGCCTGTCGCTGCTCGGCGCCTGCGCGCGCGCCGACCGCCCTGCGCCGTCGCAGCCGGCGCCGTCGAAACTGCCCGACGCCGCGCAGGCCGGCGCGGCCATCGCCGAGATGTTCGGCGACCCCGCGCTGGCCCGCGACGTGGCGGTGGTGCTGGGCACCTGCATTCCCGCGGTCGGCGCCGAATTCCCGGGCCAGACCGCGTGCACGGTGAAGATCCAAAGCGGCGCCGGCGCGTCGGAGACCCAGGCCGATTTCTACTGGAACGGCGAACGCTGGATCGCGGTGCCGAGCCAGTCGCAGGGCAAGCTGCCGTTTCCGGATCCGAAGCTGGGCTGAGCGGCCGCCGGCGCGCGGCGCGCTTTCGAGCGGATCATTCCGATTCCGGCGCCTGCGATGCCGGAATCGAAGCGGCTGCGGCCAGCGCTTCGCGTTCGGCCGGACGCCTTCAAAGCATCGCGCTCATCCGGGCGCCTTCAGCGCCCGGGCCCCACATCGATGAAGCGCAGGAACTCGGCGCGCGTGCGCGCGTCGTCGCGGAACATGCCGAGCATCTTCGAGGTGATCATGCTGACGCCGCGCTTGTGCACGCCGCGCGTGGTCATGCACTCGTGCGCGCCCTCGACCACCACGCCCACGCCGAGCGGCTGCAGCACGTCCTGGATCGACTGGGCGATCTGCGCGGTCATCTTCTCCTGCACCTGGAAGCGGCGCGCGTAGGTCTCCACCACCCGCGCGAGCTTGCTGATGCCCACGACCTTGCCGTTGGGCAGATAGCCGACATGGGCCTTGCCGATGATCGGCGCCATGTGGTGCTCGCAATGGCTTTCGAATTCGATGTCGCGCAGCACGATCATCTCGTCGTAGCCGGCCACTTCCTCGAAGGTGCGCGCCAGGTACTCGCGCGGATCGTCGTCGTAGCCGCTGAACCAGTCGCCGTAGGCGGTGACCACGCGCTTGGGCGTGTCGAGCAGGCCTTCGCGGGTCGGGTCTTCGCCGGCCCAGGCCAGCAGGGTGCGGACCGCGGCCTCGGCTTGCTCGCGGCTGGGCTTGTCGGGGGTGTCGGCCATGGGACGGGCTTTGTGTGCTTGGGGGACACGAATGCTACCAAGCCGGGATTGGGGACGGGGGGATCGGGCAGGATCGGCAAGTCGCTGCGGGGCATGACTGGCCGCAAGGCGGCCGAGCGGGGAATGGGGAGAACAAGGAGAACCGGGAATGGCCGGTGCCCGGCCCTGCACGCCGATACGTCGCAAGGGCCGCCACGCCTTCCCCATTCCCCTCTTCCCACTGCTCCCCTGATTCCCTTGCCCAAAAAAAAGGTCGCCCAACCAGGGCGACCAGTCGGCTCCCCGGGGGAGAGAGCGCCGGGGGAGCGGTGGGCTTTGCGCGGACTGTCAGCGCAAAGGCCGGTCGAGCGCGTGGGGCAGGTTGCGCTCGATGTGGTGCCAACCGTCGCGCACCGCTTCGCGCGCTTCGGTCCAGTGCAGCCGCGACGCGGCGCGGCAGCGGTTCCATTGCGCCGCCAACGTCGGTTCGACCTCTTCGAACCGCCGTCCGCGGCAATGCAGATAGCTGTCGTAGCCGTAGCGATACGCCGGTTCGTAATCGGGCCACTCGCGGCCGGCGCTGTAGTACGGGGCGAAGCGGAACTCGCGATGGAAATGCTCGCGATATTCGCCCGGGTCTATCGCCTGAACGACCGCCGCGCCGACATCCGTTTCGTCGTGATTGCTCATGGCTCGCATCGACTTGCCAAATCCCATGGAGCCCACGCTAGGCCCACGACGATGCAACCCAGGTGAAGATTGGCGTTGCGGCTTAAGACGTTCAGCCTGCGCCCGGAAAAGCCGCGAATGCGTTAGCGCCGCGTGACGGAAACCGTCGCCGCGCATGCGCGCCGCGGCGGCGGCGGCGACCTCACTGCGCCTGCAGCACCACCGCCACGTCGCGGCCGCCGCCCTGGGCCACGCTGACCGCGTTGCGGCCGGCGGCGACCGCGTGGCGCAGCGCCAGGCGCGCGCGTTCGAACAGTTCCGGCACCGGCTCGCCGCGCTGCGACATGGCCAGGCCGATGCTCACGCTCATCACGATCTCGTGGCTGTCGATGCGGAACGGGCGCTGGGCGAAGGTCTCGCCGATGCGCCGCGCGAGCAGTTCGCTTTCGCCGCGCTCGCATTCGCTGACGATGCCGAAGCAGT
This sequence comes from Lysobacter enzymogenes, assembly GCF_017168095.1. GTDB lineage: Bacteria > Pseudomonadota > Gammaproteobacteria > Xanthomonadales > Xanthomonadaceae > Lysobacter > Lysobacter enzymogenes_D. The sequence goes on along the minus strand of NZ_LXSD01000521.1, from coordinate 1,550 downwards.
CGCCGTCCATGCGCGCGATGGTGTCGTCCGGGCGCAGCACCCCGCGCATGCGCGACAGCGCCTGCTGCAGCAGCGCATCGCCGACCGCGCGGCCGTAGCGCGCGTTGACCTCGGCGAAGCCGTCCAGGTCGACCAGCAGCAGCGCGTAGTTGTTGACGTTGAGGCTGCCCGGCGACGACCACGCCTGCAGCATCTGCTCCAGCACCTGGGCGTTGAGCGCGCCGGTGAGCGGGTCGCGCTCCACCGACTGGCGCGCCAGCAGCACGATGCGATGGCGGTTGGCGGCGTGCTGGCTCAGGGCCAGCGCCAGCACCGCCGATTCCAGCACCGCGGTCAGCGCCAGCCCGCGCTCGGCCCATTCGGCGTCCTGCAGGCCGAGGATGTTGGCCGCCAGCGCCGCGGCCAGCACCAGCATCGGCGTCCAGCCCAGCAGGTAATAGCCGGCGTACGGCGCGCCCTTGCGCCAGGCGGCGACCGCGATCACCAGCATCAGCGGCACGCCCAACAGCAGCAGGATGTTGCCGCCGATGTACCACCAGCCGTAGACGTGCTCGCGCAGGAGCAGCAACACCAGCAGCCAGCCGATGTTGGCCCACTGCACGATGCGCAGCGCCCAGGTGATGCGCGGCATCAGCCGCGGCAGGTCGAGGAAGCGCACGCTGAAGCCGAGCTGGAAGATCGTCGCCAAGGTCGCCAGCGCCCACGCCACCGCCGGTTCGCTGGCCAGCCCCGCCAGTCCCCACATCTCCGAGGCGTCGCCGGAGCGCAGCAGCAGGTAGGTGGCCATGCACGCCAGGTACGCGCCGTAGCCGAGGTAGACGAAATCGCGGAACGCCACCCACACGCCGACCATCGCCACCGCCATCAGCATCATCGCGGTGAAGGCGGCGGCCATGAAGCGGGCGTCGCCGCGCTCCTGCCGGGCCAGCTCGGGGATGCTGGCGAAGTTGAGGCGGATCTCGCTCATCGCCGCGCGGCCCTTGATCCGCACGTAGGCCACCGACGAGGTCGGCCAGCCGTTCGGCAGCGGCATGACCCAGCCGCGCCGCATCAGCGGCACGCCGCCGTGCTCGGCGTCGTCGATCTCGCGCGCGGTGGCCGCGCCGGGCGGGTAGTACAGCAGCGGGCCCATCGCGCGCGAGCCGCGCACCACCAGCATCTGGCCATCGCCGGGCTTGATCGTGCGCTGGCTGGTCAGGCGCAGCCAGTAGCCGGCCTCGCGCCGCGGCAGGCTGAAGCGGACGAAGTCGTGCGGGCGCTCGGCGACCATGCTGCGCAGCACCGGCGCGCCGACCGGCGGGGTCTGCAGGTCGGTTTCGGTCATCAGCACCTCGACCTTGAGCGATTGCGCCGCGGCCGGCGCGCACAGCAGCAGCGCGCACAGCATCGCGATCATCAGCGCCCACGCCGCCTTGCGCATGTCCCGGTCCGCTCCCGCCTACGAAGAACGTCGAAGTCTAGCCGCTGCGGGCGCGCGCGGGGATGGCGGCGCGGCGACCGCCTGGCGCGATGCGACATGCGCCGGCGCAGCGCGGCGCGGCGGTGCGGCC
>NZ_LXSD01000520.1:0-2401 GCF_017168095.1 Lysobacter enzymogenes | reverse complement strand
CAGCAGCGGCGGATCGAGCGGCGGCAGTTCGGGCGGCAGCAGCGGCGGATCGAGCGGCGGCAGCTCAGGCGGCAGCAGCGGCGGGGCTTCGAGCGGCGCCAGCGCCTTTTCAAGCGGCGCCGCGCGCGCCAGCACCGCCAGCAGCGCGCGCAGCGGCGTCGCCGACGCGAGTTCCGGCAGCTCGGGCGGCGCTTCCAGCGGCAGTTCCGGCGGCACCTCCGGCGGCACCACGCCCCCCGCGGCGCAGATCCAGCCCGCCGCGCTCACCGTCGATTCGACCGAACCTTCGCCGCTGCCCGCGGGCCTGACCGTGACCCACACGCCCGCCGCCAGCGGTCTGTCGGAAACCATCACCGTCGGCGGCGCCGGCGCGGTGGTGAAAGTCGACGACCAGGTGGTCGCCGCCGACGCGCAAGGCCGGGTCAACATCACCGTCGATCCCGACAGCAGCAAGCGCATCGACGTCGAATGGCCGGCCAGCGCGCAAGACCAGACCTTCGGCCTGTTCTTCGATTTCGACAAACCCGCCGAAGCCGGCTGGAGCACCAACCCGCCGTCGGCGCAGTACCGCGCCTACGTCGACAACACCACCACCGACCCGCGCTACCGCGATGCCTCGGGCACGCTGCGCATCGAAGGCGACGGCAACTGGAGCGGCAGCGAGCGCGGCGCCGAGCGCCTGATGGCGTGGATCCGCAGCTTGCCGGCGCCGCGCAATCTGAATTTCCAGGCCTATGCCAGCCACGAACACGTCAGCGGCGCCAGCGACAGCGAGCGCGAGCGTTACAACAAGCGCTTGTCGCAGCGGCGCCTGGATGTCGCGCTGGCGGTGGCGCGCCGCGCCGGCGTGCCGATCACCGTGAGCACCCAGGCCGCCAACGGCGACGTGCCGGCCAGCAGCCGGCCCGGCGCGCATTCGGCGATGGGCGGCGATCCGGACAACCGCGTCGTCCACGTCACCGGCCGCGCCGCCGGCGCCACGCCGAACCGTTGGCACGGGCGCCTGCGCCGGCCGGCGTCGGTGACGCCGCCTGTCGTTCCGCCCGTGACGCCGCCCGTGACGCCGCCAGTGACGCCGCCGGTCACGCCTCCCGTCACTCCGCCGGTGACGCCGCCGGTCACCCCGACCGTGCCGACGCCGCCGACCGCGGCCAGCCTCTCGCTCAAGCTCAAGTTCGTGCATCAGGAAGAGCGCAAGAAACTGACCCTGCGCTACAACCGCGCCGAAGCGGTGCGCCGCACCTACGCGCCGCAGGGCTTCTTCGGCCTGATGCTCGGCGATCTGCGCGACAAGTCGAAGTACTTCAAGGAGATCGACCTGGACGATCCGTTCTTCCGCCAGTTCGCGGTCGAGGCCAGCATGCCGATCGCGTTCGAGCCGATCGATCTCAAGTCGGCGCAGGTGGCGCTGGATTACGGCGACAAGAAGAAGCCGCGCGACCACAAGCACGCCGACTTCGTGTTCGCGCCCGGCGACAGCGCGGTCAAGCGCTTCGACGTGTTCATGAACGAGACCCGCGACATCGATTACGAGGCCTCGTACCAGTATCACTTCGATCCGCAGTCCGACTGGGCTGCAGACCGCACCTCGTACACGGTTCCGGCCGAGCGCAGCGAAGACCGCACCTTGTTCGTCAATCCATACGAGCATGTGGAGTTCCGCCAGATCACCGCGACCCCGGGCGACATCGACTGGGACGTGGTCGAGGCGATCGACGTCAAGCTGCAGGCGCGCGGCTACGCCACGCCCGAGCCGAAGACCACGCTGACCCTGACCGCGAGTTCCGGGCCGAAGACCTGGCGCCTGCGCGGGGCCAAGCCGGCGCCGGCGAATCGCGGCGTCACGTATCAGATCGTGCAGCGGCGCAAGGGCGCGGCGCAGCCCGATCCGGCCGCGCCGCCGCTCGAAGTCGACGTGCCCGAGCTGTTGATCCACGACAGCTTCGAGGACGCGCTGCAGCTGGAGTTCATCCCGGTGTTCGATCCGGCGACGGTGCGGCGCGTCTACATCGACGTGAAGTACGAGGACGGCGCGTACAAGCGCAGCGAGCGCCTGGAGATGCCGGGCAGCCAGGGCGACCCGCTCAAGCTGCGCATCGCGCTGAAGAACGGCGACAAGCGCAAGTTCCGCCGCCGCTTCACCTTCGTCGGCATGCAGGGGCAGTTCGACCAGCGCGCCTGGGTCGAGGACAGCGAAGAACTGATCGCGGTGCAGTAAGGAGCGAACGGGCATGGACGCGAACATCGCCAGGGACGGCCAACGCAGGCAGACGACGGCCATGAACGATGTCGAAGCGAATGCGCCGATCGATGCGGGCCTGCCCGCGCCGGTCGCCGCGACCTTGCGGCGCCTGCGCGCGGTGTTGCCGGCGCAGGCCGGGCAAGCGCAGGCGCGGCTGGC
>NZ_LXSD01000519.1:0-845 GCF_017168095.1 Lysobacter enzymogenes | reverse complement strand
GCGGGCGCGGCCGGCGCCGCTTGCGCCGCGCCTGATGCCGCACCCGATCCCGCGCTCGCCGTCGGCGCCGGACCCGCCAAGGCCGCGGCCAGCCCGACGATGCGCGCCTGCGACGGCGCGACCTTCTCGACCCATTCGTGCGCGCCTTGGCCCGGTTCGCGCATCACGCCGCCTCCCGTTCCGGCTCGGCCATGCGCAGCGATTCTTCGCGCAGCGCTTCGACCAGCTTCGGCGGCAGCCGGTCGAGCCGGCGCAGTTCCTCGCGCACCGCGGCGGCGCGGCGCTCGTCGAGCAAGGACAGGCAGAAGCTGCGGTCGACCCCGGTCCAGGCCAGCAGCACGCGCGCGAACCACGCCGGCGACAGGCGTTCGGACAAGGCGACCAACTGCTCGATCCTGAGCGAGGTGCTCGCGGTGAGGCCGCGCACTTCGTCGGCGAGCACGGCCTCGGCCAGCTGCGCCACCGGCAGCGGCGAGCGCTCCAGCTCGGCGATCAGCGCGCGCAGCGTCCGCGCCGACGCGCGCGGCAGCCGCGCCAGCAGTTGCCGGCGATCGGCCGGATGCAGCGACATCAGCAGCAACGCGCTCTTGCGCTCGCCCAGCGTGCTCATGTCGGCGACCCGCCTTCGGCCAGCCAGCCGCGCAACTTGGCCAGCACCGCTTCGCGCTCGTCCGCGGCCAGCCGGCGCGGGCCGCGCGGCAGGGCGAAGGCGACGATCGCGCCGAGCAGGACGCCGATCAGGCCGATCAATCCCCACAGCCACGGCTCGCGCCCGGCGAACAGGCCGCGCGCGGGCGTCAGGGGCGCGCTGTTCGCGCTCGGCGCGGGCGTGGCGGCGCGCGCGG
>NZ_LXSD01000518.1:0-338 GCF_017168095.1 Lysobacter enzymogenes | reverse complement strand
GCGGGCCTGTGCGCGGGCAGGGGGCCCGCTGCTCGCGGCGCCCAGCGGTTCGGCCCGGCTGGATCGTCGAGCGGCCTGGCCGCGGGCTGAACGCCGACGGCGCCCGGTTCGGCGTCCGCGTTACGCCTGCCGGCCGGATAGGCCCCGTGTGACGCGCGCTCGCATCGCCTGTCATCGGCACGCGGCAAGCTGCAGCCACGGCCGCCGTGCAACCCGCCCGGCCACGATCTAGGATTGCCCGATGCCGCTTTCGAACTTCCCGCGCCGGCCGCTGGCCGCGCTCGCGCTGCTGCTCGCCGCCGCCACCGCCGGCGCGGCCGCGCCCGAACGGACCCCGC
>NZ_LXSD01000517.1:0-9422 GCF_017168095.1 Lysobacter enzymogenes | reverse complement strand
CAACGCAACTGCGCCGACATCTGCGCAATGGTTGCGTTGTCGCGGTCGCGGCTCGCGCCGCTCCTACAGGGGCTTTCGGCCGCTTGCCAGGGGGCGGGGCGAGTCATCCGCCGCCGGCCGCTTACTCGGGGCCCGGCGCCGCCGGCAGCCGCGTCATCCGCAGCACTTCGTCGCTGGGCTGGGCGGACTTGTTGGCCAACACCTGCTGCAGCGATTCGACCTCGGCCCAGACCATGTGCTGCAGCGCCTGCAGCAAGGTCTGGCCGGCGTCGGACAGGCTCAGCCGGCCGTCCGCGCTCAGCGCCAGCCCGGCCTCGATCAATGCGTGCTTCATATGGCTGGTCTCCGGCTGCACCCCGCGTTGCAGGCCGACCAGGACGCTCAGCAGAGCGTGTTCTCGCAACGACACCTTGAACAAAACGCCATTCTCCCTGCCCGCACCCGTTCCGCCGCGAACGCGCGCCGGATCCGGCACGTCATGCCTTATATGTGCCTGTAATCACGATATGGGAATGCATGTGATGACATTTTTGACTGGGATACGTGCAGGCGAAAGTGGCGTTCGTGCCCCGGCCGGAGTACGGTAACGCCGCGCGCCGGAGTGCCCGGCGGCCGGGCGCGTTGTAACTGTCACGCCGATGGCGCATCTTCGCCGCCTACGCCGGCCGTTTGCGCCGGCCGATGCCACCAGGAACCGGAACTCCATGCTGATCTACGACCGCGTCGTCCCGCTCAACCGCGACACCCATCGCAACCTGCGCATCCGCAGCTCGCAGCACAATGCCCGCTTCGCCGCCAGCCTCAATTCGGTCCCGGTGGCCACGGTCGAGTTTCCCAGCGCCGCCACCGAGTACGCGATCGTGTTCGCCAAGCTGGCCAACGGCGACTTCCTGCCGGCGGTGCTGGTGGGCCTGCGCAACCAGCAGAACCTGTACGTGGACGACAGCGCGCGCTGGCGCCGCGGCTATGTGCCGGCGTTCCTGCGCCAGTATCCGTTCGTGCTGGCCGAGGACCGCGACAGCGGCACGGTGACGGTGTGCGTGGACATGGCCTACGACGGCCTGTCGGAAGAAGAGGGCGAGCCGCTGTTCGGCGACGACGGCGCCGACACCGAGAACCTGACCCGGGCGATGGGCTTCCTGCAGGACCTGCACAACGAGTTCAAGCGCACCGCGGCGTTCGCCGCCAAGCTCAAGGAACTGGACCTGCTGGAAGAGCGGGTGATCCGCTTCGGCACCGGCGATCAGCCGCAGGCCGAGTTGAACGGCGTCTACGCGGTGTCGGAAGAAAAGCTCATGAAGCTCGACGACGCGCAGCTGCCGGAGCTGTTCCGCACCGGCGCGCTGGGCCTGATCTACACCCACCTGCTGTCGATGCGCAATCTGGAGCGGCTGTCGGAGCTGGCCCAGCAGGAAGAAGGCAAGGGCGCGGCGGGCGGCGCGGTCAACTGACGCCGTGCCGGTCGCAGCTGCCGCCGGCCGCAGCAACGCACTATTCGGGGGCGGCCTTCGGGCCGCCCTTCGTTTTTTCCGATCCTGATTTTCCAACTCTCACTTCGAACCCAAACCCAAACCCAAACCCGGAGATCGGACATGGCGCTCAAGCGGATGGACAACGTCGGAATCGTGGTCGAAGACCTCGGCGCGGCGATCGACTTCTTTCTCGAACTGGGCCTGGAGCTGGAAGGGCGGGGCATGGTCGAGGGCGAATGGGCCGGCCGCGTCACCGGGCTGGGCGACCAGCGCGTGGAGATCGCGATGATGCGCACGCCCGACGGCCACAGCCGCCTGGAGCTGTCGCGCTTCCTCGCCCCGGCGGTGATCGCCGATCACCGCAACGCGCCGGTCAACGCGTTGGGCTATCTGCGGGTGATGTTCGCCGTGGACGACATCGACGACACCCTGGAACGGCTGCGCGCCCGCGGTGCGCAACTCGCCGGCGACGTGGTGCGCTACCAGGACATCTATCGGCTGTGCTACATCCGCGGGCCCGAAGGGATCCTGATCGGGCTGGCGCAGGAACTGGGCTGACCGCGGGACGCCGGCGCGGGTGATGCGCTGCCCGGGCGCGCGGCTGTCGTCGGCCGCGCGCCACTTCTTGCGACGGACTCCCACCCAGGCGTGGCGTTCGAGTCTCAGCATGTAGCGATGCGCGAAACGGCGCGCTTGCGCTGAAAAGACGACGCGCGCTGCAGTTGCTTCGGCTGTTGCGCACATCCTGGCGAGGCGGAATCGCGCCGCCATGTTTCCGCCGTGCAACAACAGCGCGTCGATGACAATGCGATAGGCGTCGCGCCGTTTCTCAGCGCGAGTCGCGAATGCCGCGCTTGCGATCGCGGGTTGTCATCGTCGTGGATGTTCGGCGACGCGCGTTCGGCTTGCGTTCTCGCTTCGATGAGACAGGCGTTGACCCGCGCGAACGGATCCATCGCATTCGAGACGACGTCGCGATGCGCGCAGCGGGAAAACAGCAGCGTGTCGCTATATGACGAGACGCCGCGACACGATCTTCGCCTGCAGATGCCGCCGAAACGACGCAACCCGAACGCGCGTCGTTTCTCACGGGTGTGATACCGCTCAAGCGAAACCAGGCTGCGCGCGAGCGCGCACGTCGTTCGCCCGTCACGCGTAAGACTTGTGAGGACGAGATTGCATGCGCGATACATGCGTGACGTCTTGCGCGTGCCTTGTCATGTAGCAGTTCAAACATCGTCACATAGCGAACCTACCTTGGCGCGGTCTGCCGTCCCCCTCCCGTCGGGGCGGCGCAACAGGGATGGTTCCGGGTCGATGCATCTACGCCTCATTGCAGCCGTCGGTCTGACCATGTTCGGGCCGGCGGTTCTCCATGCGCAGGAAACTGCGGCCCGCGCCGACGCCGCGCCGGCGGCGGCGCGCTTCGACATCCTCGCCTACCAGGTGCTGGGCAACAGCAAGCTCAGCAACCTGGACATCGAAAAGATCGTCTACCCGCACCTGGGCCCGCAGCGCAGCGAGCAGGACGTGGAGAACGCGCGCGCCGCGCTGCAGTCGCTGTACGACAGCCGCGGCTATCCCACCGTCAGCGTGGTCATTCCCGAACAGGACGTGGCCACCGGCCTGGTCACGCTGCAGGTCAACGAACAGAAGGTCGGCCGCCTGCGCGTCAACGGCGCCGATTATTTCTCGCCCGACGAGATCGAGCGCGCCGCGCCGTCGCTGGCCGCGGGCTCGGTGCCCAACTTCAAGGACGTGCAGCGCGACATCCTCGCCTTGAACCAGTTGCCCGACCGCCTCGTCACCCCGGAAATCAAGGCCGGGGCGACGCCGAACACGGTCGATGTCGACCTCAACGTCGAGGACGCGCTGCCGCTGCACGGCTCGCTGGAGCTCAACAACCGCAACAGCGCCAACACCACCGACCAGCGCCTGTCGGCCAGTGTGCGCTACGACAACCTGTGGCAGCGCGGTCACAGCTTCAGCCTGTCGGCGCAGGTCGCGCCGCAGCGCAGCTCCGACGCGCAGGTGTATTCGGCTTCGTACCTGGCCCGCTTCGGCGCCTCGCCGTGGTCGCTGCTGGGCTATGCGGTGCGCAGCAAGAGCGATATCGCCGTGGTCGGCGACCTCAACGTGATCGGCAACGGCACCCTGGCCGGCGTGCGCCTGATGCGCTCGTTCGCCGCGGGCGAGGGCTTCTACCATTCGCTCAGCCTCGGCGTGGACTACAAGGACTTCACCGAATCGCTGATCCAGGGCGCCGACCGCGGCGCGGTACCGATCGAATACTTCCCGCTCAGCGTCAACTACAACGCCGATTGGGTGAAGGAGCGCTCGGTCGCCGACCTGGCCCTGTCGGCGGTGTTCAACCTGCGCGGCGTCGGCGACGGCCGCGCCGCGTTCGACGCCAAGCGCTACCAGGCCCAACCCAATTTCTTCTATCTGCGCGCCGGCGGCTCCTACACCTGGAAGTCCGAACGCGACGCGCAACTGATGCTGCGCCTGCAGACCCAGTTCGCCGGCGAGCCCTTGATCAGCAACGAGCAGTTCAGCATCGGCGGCCTCGACAGCGTGCGCGGCTATTACGAATCCGAAGCGCTCGGCGACCTCGGCGGGGCGGCGACGCTGGAGGCGCGCACGCCCTCGTTCGCCGACTCGCTAGGCGAGGCGTTCCAGGAACTGCGCCTGCGCGCGTTCGTCGATGCCGGCTACGCCCGCATCAACGATCCGCTGCCCGAGCAGACGCGCAGCGAAACCCTGGTCAGCGCCGGCGTCGGCGCCACGGTCAAGGCCTTCGGCCATTTCAACGGCTCCATCGATGTGGCCCATCCGTTGTCCAGCCCGAACGGACGCGAACGCAAGCCCGACTCGGTCGAGGTCGGCGTGCGGCTGTGGGGCGAGTTCTGAGGTAGTGCGACGTGTGGGAGGGGCTTTAGCCCCGACGCTTCGGTGCCCGCTCGCCGCAGCGGCATCGCGACCTGAGCCAAAGGCATCGGGCCTGAAGGTTCTTCCACAACCAGCTATTCGAAGCCGTACCGAACATTTATCGGGGAAAGTGTCGTGACTCAATTGCGCGTGTTGCTGGCCTGTTCGCTGCTGCTGTCGCTGCTGTCGGCTCCGGCCGCGGCGGCCTCGTGGTGGGACGGCAAGTGGAACTACCGGGCCAAGATCGATCTCAACACCACCTCGGCCGGCGCGGCGATGACCGAGCCGGGCGGGCGCGCGCAGGTGCTGGTGCGCCTGCACTCGGGCAACTTCAACTTCGCCGACGCCAAGGAGGACGGCAGCGACGTGCGCTTCATCGCCGCCGACGACCGCACGCCGCTGAAGTACCACTTCGAGAAATACGACGGCCTGGTCGACCAAGTCGCGCTGGCCTGGGTCGACGTGCCCAGGCTCGACGCCAACGCATCGGCGTCGGTGTTCGTCTACTTCGGCAATCCCGAGGCCACGCCCGGCGGCGACCCCAAGGGCAGCTACGACGCCGACAGCGTCGCGGTGTTCCACTTCGCCAACCAGGGCGCGGCCGGCGCCGACACCACCGCCTACGGCAACAACGCGCAGGCGCCGCTGACCCTGGCCGAGACCGCGCTGATCGGCTCGGGCCTGCAACTCGACGGCAAGGCGCCGGTGAAGGTGCCGGCCTCGGCCTCGCTGAATCTCGCCGCCGCGCAGCCGCTGACCCTGAGCGCGTGGATCAAGCCGGCCGGCGCCAACGCCAGCGGCGTGATCGCGTCCCTGCCGGGCGCGTTGACGCTGCTGATCGAGCAGGGCGTGGTCTACGCCGAAGCCGGCGGCGTGCGCACCTCGGCCGGTGCGCCGCTGGTCGGCGAAGGCTGGGCGCACATCGCGGTGCGCGCCGACGCCGGCAAGCTCAACGTCTACGTCAACGGCGCCCCGGCCGGCGAAGCCGCGGCGGCGCCGGCGGCCGCCGCCGCGGGTTTGTGGATCGGCGGCGAAGACGGCGCGGCGCGGCCGAACTTCATCGGCCAGATCGACGAGCTGCAACTGTCCAAGGTCGCGCGCCCGCTCGGCCTGATCCAGGCCGCAGCGCACAGCCAGGGCCTGGACGCCAAGCTGCTGACCTTCCAGCCGGTCGAACAGCGCTCCGGCGACGGCGGCCACAACTACTTCGGCATCCTGTTCAGCGCGCTGACCGTCGACGCCTGGATCGTGATCGTGATCCTCGGCTTCATGGCCGCGATCTCGTGGTGGGTGATGATCGGCAAGGGCTTGTTCGTCAACACCGTGTCCAAGGCCAACGAGCGTTTCCTCGAAGCGTTCCGCAAGCAGGCCGGCGAATACCCGCTGCACGATGTTTCCTGGGTGCGCGCGGCCGAAGGCGGCGGGCCGCTGAGCGGCGAGAAGTCCAATCTCGCCCGCATCCTCGCCATCGGCCTGGACGAACTGCGCAACCGCGTCGCCGCCGGCGGCGGGCGTTCGGTGGTGCGGCCGCAGTCGATCGCCGCGATCCGCTCGGCGCTCGACGCCGCCGCGGTGCGCGAAGGCCAGCGCCTCAACAAGCTGATGGTGCTGCTGACCATCGCCATTTCCGGCGGCCCGTTCCTGGGCCTCCTCGGTACCGTGGTCGGCGTGATGATCACCTTCGCCGCGGTGGCCGCGGCCGGCGACGTCAACATCAACGCGATCGCGCCCGGCATCGCCGCGGCGCTGCTGGCCACGGTCGCCGGCCTGGCCGTCGCGATCCCGGCGTTGTTCGGCTACAACTACCTGCTCAGCCGCACCGAGGCCATCGGCGCGGACATGCAGGTGTTCGTCGACGAGCTGGAAAAGCGCATCGCCGAGGACTACGCCGGCGACGCGCCGCTGCCGGCGCACCTGGCCCGCAGCGTGTCGACGGAGACGCTGCCGTGAAGGTCCAGGGCAAGAAGCCTTACGACGACATCAACATCACGCCGATGCTCGACCTGGCGTATGTGCTGCTGGTGATCTTCATCATCATGACCACCGCGGCGGTGCAGGGCATCAAGGTCGACCTGCCCAAGGCCAGCGCGGCGCAGCCGCTGTCGCAGCCCAAGACCAAGGTCATCGCCATCGACAACGCCGGCCAGGTCAGCATCGATGCGGTGCCGGTCAGCATGAGCGAGCTGGAACAGCAGCTGCGCAACGCGCTGGCCAACGACGCCGAACTGCCGGTGATCCTGCGCGGCGACCGCGCGGTGCAGTACGACAAGGTCATGGCGGTGCTGGACCTGTGCAGCAAGCTCGGCATCTCCTCCATCGGCCTGGCCTCGCAGCGCCAGGGCCAAGGCTGAGCGGGGGGCGCGCGTGTCCGCAACCTACGGCCGCGGCTCGAAGGCCTCGCGCATCTTCGGCGTGCTCGGCGCGATCGGCGTCGTCGCGGTGATGGCGTGGCTGGTGTGGTCGCTGATGCAGGGAGCCGGGCCGACGGTCAAGCGCCAGCCGCCGCGCATCACCCAGGTGATCCTGCCGCCGCCGCCTCCGCCGCCGCCGCCGGAACCGGAGAAGACCGCCGAAGAGCCCAAGCCGATCGAGAACACGCCGTTCGAATCGATCGAGCCGCCCAAACAAGATTCGGCCGAGCCGCCCGGCGATCCGCTGACCGCCGACGCCGGCCCCGGCAACAACGAGTTCGGCCTGCAGGCCGGCGAGGGCGGCGGCGGCACCCGCATCGGCGGCAAGGGCGGTGGCGGCAATCCCTATGCCGGCTACGCGGCGATGGTGCAGCGCACCGTGCAGCAGTACCTGCAACAAGGCGAGAAAACCCGCAAGGGCCACTACAGCGCCACGGTGGCGATGTGGTTGAACCCGGACGGGACGATCCAGCGCTCGCAGGTGATCGCCGGCACCGGCAAGCCCGAGCTCGACGCGGCCATCCTGGCCGCGCTGCAAGGGCGCTCGTTGCCGCAGGCGCCGCCGGCGGAGATGCCGCAGCCGATCAACCTGCGCATCGGCGCGATGTCGCCGGGCTGAGACCGCTTCGAACCGTTTTCACTTTCAGGAAGATGACGCATGACTGCTTCGACTCAACCGCTCCGCCGTCTTCGCGCCAATGCGCTGGCCCTGGCGCTGCTGTCGGCCTGCGCCGCGCCGGCGCTGGCGGCCGCGCCGGCGGACGCGGCGAAGATCAGCCCCGAGGTCACGCTGAAGCTGATCGACCTGCTGGTCGCCAAGGGCGTGCTGACCCGCGGCCAGGCCGACGACCTGATCGCCGAGGCGAGCGCGAGCGCGGCGGCGCATCCGGCGCCGGCCGTGGCCGCGCAGCCGGCTTACCAGACCGCGCCGGGTGCGGTGGTCGTGCCCTACGTGCCGGAAGTGGTGCGCCAGCAGATCAAGGACGAGCTGCGCGCCGAAGTGGTGCAGCAGGCCAAGAGCGAAGGCTGGGCGGCGCCGAACGCGCTGCCGGAATGGACCCAGCGCATCAGCTTCTACGGCGACCTGCGCGCGCGCGCCGAGGACGTGCTCAACGACGGCGAGAACTATCGCGAGTTCCCCAACTTCGCCGCGCTCAACGCCGGCAGCGGCTACGACATGGCCGACCCGGTCGCCAACCCGGTGCCCTACGTCAACACCACCAAGAACCGCGGCCGCCTGCGCCTGCGCGCGCGGCTGGGCGTGCACGCGCAGATCTCCGACTGGGTCGAGGCCGATCTGCGCCTGGCCAGCGGCAGCGACCGCAGCCCGGTGTCGACCAACCAGACCCTGGGCGCCGGCGGCAACCTGTCCAAGTACTCGCTGTGGCTCGACCGCGCCTACGTGCGGCTCAAGCCGACCGCGTGGCTCAGCGCCGACATCGGCCGCACGCCCAATCCGTTCTGGACCAGCGAGCTGCTGTTCGACAACGACCTCAACTTCGACGGCGTCGCCGCGCAGGCCACCTTCCGCCACAGCCCGGACTTCAAGAGCTTCGTCAACGTCGGCGCGTTCCCGGTGTTCAACACCGATTTCGATTTCGGCTCGACCCAGGAGCTGGACAAGGAAAGCAGCCGCGACAAGTGGCTGTACGGCGCGCAGGCCGGCTTCGACTGGGCGTTCGCCGACGACATGTCGCTCAAGGCCGGCCTGGGCTATTTCCTGTTCGACCACCTCAACGGCCAGTTCTCCTCGCCGTGCCTGGCGCCGACCTCCAAGGACGTGTGCGACACCGACCTGTCGCGCCCGCAGTTCCAGCAGTTCGGCAACACCATGTTCTCGATCCGCAACATCGTGCCGGCGCAGGGCGCGCCGAACGGGCCGCAGCTGCAGTACTTCGGCTACGCCAGCGAGTTCGGCGTGGCCAACCTGCACGCCGCGCTGGAGATCGCGCGCTTCGATCCGGTCAAGATCGTGCTCGAGGCCGACGTGGTCAAGAACCTCAAGTACGACGCCAAACGCATCCGCGCGCTGGGCCCGCTCAACAACTTCAAGCCGACTTTCGATCCGGCCGCCACCGGCGTCTTCGACGGCGGTGACATGGGTTACTACATCAATCTGCTGGTCGGCCAGCCGAAGATCGAGAAGGCCTGGGACTGGAACGCCAGCATCGGCTACAAGCGGATCGAATCCGACGCGGTGCCGGACGCCTTCACCGATTCGGACTTCCACCTCGGCGGCACCAACGCGCGCGGCTTCATCGTCGGCGGCGCGCTGGGCCTGGCGCGCAACACCTGGCTGGGGCTGCGCTGGCTCAGCGCCAACGAGGTCACCGGCCAGCCGTATTCGGTCGACGTGGTCCAGCTCGACCTCAACACCCAGTTCTGACCGCGGAGAGCGCGCATGAGCCTTCCCACCATCCGCCACGCCGCCCTGCGCAGCGCGCCCTTGCTGGCGGCGCTGTGGTTCGCCGCTTCCGCCGCGCACGCGCAGAGCGCCAACGAGACCCGCCTGCGCGATGCGCTGCGCGACACCGCCTCGCGCCTGCGCACGGCCGAGGCCGCGCTGGCGCAGCAGCAGGCCGCGACCGCCGCGGCCGAGCGCGAGCGCGAC
>NZ_LXSD01000516.1:0-4113 GCF_017168095.1 Lysobacter enzymogenes | reverse complement strand
CTGGCACGGCACCGCCTGCGGCGCGGCGCCGTCGCGCGCGCGAAAGCCGTCGGCGGCGGCGCCGGCCGCCACCAGCAGCGGCGAGGAATACCAACCCTCCAGGCCGCGGGTGTCGCCGAGGTAGACGCGGTCGATCGCGCCGTCGTTGTCGAAATCGAAGTCGAACGCGCGCCACGGGCCGTGGATGAATTCCAATCCGTCCGGCAGCGCGGTTCCGGCCGGCGCTTCGGCGGCGACCACGCGCTGCAGCGGCGCGCCGTCGTCGGCGCCGCGGCGGAACGGGTCGAGCGCGTTCCAGTCCAGCGCGAGCTGGCGTTCGAGTTCGGCGCAGACCGGGCCGCGGTCGAGCAGGCGTTGCAGAGTGCTCGCCGTGGCGGCCGCTGTGGCCGCGGCCGCGTTCGCCGCGGCCTCCGGCGCGATCGCGGCATCCACCGGCAACGAAGCCAAGGTTTGATCCGGCGCCAGCAGCGGCCCGCAATCGCCGTTGCTGCAGTCGTACACCGCATCGCGGTCGACCCGGTACATCCACGGCGTCGGCGCGATCTCGCAGCGGTCGCGTACCGGGCGCCGGTCGGCGACGCGGCGGTCGTCCAGCCACAAGGTGAAGCTCGCCGACGGCGCGCGGCTGCACGGCCCCGCGGGCGGCGGCGGTTCGGCCTGCACCTGCACGCGCAGGCGGCCGCCGTCGGCGAAGCGGCACTCGCCGGTCTGGCCCACCGCCAGGGCGATGCTGCGCGGACGGTCGCGATCGCTGTCGGTGAAGGTTTCCAGCAGCGGCTGCGCGCAGCCGCCGCGCGCGGGCAGCTCGGTGCGCACCAGGCTGGCCTTGCGGCCGTCTTCGGCCTGGCGGCAGATCAGCGCGATCTCGGCGGCGGCGCCGCAGTCGGGCGCTTGCGCCGCCGCCGGCGCGAACAGCGCGGCGGCGAGTGGCAGCAGCGGCCAGGCGATGCGTGGGGGCATGGGAACTCCGTTTCCTGGTCCGATTCCTGGTCTGTCGCGAAGGACGCGGCGGCGGGCTCAGTCCTCGCCGATGTCCTCGTTCCAGACCTCGGGATTGGCCGCGATGTAGCCGCCAAGCATCTCGATGCATTCCTGGTCGGCCAGATCGATCACCTCGACTCCGCTTTCGCGCAGCCAGTCGATGCCGCCGCGGAAGTTGACCGATTCGCCGACCACCACCGTGCCGATGTTGAACTGGCGCACCAGCCCGCTGCAGTACCAGCACGGCGCCAGGGTGGTGACCATGATGGTGTCGCGGTAGCGGCGCTGGCGGCCGGCCTTGCGGAAGGCGTCGGTTTCGCCGTGCACCGAGGGGTCGTTCTCCTGGATGCGGCGGTTGTGGCCGCAGCCGAGCAGGCGGCCGTCGTTGTGGTACAGCGCCGCGCCGATCGGGATGCCGCCTTCGGCGATGCCCTGGCGGGCCTCGGCGACGGCGGTGGCGAGCAGGGCGCGGTAGTCGGGGGTGGCGATCATGCGGAGCTCCGGTGCGTATCGCCGTGCAGTCTGGCGCGCCGGCGCGCCCGGGTCGAGGGGCGGGGGCGATCCTGACGCGAACTTCGCACGAATCCTGCGCGAACCTTTTCGCGCCGCGCCGGCCTCTTGTGGACGTGGGCGCCGATGCGCGCGGACGTTGGAGCGGTGAGATGCACGTGGCGATGGAACGCGCGCCGATGGCGCGCGTGTGGGCGGTTTCGGCGCGGGCGCTGGGGCTGGCGATGCTGTGGTTCGGCGCGATGCGCGCCTTTCCCTTCGAGGCGGCGGCCCTGGGCAAGTCCCTGGCCGGCGCGGGCCTGCCGGCGCTGGCCGCGCAGGCGCACTGGCTGAGTCCGGCGTCGGGCGCGCTGGAGGGTGCGATCGGCGCGACTCTGCTGATCGCGCCCGCGGGCCGCTGGCGCCGCGATGCGGCGTTCGCGGCGATGCTGTTCTGGGCCGCCGGCCTGCTCGGCCTGCTGAGCCCGGCGGCGTGGATCCACGAGCCGCCGTACGGCGGATTCCCGGTGATCGGCTCGGGCCAGACCTTGCTCAAACACCTGGGCATCGCCGGCCTCGCGCTGGGCGTGTTCGCGCACGAACGCGGCTGCGCGCGCGGCCGCGAGCGCGCGCTGTGGACGCTGTGGGCCGGGCAGTTGCTGGTGCTGGTGTGGATCGGGCTGATGAAGTTCACCCTGGTCGAAGCCGAGGGCGTGGCCGGGCTGATGCGCAGCAGCCCGCTGTTTTCCTGGCTGTACGGGCCGCTGGGCGTGCAGGGCGCGTCGGATCTGATCGGCCTGATCGAGCTGCTGACCGCGGCGCTGATCGCGGCGTGGCCGTGGCGTCCGCAGGTGGCGCGCTGGGGCTTGTTCGCGGCCGTGTTCACTTACCTGTTGACCAACACGTTCCTGCTGAGCCTGCCGGGCTGGCAGCCCGGCTACGGCTTCCCGTTCGTCGGCGGCACCGGTCAGTTCCTGCTCAAGGACGGCCTGCTGCTGCTCGGCGCGGTGGCGCTGCTGCGCGCCGGTGCGGCCGATCGCCGCAGCGGCTCAGGCCGCGCCGCGGCCGCGGCGTAGCAGGTCAATGTGCGGGATGCCGTCTTCGACGTAGGGCTCGGACGAGGGCGCGAAGCCGTAGCGGCCGTAATAGGCCTGCAAGTGCGATTGCGCGCCGATCTGGATGTCGGCGCCGGGCCAGCGCCGTTCGATCTCGATCAGCGCCGCCTCCAGCAGCGGCCCGCCCAGGCGCTGGCCGCGGAACTCGGCCGCGGTCAGCACCCGGCCGAAGCTGACCTGGGGATAGCTCAGCCCGGCCGGCAGGATGCGCAGATAGGCCGCGAGCCGGCCGTCGGCGGCGCGGCCCATCAAGTGCACCGCCTCGGGGTGGCGGTCCTTGTCGTCGGGGTCGAGGTAGACGCAGTTCTGCTCGATCACGAACACCTGCGAGCGCAGGCGCAGCAGCTCGTAGAGCTCGTCCAGGCTCAGGTCGGCGTAACGCTTGGCTTGCCAGCTCACGGTCGCGGTCATCCCCGCATCATGCCAAAGCGCGGGCGCGGCAGAGCGGGGCCGGGCTAATCCTTTCGGGGGATTTTGCAGGAGGGCCCTCAGGCCCGATGCCTTCGGATCAGGTCGCGGGGATCCGAGCCGAAGGCATCGGGCCTGAAGGCCCTCCCACATGAGCGGGCCCGGGCCTGAAGGCCTGCCGCTGCGGCAAAGCCCGGGCCCGGCCGGCATGCGATAATCGCGCCCATGAACGAATCCAAGCCCCAGACCGACGACACCACCCACTTCGGCTTCCGCGAGGTGCCGCGCGGGCAGAAGCGCAAGCTGGTCGGCGAAGTGTTTTCCTCGGTCGCCGGCAACTACGACCTGATGAACGACCTGATGAGCCTGGGCATCCATCGGGTCTGGAAGCGTTACTTCACCGCCACCGCCCAGGTCCGCCGCGGCGACCGCGTGCTCGACCTGGCCGGCGGCACCGGCGACATCGCCGCGCTGCTGCGCGACCGGGTCGGCGACAGCGGCAGCATCGTGCTGGGCGACATCAACTACGACATGCTCAAGGTCGGCCGCGACCGCATGACCGACCGCGGCCGCGTGTCCGGTTTCGAGTACGTGCAGTGCAACGCCGAGTCGCTGCCGTTCCCCGACGCCAGCTTCGACCTGGTCACCATCGCCTTCGGCCTGCGCAACGTCACCGACAAGGACGCCGCGCTGCGCGAGATGCTGCGCGTGCTCAAGGTCGGCGGCCAGGCGCGGGTGCTGGAGTTCTCGGAAGTGAAGGCCGAGTGGTTCAAGCCGATCTACGACTTCCATTCCTTCAACGTGCTGCCGAAGCTGGGCCGTTTGTTCGCCGGCGACAGCGACAGCTACCGGTATCTGGCCGAGAGCATCCGCAAGCATCCACCGCAGGACGAGCTCAAGCGGATGATGGTCGATGCCGGGTTCGCGCGGGTCGACTACAAGAACCTGTCGGCGGGGATTTGCGCGGTGCATACCGGCTACAAGGCCTGAGCGCGGCGTTTGGTCGCGCGACGAAGAACGCCGGGCATCGCCCGGCGTTTTTCTTTGTGGAGCATGGCGCTGAAGTCTCTGGATCCCCGCGTTCGCGGGGATGACGTTCTGTAAGAGACGCAGCCAGGCG
>NZ_LXSD01000515.1:0-8342 GCF_017168095.1 Lysobacter enzymogenes | reverse complement strand
GCAGGCCGTCCGCCGAGCGGTCCGCGCGGGCCCAAGCCGCACGGCGGCGGGCCGCGCAAGCCGTTCAAGCCGCGCGGGCCGCGCTGAGGGCTGCCCTCACCCCAACCCCTCTCCCGCTGTGCGGGAGAGGGGCTTCAAGCCGCCGCGTCCCCCGCCGTTCCTTCTTCCGCCTGCGGGAGAAGGTGGTCCGAAGGACCGGATGAGGGCGCTCCACGCCTGCGCAACACCAGGCCGGTTCGTTCCCCTGCCCGAACGCATAGCGTTCGGGCGTTCGACGGCGCGCGAGCCGATGGCTCGCAAACGCGCCCTCTCACCCCGCCTGCGGAAGAAGATGGTCCGAAGGACCGGATGAGGGCCGCCTGCAAAACCGAGAAAGTCATAAGCCGCAACGCCCCACAGCGCCGCGCGCTTTGGCATAGTCGCAGGCGTAAGCCGCCGCTACGCCGCTCATGTCCCGCATCCTGGTCTTCCAACACGTCGCCGCCGAACCGCTCGGCACCCTCGATCCGCTGATCCGCCGCCGCGGCCACCGCATCCGTTTCGTCAATTTCGACCGCGATCCCGGCGCGGCGCCCAGGGTCGAGCGCTATCGCGGCCTGATCGTGCTCGGCGGCCCGATGAACGTCGAAGACCGCGCCGAGCGCGCGCACCTGAGCACCGAACTGCGCGCGATCGAGGCCATGCTCGAACAAGGCAAGCCGGTGCTCGGCATCTGCCTGGGCGCGCAGTTGCTCGCGCACGTGCTCGGCGCGCCGGTGCGCAAGCACCACGTGCCGGAAATCGGCTGGTATCGGCTGCACAGCACCGACGCCGGCCGCGACGACCCGGTGCTGGCGCCGCTGGCCGGCGCCGCGCCGGTGTTCCAGTGGCACCGCTACAGCTTCGAGATCCCGCACGGCGCCCATCATCTGGCCCGCACCGACACCTGCGAGCAGCAGGCCTTCCGCTGGGGCGACAACGCCTACGGCTTCCAGTTCCACCTGGAAATGGACGTGCCGCTGATCGAGCGCTGGCTGGCCAATCCGGTCTATCGCGCCGAACTGGCCGAACTGGGCCACGGCACCAGCGAGGACGCGATCCGCGCGCTGACCGCGCAGCACATCGCCGGCATGCAGCAGCGCGCGGATGCGGTGTTCAACAATTTCCTCGATCTGATCGGGCGGCCGCAGCGGCGCTATACGCTGCCTTCGCGCGAGTGGGTGTGAGGCTGCTGCGGGCGATGGTGCGGCCCGGATCGAAGGTTTCGCTGTAATCGCAGTGTCGCGGTCGCGGCTTGCGCCGCTCCTACAGGGGCTTCGGGAAGATACGTAGTACGACTGTAGGAGCGGCGCAAGCCGCGACCGCGAACCTGCAACCACGCCGAAACCCGCAGCACGCCCACGAACGCCTCAAGCCATCGTTATAACGACAGCCCGCTCTCGAACCAGCGCTCGCGCCCATCCACCGGATCGACGAACCGCAGCGACTGCGCCAGCAACTTCAGCGGCTGGGCGAAATCCTCTTCCGCCTGCGGCTGCAACGGATAAAAACGATCGCCCAGAATCGGCGCGCCGAGCGCGGCCATGTGCACGCGCAGTTGGTGTTTGCGGCCGGTGATCGGCTGCAACGCGTAAGTCCAGAACCCGTCCTGGCGCGAGACGACCTCGATGTGGGTCTCGCTGTTGGCCTCGCCCGCGACCTCGCGCATCAGGAAGAACGGCTCGCCGGCCTCGATGCGCGAACGCCGCAGCAGCGGGAACGACAGCGCCGGCAACGGCGCCGCCAGCGCCAGATAGCGCTTGCCGATGCGGCGCTCGCGGAACAATGCCTGGTACGCGCCGCGGCTGGCGGGTTCGCGCGAGAACAGCACCAGCCCGGCGGTGGCCGCGTCCAGGCGATGCAGCGGCGCCAGCGCCGGCTCGCCGAAACGGCGCTGCAGCCGCCCCAGCAAGGTCTCGGCGACGAAGCGCCCAGCCGGCGCGACCGGCAGGAAATGCGGCTTGTCGACCACCAGCAGGCGCTCGTCGGCATGGACGATGCGTTCGGCGAACGGGATTCGCGGTTCGCGCTCGACTTCGCGGAAATACAGGATTTCCAGGCCGGCCCGGTACGGCGCGTCGGCGCGCAGCGGTCGCGCGTCGCGCGCATCGAGCACGCGGCCGCGCTCGAAGCGCTCGCGCCAGCGCTCGCGGCCGATCGCCGGAAAGCGCGCGCTGACGCCGTCGAGCAGGCTCGTCCACGGCCCGGGCGGCAACTGCAGGCGGCTGGGCGGGATCGAATCGATCGGCGCTTGCGCGGACAGGTCCGCGCCATCGAACGGCCCGCGGTCGAACCTCGCATCCGGCGGAAGAATCGGCATGCGACCATCATCGCTCAGTTCGCCCGCCCGCGCGGCGCGCGCCGGCGCCGGCCGCGGCCTGAAGCGGCGCCGGCCGCGCACAGGTAGAATGCGCGCTGTTTTCCCGCAGGCCGCGCCCATGGCGACCAACGCCACCATCGTCAAGATCGAACTGCAAATCAGCGATATGGACCGGCATTACTACGCCGGCCACGCGCTGACCCTGGCCCAGCACCCCTCCGAGACGCCGCAGCGGCTGATGGTGCGCACCCTCGCCTTCGCCCTGCACGCGCACGAGCGGCTCGAATTCGGCCCCGGGCTCAGTTCGGAAGGCGAGGAGCCGGAAATCGCACTGCGCGACTACACCGGCGACATCGAGCTGTGGATCGACGTCGGCCAGCCCGACGAATCGCGCATCCGCAAGGCCTGCGGGCGTTCGCGCCAGGTGGTGGTGGTCAACTACGGCGGCAACGCCGCGGACATCTGGTGGGACAAGAACGCCAACGCGCTGCAGCGGCTCAAGAACCTCAGCGTGATCGACATCGACAACGCCTCGGTCGAGGCGATGGCGGCGCTGGTGGAGCGCAGCTTCCGCCTGGATTGCCAGATCCAGGACGGCGAAGTCGCGCTGACCACCGACAAGGCCAGCCTCGCCCTGATCCCGCGCCGGCGCCTGGACGCCGCCGCGCGGGCGGCTTGAATGGCCGAGCGTTACGACGCGCTGATCGTCGGCGCCGGCGCCGCCGGCCTGATGTGCGCGCTGACCGCCGGCCGCCGCGGCCGCCGCGTGCTGCTGATCGAGCACGCCAACAAGGTCGGCAAGAAGATCCTGATGTCCGGCGGCGGCCGCTGCAATTTCACCAACACCGGCGCCGCGCCGGCCAACTACCTGTCGGCCAACCCGCATTTCTGCAAATCCGCGCTGGCGCGCTACTCGCCGTGGGACTTCATCGCCCTGGTCGAGAAGCACCGCATCGCCTATCACGAGAAAGAACTCGGCCAGCTGTTCTGCGATATCTCGTCCAAGCTGATCGTGAAGATGCTGGTGGACGAATGCCTGGCCGCCGGCGTGCGCATCGAGACCGACTGTTCGATCGAACGCATCGCCCACGGCGACGGCGACAGCGGCGATTTCCGCGCGCACACCGCGCGCGGCGCCTTCGCCGCGCCCTCGCTGGTGATCGCCAGCGGCGGCCTGTCGATCCCGAGTATGGGTGCGAGCGGGTTCGGCTTTGAGGTCGCCCGGCGCTTCGGCCACGCGCTGCTGCCGACCCGCGCCGGCCTGGTGCCGCTGACCCTCAGCGGCAAGCACCAGGAGCGGTTGGCCGACCTCAGCGGCGTGTCGCTGCCGGTGACGGCCAGTTGCAACGGCCGCGAGTTCAGCAACCAGATGCTGATCACCCATCGCGGCGTCAGCGGCCCGTCGATCCTGCAGATTTCCTCGTACTGGCAACCCGGCGACGACCTGCGCCTGGACCTGCTGCCCGGCCGCGACGCGCTGGACTGGCTGCAGCGGCAGCAGCGCGAGCGCCCCGCGGCGGAGCTCAAGACCGCGCTCGGCGAGGCCTTGCCGAAGCGCTTCGCCCAGCGCCTGTGCGAGCACTGGCTGAGCAACAAACCGCTCAAGCAATACAACCTGCCCGAACTCAAGCAAGCGGCCGCGACGTTGTCGGCCTGGCCGCTGGTGGCGAGCGGCACCGAAGGCTACCGCACCGCCGAAGTGACCCTCGGCGGCGTCGACACCGACGGCGTGTCCTCCAGCACCATGCAATCCAAGCGCGTACCGGGCCTGTACTTCATCGGCGAAGTGCTGGACGTGACCGGTTGGCTGGGCGGCTACAACTTCCAGTGGGCCTGGGCCTCGGGCAATGCGGCCGGCCTGGCGGTCTGAGCCGGGCCGCTACCTGTAGGAGCGGCGCGAGCCGCGACCGCGATAACGCAACTACGACGTTACTTTCGCCGCAAGCGGACACCCCGCAGTCGCGGCTTGCGCCGCTCCTACAGGGGCTCCGGGCCGCTTCGTAGTACGACTGTAGGAGCGGCGCGAGCCGCGACCGCGGCAACGCGACTACGACGCCGCTTGCGCCGCGAACGGTCACCCCGCAGTCGCGGCTTGCGCCGCTCCTACAGGGGGCTCCGGGCGGGTTCGCAGTACGACTGTAGGAGCGGCGCGAGCCGCGACCGCGGCAACGCGACTACGGCGCTACTTTCGCCGCGAGCGGAAACTCCGCAGTCGCGGCTTGCGCCGCTCCTACAAGGGCTCCGAGCCGATGCGCGGCGATCAGCGGGTTTCGATCGCTTCGCCGAACAGGTCGTGTTCGTCGCTGCCCATGATTTCGACGTCGACGAACTGGCCTGCGCGCAGGCCGGCGCTTTCGCCGTTCTGGATCTGCACCAGGCCGTCGATCTCCGGCGCGTCGGCCATCGAGCGCGCGATCGCCAGTTCGCCGTCGATCGCGTCGACCAGGCAGCGCTGCCGGCTTCCGACCTTGGCCTCGAGCTTGGCCGCGGAGATCTCCGCCTGCCGCTCCATGAACCGCGCCAGCCGTTCCTGCTTGACCTCTTCATCGACCGGGTCGGGCAGGTCGTTGGCCTTGGCGCCGTCCACCGGCGAGTAGGCGAACGCGCCGACGCGGTCGAGCTGGGCTTCGTCGAGGAAGTCGAGCAGTTCTTCGAACTCGGCCTCGGTCTCGCCCGGGAAGCCGACGATGAAGGTGCTGCGGATGGCGATGTCCGGCGCGATCGAGCGCCAGCGCTGGATCCGCTCGAGGGTCTTGTCGACCGCGCCCGGGCGCTTCATCAGCTTGAGCACGCGCGGGCTGGCGTGCTGGAACGGAATGTCCAGGTACGGCAGCAGCTTGGGCATGCCATTGGCGCCGTTCTCGGCCATCAACGCGATGATCTCGTCCACGTGCGGATACGGATACACGTAGTGCAGGCGGGTCCAGATGCCCAGCTCGCTCAGTCCTTCGCACAACGCCTTCATCCGGGTTTGATACGCCTTGCCGCGCCATTGCCGCTCGGCGTACTTCACGTCCACGCCGTAGGCCGAGGTGTCCTGCGAGATCACCAGCAGTTCCTTGACCCCGCCCATGGCCAGCTTTTCGGCCTCGCGCAGCACGTCGTCGACCGGGCGCGAAACCAGGTCGCCGCGCATCGAGGGGATGATGCAGAAGCTGCAGCGGTGATTGCAGCCTTCGGAAATCTTCAGGTAGGCGTAATGCTTCGGCGTGAGCTTGACGCCGATGCCGTCGTCGCGGCGCGGCACCAGGTCGACGAAGGGATCGTGCCTGGGCGGCAGCACCGAGTGCACCGCGCTCATCACGCTGCCGTAGTCCTGCGGGCCGCTGATCGACAGCACGTCCGGATGCGCTTCGCGGATCAGTTCCGAGCGCTTGCCCAGGCAGCCGGTGACGATGACCTTGCCGTTCTCGGCGATCGCCTCGCCGATCGCGTCCAGCGATTCGGCCACCGCCGAGTCGATGAAGCCGCAGGTGTTGACCACGACCACGTCGGCGTCGTCGTAGCTCTGGACGATGTCGTAGCCCTCCACCCGCAACTGGGTGAGGATGCGCTCGGAGTCGACCAAGGCCTTGGGGCAACCCAGGCTGACGAAACCGACTTTGGGATTGAGGGAGGCGCTGGCGGACATGCTGGCGGGAAACCTGCTCGGTGGACCTGAACGAGAATGCGCGCGCGGCGGGCCGGCGCGGGCGGTGCGGAAGGACGCGGAACCCGGCGCGAAACCTGGCACGCCGCGCTCGGGGGCGCGAATTATAGCCTGCGGGGCTAAACTGGCCGCCAATCGGATTCATTCGCACCGGTTCATTCGCACACGGAGCATCCCCCCCATGGCTCACTGGATCGATTTGGACACCCCGGCCGGCCCGGTCCGGGCCTGGCGCGCCGACCCCGCCGGGGTGCCGCGCGGCGGCGTGGTGGTCCTGCAGGAAATCTTCGGCGTCAACGAGCACATCCGCGCGGTGACCGAGCGCTTCGCCGACGCCGGCTACGTCGCCCTGGCGCCGGCGCTGTTCGACCCGGTCGAACGCGACGTCGAACTGCCCTACGACAAGGCCGCCTACGCCCGCGGCGGCGAGCTGCGCAACGCGGTCGGCTTCGATCGCGCCAGCGACATCGTCGGCGCCGCGGCGCACCTGTTGCAGAGCGAGGGCCTGCGCACCGGCGCGGTCGGTTTCTGCTGGGGCGGCACGCTGGCGTTCCTCGCCAACACCCGCCACGGCGTGCCGGCGGTGAGCTACTACGGCTCGCGCACCGTGCCGTTTCTCGGCGAACCGCTGCGCGCGCCGATGCTGTTCCATTTCGGCACGCGCGACGCCAGCATCCCGGCGGACGCGATCGAGCGCCACCGCGAAGCGCTGCCGAACGCGCCGATCCATCTCTACGACGCCGACCACGCCTTCAACCGCGACATCGGCGACCACTTCGATCCCGCCAGCGCCGCGCTGGCCTGGACCCGCACCCTGGACTTCCTCGCGGACGCGCTGAAATGAATCCCTGGCACCTGCATCCGCAACTGGCCGACGACACCCATCCGGTGGCGCAGTTCGAACTGTGCGAGCTGCGGCTGATGGACGACGCCAACCACCCGTGGCTGATCCTGGTGCCGCGCGTGGACGGCGCGACCGAACTGGTCGATCTCGACGAAGCCCAGCAGCAGACCCTGACCCGCGAGATCGCCGTGGTCAGCCGCGCCCTGCAGGCCGGGTTCGCGCCGCACAAGCTCAACGTCGCCGCGCTCGGCAACCTGGTGCCGCAGTTGCACGTGCACGTGATCGCGCGCTATCGCGAAGACATCGCCTGGCCGCGGCCGGTGTGGGGCATGGCCACCGCGCAGCCGTATTCGCCCGAAGCGCTGGTGCAGCGGCTGCGCGTGCTGCAGGACGCGCTGGCGCGGTGAACGAACCCGCGCGCGAGGCCGCGGCGGCGGTGCGATTCGAAGCCCTGGCCGACGACGCCTGGCTGCTGCGCCTGGGCGAGCGCATCGACGACGCGCTCAACGCGCGCGTGCACGCGCTGGCCGCGCGGGTGCGCGCGCAGGCGCCGCCGTGGCTGCGCGACCTGGTGCCGGCCTACGCCAGCCTGGCGGTGTTCTTCGATGCGCAGGCGATCCAGGCCGACGCGGTGCGCGCATGGTTGCTGCGCCGTTGCGATGTGGTCGAAGACGCGGCGGCGGCCGAGGCCGGCGCGGGCGCGCGCACGGTCGAGATTCCGGTCGCTTACGGCGGCGAGTTCGGCCCCGACCTGGACGCGGCGGCCGCACAGTTGCAGCTGACGCCGGCGCAGTTGATCCAGCGCCACAGCGGCGGCGACTACCGCGTGGCGATGATCGGGTTCGCCCCCGGCTTTCCGTACCTGTCCGGGCTGGAACCGGCGCTGGCGCTGCCGCGGCTGGCCACGCCGCGCACCCAGGTCGCCGCCGGCAGCGTCGCCATCGGCGGCGCCCAGACCGGCATCTATCCGCGTCCCGGCCCGGGCGGCTGGCGCCTGCTCGGGCGCACGCCGCTGCGCCTGTTCGACGCCGCGCGCGCCGCGCCGAGCCTGCTGCAACCCGGCGACCGGGTGCGCCTGCGCGCGATCGGCGCCGACGAATTCCACGCGCTCGCCGCCGATGCCGACGTTGCCTGCGCAAACGGCCAGCGCAACCCGGACGCGCCGCGATGACCCCGCCGCGCCACGACGCCTGGATCGACGTGCTGGCGCCGGGCGCGCTGAGCTGCGTGCAGGATCTCGGCCGCGACGGCTGGCGCCACCTCGGCGTCGGCCGCGGCGGCGCGCTGGACCCGCGCTGCGCGATTCTCGCCAATGCCCTGGTCGGCAATAGCGCCGAGGCCGCGGTGCTGGAACTGACCCTGCACGGCCCGACCCTGCGCCTGCACGCGCCGGCGCGGGTGGCGCTGCTCGGCGCGCACTGCCAACTGCGTTTCGACGGCCAGCCGCTGCCCGCCGCGCGGCCGCTCGACCTGCCCGCCGGCACCCTCGCCATCGGCGGCATGCGCGCCGG
>NZ_LXSD01000514.1:0-2202 GCF_017168095.1 Lysobacter enzymogenes | reverse complement strand
GCGCGCGCCGGCCGACGCCGCGGCGGCGCGATCTGCGCGCCCGGTCAGGTTTCCGCCGCGCGCCGCTGCCGCCGCGGCGGAACTAAAACCGCGGTCGGCCGTCACACTGGAGCGTTGCCGCCCAAGGCCGCGCCCGCGACAATGGCGGGCTCGCGCCGCGCGACGGCGCGGCCAAGCTCCACCATCTCCAGTCACTACCAGCAGCCACACCAGAATTCGGCAACCAGGAGCGGGACCCTAATGAAGCCCTTCGTGCGCGGCGCGGCCGTGTTGATGACCACCGCGGCGCTGTTCGCAGGCGCCGCCTCTGCCCAGGACAAATCCGTGCTCGCCAACGAACGCGAAAAAATCAGCTACGCCATCGGCATGGACGTGGCGTCCTCGCTCAAGCCGGTCGGCCCGGACCTGGACGCCGCGGCGTTCGAAAAAGCGGTCAAGAACGTGTTCGACGGCGGCAAGCCGCTGATCACCCAGGACGAGGCCCGCACGGTCGACGCCGCGCTGCGCGCGCGCATCGCCTCGCGCGAAGGCAAGCCGGCGCAGGGCACCCCGCCGGGCACGCCGCCGCCGGCGGTCGACAAGAGCAAGGTCGGCCTGATGATCGGCTCGTTCATGGTCGGCCCGGCGCTGCAGCAGATCAAATCCGAAATCGAGCTGCCGGTGCTGGTGCAGGCCGTGCGCACCTCGCTCGGCGGCGGCCAGACCCTGCTCAACGAAGGCGACGCGCGCACCGTGCTGACCAACTTCAGCGAGCGCATGCAGGCCAAGGCCAAGGCCGAGGCGGCCGCGGCCGGCGAGAAGAACCTCAAGGAAGGCAAGGCGTTCCTGGAGGAGAACAAGAAGGTCAAGGGCGTGTTCGCGACCGGCTCGGGCCTGCAGTACATGATCCTGCGCCAGGGTTCGGGCGAGCGTCCCAAGCCGACCGACAAGGTCAGCGTGAACTACAAGGGCACGCTGCTGGACGGCAAGACCTTCGACAGCTCCTACGATCGCGGCCAGCCGGCCGAATTCCCGGTCAACGGCGTGATCCAGGGCTGGCAGGAAGGCCTGGCGATGATGCCGGTGGGCAGCAAGTTCAAGTTCTGGATTCCGTCCGAGCTGGCCTACGGCCCGAACGGCGCGCCGCCGAGCATCGGCCCGAACGCGGTGCTGACCTTCGAAGTCGAGCTGCTCGACATCCTGTGATCCCCCCGCGCGCCGCCCGCGCGGCGCGTGAAGCAACGTTCAGCCGGCGCCGGGCAGTTTGTCCGCCCGGTCACCCACCTTCCGGTCATCCCGTCTTTTCAGGAGTGCAGTTTGATGAAGCCTTTCATGCGTAACACCGCCTTGGCGATCGCCGTGGGCTCGATGGCGCTGTTCGCCGCGGGCTGCGACCAGGCCGGCAAGCCGGCCGGCGACAAGGCCGCCGCCGAAAGCAAGAGCGGCGACAAGGCGGGCGAGGCCAAGAAGGACGTCAAGGTCCTGGGCGGCATGAAGACCGAGAAGGAGCAGAACAGCTACCTGATCGGCATGGACATGGGCCGTTCGCTGGAACTGCTCAAGGACGATATCGACCTGGCCGTGCTGCAGAAGGCGATGCAGGCCAGCATGAAGGGCGAGAAGACCGCGCTGACCGACGAGGAAGCGATGCAGATCCGCCAGCGCCTGCAGGAGACCGTGCGCGCCAAGCAGGTCGAGAAGATGGTGGCGATGGCCAAGAAGAACCAGGAAGACGGCGAGAAGTTCCTCGCCGCCAACGGCAAGAAGGCCGGCGTGGTGACCACCGCTTCGGGCCTGCAGTACCAGATCGTGACCGAAGGCAAGGGCGCCAAGCCGAAGGCCTCCGACACCGTGCGCGTGCACTACAAGGGCACGCTGCTGGACGGCAAGGAGTTCGACAGCTCCTACGCGCGCAACGAGCCGGCGGTGTTCCCGCTCGGCGCGGTGGTGCCGGGCTGGCAGGAAGGCATCGCGCTGATGCCGGTCGGCAGCAAGTTCAAGCTGTGGATCCCGTCCAAGCTCGGCTACGGCGAGCAGGGCACCCCGGGCGGCCCGATCGGCCCGAACGCGACCCTGGTGTTCGACGTCGAGCTGCTCGACATCGTCAAGGCCGACGGTCCGGAATCGGCCGCGATGGGCACCGCGCCGAAGCATTGATCCGCGACCCGGCGGCGCCGGCGCGCGATCCGGCGCCGGCGCCGCGCCGCTCCCGTCCGCGAGGGC
>NZ_LXSD01000513.1:0-8668 GCF_017168095.1 Lysobacter enzymogenes | reverse complement strand
GCCGGGGCCGGACACCCCGGACGGGGCGCCGCTTCGGGCCCCGCCGGGCGGCGCCGGGCCGCGCCGGCAGATGAACGCGGCCGGGCCGCGGCCGGATTCCGCCACAATCGGACCGTTTTGGGGTGGCCTTGGCCCCCCGAAACCCGGATAATGCACAAAAGCCGGACGGGGCCATCCCCGCCGGCTTTTTTCCGTTCATGGCCCTGTGGCGCGGCATCGGCTGCGACTGGGCGCGGGCGGACCTTGCGGCATCCGCCGCCTTCACAGCTAAAAAGCGCAGGAGTTTGGACTCATGGGTCAGTCAGTCGTCGTTCTCGGTGCCCAGTGGGGCGATGAAGGCAAGGGCAAGATCGTCGACCTGCTGACCGAGCAGATCGGCGCCGTCGTGCGCTTCCAGGGCGGCCACAACGCCGGCCACACCTTGGTCATCGGCGGCAAGAAGACCGTGCTGCACCTGATCCCCTCGGGCATCCTGCGCGAAGGCGCGCTGTGCCTGATCGGCAACGGCGTGGTGCTCAGCCCGGCCGCGCTGCGCAAGGAGATCGACGAGTTGGAGGCGACCGGCGTGGAAGTGCGCTCGCGCCTGAAGATCAGCCCGGCCACGCCGCTGATCATGCCGTACCACATCGCCCTGGATCAGGCCCGCGAAAAGGCCGCCGGCGGCAAGGCCATCGGCACCACCGGCCGCGGCATCGGCCCGGCGTACGAAGACAAGGTCGCGCGCCGCGGCATCCGCGTGGCCGACCTGCATTACCCGGCCCAGCTCGCCGAACAGCTGCGCACGGCGCTGGACTATCACAACTTCGTGCTGACCAAGTACCTCGGCGTCGACGCCGTCGACTATCAGCAGACGCTCGACGAAGCGCTGGCGTTCGGCGAATACGTCGAGCCGATGAAGTCCGACGTCGCCGGCATCCTTCACGACCTGCGCAAGCAGGGCAAGCGCGTGCTGTTCGAAGGCGCGCAGGGCTCGCTGCTCGACATCGACCACGGTACCTATCCGTACGTCACCTCCAGCAACACCACCGTCGGCGGCGCGCTCGCCGGCACCGGCGTGGGCGCGGACTCGATCGACTACGTGCTCGGCATCGCCAAGGCCTACGCGACCCGCGTCGGCGGCGGCCCGTTCCCGACCGAACTGGACGACGAAGTCGGCCAGGGCATCCGCGACCGCGGCCAGGAATACGGCGCCACCACCGGCCGTCCGCGCCGCTGCGGCTGGATCGACATCGTCGCGCTCAAGCGCGCGGTGGCGATCAACGGCATCACCGGCCTGTGCATCACCAAGCTCGACGTGCTCGACGGCATGAAGACCTTGAAGATCTGCATCGCCTACGAATACCGCGGCAAGCGCACCGAGTACGCGCCGCTCGACGCGGCCGGCTGGGACGAGTGCACGCCGGTGTACCTGGAGTTCCCGGGCTGGGACGAGAACACCCACGGCATCACCGAGTGGGACAAGCTGCCGCCGGCCGCGCGCGCCTACCTGCGCGCGCTGGAAGAGCTGGCCGGCTGCCCGCTGGCGATCGTCTCGACCGGTCCGGACCGCGACCACACGATGGTGCTGCACGATCTGTGGGCGTAAGCCCGGGTTGATGCGAGACGAGAAAGCCCCGCGAATGCGGGGCTTTTCTTTTGCGTGACGTTGGCAGGGTCGCTGGGTTCGACTGCCGCGTTCAGCGCGAGGGCGCGGACGGGCGTTGCGCCACATCCGCGGCGGCGGGCTCCTGCACCGGCGCTTGCGTCGTTTCGATTCGCCGCATCGATTCTTCCACCGGTGTGTTCGTCGCTTCGCGCGTGGGAATCGTGGCGCGGTTCGCATAAGGATCGGGATTGGCCGAGCGGCCCTGGACGCACAGCGACTCGCCGCCTGGCTGGCCGTCGCCAGCGCGATTGAGCCCGACCGAAACGATGCCGTCGAAACCGCGCTCGTGAGCGAGGCGACCGACGCAGGCGGCGACGCGTTCGCTGTTCGGGTTCCAGGCGATGCCGAGGCCGGATTCCATCGCCGCGACGGCGTCGCGGGCTTCGGCGTGGAGTTTGGCGGCGCGCGGGTCGGAAGGTTGCGGCGGCGCGGTCGCCGGGGGCTCGGGCGAGGGCAACGCGGGCTGCAGGTCGATGGCCGGCGCCGGGCGGTAGTTCTTGCCGCCGCGCGATGCTTCGATGGGGGGCGGCGGCTGGGCCTCGCGGATCCAGGTTTCGCGGTCTGCATAGTCGTAGCGGCGCAGCTTGTCGTTGGGATCTAGCAGGTAATAGGCCACGTCGGTGCGGTTGGCGAAAAGTTTCTGCGCATGGTCCCAGTCGCCTGGATTGTTGTTCTGATTCGGGCGGGACGACGGCAGTTCATCGAGTTTCAGCGCCGCCGATGGCGCGAATTGGCTTTCGGCGTTCTTCTTCGGGTGGTTGTGCACTACAGCTACGACGTTGTCGGCTCCGCCAGCTTCGGCGATCGCTTTGCCGAGCGGGGCTTTGAAGTGACTGCCCTGGGTGAACAACGAGGTGACTTTGAGCTCATCGCCACTACGATAAACCACCGCCACGTATTCGGCTCGCTTGTGGTCTTCTTTGCCCACGATCTCCAGTGCCAACTGCTTGGCCAGCTCCTGGGTTTGTGCGAGGTCGGGATTGGTGTTGCTTTGTCCGATCTTTTCCATAAGCCACATCCTTGCGAGCGAACTTGCCTTCAGTCGCGAAAGTCCAGCGTTCCATCGGAGTGCAGGGTGAATAAGACTCGCGGCAAGCCGGCGACGGTGCCGTTGCTACGATCCATGAAACGAATTTCGATCTCCGCACCGCCTCCCGAGCAGGTCAGCCAGGGACGCTCGTGATACGCCCCCGCTGGTATGCGTTGATTGATCGCCTCGAGCCAGCGCGACTCGACTGCGCGGCGGCCGATGCGTATTTGGGTGATGCGCGACCTGAAACCGTCGTCTTCATCAAACCATTGCGTGGTTCCGGCGATCCGGAACGTCGTCGCGTGCGGGCAATCGAACTCGACTTCGTAGCGAGTGGTGAGCGGGCCTGTGTTCTGTTCCGGATCGGGAAGAGCATCAGTCCCGCCATGCGTGGCGCAAGCGCCCAACGCTAGAAACATAGATGCGAGAACCGCTTTGATCGGAAGTGCGCCTTGCATGGGCGGCGTCCAGACATGCCGCGCTCAACGGCGGCCTCTGGAACAGTGAAGGGTTCGAGAGGGTGCACTGTCAACCGTTGTTCCCCTACGGCCGCAACTACGGTGCCCTCCCGCGTCAGATTGGTTCCAGTGGTTCCACATTGAAACCGCCACTCCGCGCCCAGCCGCCGCGCGCGGCTACCTATCCTGAGCTCCCCGATCACACGACACGCCCCCATGAAAAAGAACATCCTCATCGTCTACGCCCACCCCGAACCGGCTTCGCTCAACGGCGCGCTCAAGGACGCGATGAGCGAGCATCTGCGCGCGCAGGGGCATGCGGTCGACGTCAGCGATCTGTATGCGATGGGCTGGAAAGCCGCGGTCGACGCCGCCGATTTCCCGCAACGCGACGCGTCCGCGCGCCTGCGCGTGCCGAAGGATTCGCATGCGGCCTTCGCCGCCGGCGCGCTGACCGCCGACGTGCGCGCCGAGCAGGACAAACTGCGCCGCGCCGATGCGCTGATCCTGCAGTTTCCGCTGTGGTGGTTCTCGATGCCGGCGATCCTCAAGGGCTGGTTCGACCGGGTGTATTCCTACGGCTTCGGTTACGGCGTGGGCGAGCATTCCGACACCCATTGGGGCGATCGCTACGGCGAGGGCGCGCTGGCCGGCAAGCGCGCGCTGGTCTCGGTCACCGCCGGCGGCTGGCAGCCGCATTACGCGGCGCGCGGGATCAACGGGCCGATCGAGGATCTGCTGTTCCCGATCAACCACGGCCTGCTGCATTACCCGGGTTTCGAAGTGCTGCCGCCGTTCGTGGCCTATCGCAGCGACCGGATCGATGCCGAGCAGTTCGAACGCACCCGCGCGGCGCTGCTGCAGCGCGTGGACGGGTTGTGGCGGGATGCGCCGATTGCGTTCCGGCGCCAGAACGGCGGCGATTACGAGCTGCCGTCGCTGCTGCTCAAGCCCGGCCGCGAAGCCGGCGGCGAACGCGGTTTCGCCCTGCACGTGGCGCCCGCCGGCGCGGTCTGAGGCTCGCGGCAGCCGTCGAGAGACAGGTAGCTGAACCCCTGACGCGGGCCTGAGGCTGACAGAAGAGTGCTTAGTGGCACAAAATATATGTGCTGTAAGTCACATTTCTGTTCAGTTTGTTCAGGCGAGAACTCGCCGCCCGCTGCCGGACGTCGCGCTGAAGCCTGCGCGGCGCTCGTCCCGCCTCGCGGGGCCAGGCCGGACGCGGCGGCGCACAGGGGGAGTCCGGCGGCTTATGAAGACAGTCTTGCAGCGCGGCGCGCGAGCGCCGCGTCTGGTGTTGGCGGCGGCCTTGGCGCTGGCGGCGGCGTTGCCGGCGCAGGCGCAGGTGCAGCGCACCTTCGTCAATCTCGGCTTCGAGCAGCCCGACCTGGGCACCGGCGCCTGCGTCGGCTATTTCGCCGGCCCGCAGCAGGTGACCGGGTGGAACACCACCCATCCCAGCCGCGCCACCGGCGGTTGCGGCATCGTCGCCAACCCGGCCAACGGGCCGATCATCGAGCTGTGGGGCAACAGCTTCAACGGCACGCCCGCGCGCGCCGGCAAGCAGCACGCCGAACTCAATGCCGACCAGGCCTCGCGCATCTACCAGAACATCTGCCTGACCACCGGCGACGTGATCGGCTGGCGGCTGAGCCATCGCGGCCGCGATTCGGCGTCCACGCCCGACGTGATGAGCTTCGGCATCAACGCTTCCGGCAGCAACGGCGTCGGGGTGACCAGCGAAATCGCGCGCATCGGCACCACCAACAACGGCACCGACCGGGTCGATACCGGCGGCACGCCGTCCTCGGCCACGCAAGGCACGCTGAGCATCGGCGGCACCGTCAACGGCTGGCGCGACTACAGCGGCAGCTTCACCTACAGCGGCGCCACCGGCGTGCAGCAGGTCGGTTTCGCCGCGGTCAGCAGCAGCGGCGGCATTTCGCTGGGCAATTTCCTCGACGAGATCCAGGTCACGCTGCGCCCGTACATCGAGTTCGACGCCGCCAACTACACCGTGCGCGAAGGCCAGAGCGCCGGCCTGCCGCGCCTGCGGGTGATCGGCACGGTGCCGGCCGGCGGCATCGTCGTGCCGGTGCGGATCACCGGCGGCACCGCGACCCAGGGCAGCGACTACACCGTGTCCAGCGGCAGCGGCACCACGATCAATGTGGCGATCCCGGCCGGCACCTACGACAACACCACCTTCGACCTGCCGATCGCGGTGGTCGACGATGCGGTCATCGAGGACAACGAGACCGTCACCTTCGCCGCCCAGTCCAGCGCCAACGACTACACGCTGACCTCGACCACCCGTTGCGTCACCGGCGCCACCGGCCAGACCACGGCGACGCTGACGATCGTCGACAACGACGTCGATGTGCTGACCACCAAGCAGGTCGACAACGCCGCGCCGGCGCCCGGCGGCACCGTGCGCTTCACCGTGACCTTCCGCAACAACACCGCGCGGCCGACGGTGGGCGACACCACCGCCCACGACGCGACCGTCAACCTCGCCGATGCGGTGCCGGCCGGGCTGACCTTCACCGCGTGGACGTGCACGCCGATCGGCAACGCGACCTGCCCGGCGGCCAGCGGCACCGGCGCGATTTCCGCCAGCGCCACGTTGCCGGCCGGCAACGCCGTGGCCGGCGCCGGGCTGACCTATGTCATGGACGCCCGCGTCGCCGCCGGCCAATGCGCGGCGGTCGCCAACACCGCGACCATCCAGGCCACCGCGCCGTTCGCCGAAGGCGCGTCGGCGCAGGCCGGTTTCGTCACCCCGGCGCCGGGCGGCAGCGCCAACAACAGCGCCAGCGCGGCGGTCGATCCGGTGTGCGTGTCGCTGTCGCTGAGCAAGAACGACGGCAGCGCGACCTACACGCCCGGCGGCAGCGCCGATTACCTGCTGCGCGCCTGCAACGCCAACGGCCCCGACGCGGCCGCCGGCGCCAGCCTCAGCGACGCCTTGCCGCGCGGCGCGAGCCTGCGCGGCGCGTGGTCGTGCCGCAGCGTCTCCAGCGGCGGCAGCTGTCCGGCCAGCGGCGGCGCGGCCGGCGACACCAGCGTGGCGGTGGCGAACCTGCAATTGCCGGTCGGCGCCTGCGTGGAGGTCACCGTGCCGGTGAATTTCGCCGCCGCCCCGGGCGCTTACTGAGGCCGCGCGGCGCCGGCGACGGCCGGCCGCGGCGACACGAAACGGCGGGGCGCGAGCTCCGCCGTTGGTTTTTCTGCGGCCCGCGCACGTGTGCCTGGGGCGGGGCGAGGCGGCGGTCAAAACGGCGGATCGGGGCGGCTCAGGCCGTTTTGTTCAGTTTTTACGCCAAAACTGTGACTCGGTTCCGGCTACAAACCCATCGGGTTCTTGTTAGGCTGCCCGCTGCCACGGTACGTGGCCGTATGTCGTCTCGCGCCACGGTAGGGGTACCGTCGCGCCGCAGCACTCCCGCCGGCCCGGCGGGACTCGGGGAAAGTCCGTCAGGTACTCAGGAGGAGTCGCTATGTCCGATGTGCAGGCGCCGTCGCTGGCCGCCCAAGTATTCGCCGACCCGGTCGTGGCCGAACTGGCCGAGGCCGTCGCCGCCGGCGACCGTGGCGAAATCCGCCGTCTGGCCGCGCGCGCGCATCCGTCCGCGCTGGCCGCGCGCGGCGACAAGAACGTCACCTTGCTGGAGTGGGCGGTGTTCAACCAAAGCCCCGACGGCCTGGACGAACTGCTCGCGCTCGGCGCCGATCCCTCGCAGCCCGGCGTCGACGGTTCCACCGTCGTGCACCTGGCGGCGATGGCGCGCGATCCGGTCTATCTGGAAACCCTGCTCGCGCGCGGCGCCGATCCCAACGTCGAGCACGCCCACACCGGCGCCGCGCCGCTGGCCGCGGCGCTGATGGGCGAGCGCGCGATCCAGTTCCGCCGCCTGCTCGCCGCCGGCGCCGATCCGCGCCACGCCGACCGCATGGGCAACACCGCGCTGCACGTCGCCGGCAAGGTCAACCAGCCGGATCTGGCGCTGGAACTGCTCAAGGCCGGCACCGACCCGCTCGCGCGCAACGCCCAGGACGTGACCTTCCAGCGCTACGCCTTCATGACCCCGCCGAGCCTGCTCAGCGCCCAGGCCCGCGCCGACCGCGAGGCCCTGGTGGGCTGGATGCGCGATCGCGGCATCGCCCTGGAAAACGGCTGATCCGCGCCGTCCGTTGCGACGCGCGCAGCGCCGATACGCACCTCAGGAACCAGGTACGCCAAGGAATTCAGGAGACCGCAGGATGAGCCAGCAGACCCCGCCGCAGTCCTTCGCCGACGAAGTGCGCGGCACCCAGGCCAAGCCGATCGACAAGACCTTGTCGCGGCTGATGGACGACCTGTACGACCAGGGCCCCGGCATCGACGGCTTCAAGCCGCTCAGCGCCGATCAACTGCGCGACAAGGGCATCGAGCCGGCCAGCCTGGAGAACAAGGACTCCGGCTTTCTCGCCCGCATCTACGGCGACGAACACGGCCATTACGTGGTCGCCTATTCGGGCACCGACGAAGGCAAGGACTGGCTGACCAATTTCCGCCAGGGCCTGGGCTTCGAGGACGCGCAATACAACCAGGCCATCGCGCTGGCGCGCGAGGCCAAGGTCGCGTTCGGCGACGAGGTGGTGATCACCGGCCATTCGCTCGGCGGCGGCCTGGCCGGCGCGGCGTCGATCGCCAGCGGCATTCCGGCGGTGACCTTCAACGCCTCCGGCGTGCACGACAAGACGCTCGAACGCATCGGCATCGACGCCGACGCGGCCAAGCGCGAAGTCGCCGACAACGGCCAGATCCGCCGCTACGCGGTCAAGAACGAGATCCTGACCGACCTGCAGGAGCACAGCATCCCGCTGAAGTGGGCGATGCCCGACGCAGTCGGGCACAAGATCGAGCTGCCCGATCCGGACCCGCAATCGTTCTGGCAGAAGTTGGTTCCCGGCAGCGGCATCAAGCACGGCATCGACATCCACTACATCGAAGCGGTGATCAAGGCGCAGGAGCAGGCGATGCCGGGCGAACGCGGCCACGACCCGGGCCGCGCTGGCGCGGCCCGCGATGACATGTCCCGCGCTGGCGCGGCCCGCGACGATATGTCCCGCGCGGGCGCGGCGCGCGCCGGCGACGGCGTGGCGCTGGGCGATCCGGCCCATCCGCACAACGGCATGTACCAGCAGGCGCTGCACGGCTTGCGCGCGTTGCCGCCGGGCGCGATGGAGTTCGGCGGCGAGCAGGGCTACCGCAACGCCGCCGCGCACGCGGTGGTGGACGCGAACGGGCAGGGCATGCGCGCCATCGACCACGTCGTCGCCGGACGCGACGGCAGCGGTTTCTTCGCGATCGAAGGCGGTTTGCAGGATCCGGGCCATAGCCGCGTGTTCATCGACCAGCAGCGCACCCGGTCGGCACCGGACACCAGCGCGCTGGCGCAGGCGCCGGCCGACGCGGCGCCGGCGCAGGAAAACAAGCGCGCCGTGCTGAGCTGACGCGCCGTCGCACCATGCCCGCGCCGCGCGACCGCG
>NZ_LXSD01000512.1:0-2601 GCF_017168095.1 Lysobacter enzymogenes | reverse complement strand
GACGGCGCGCTGGCCGCGGCGGTGGCGGCGGAATTGCGCGGGCGCGGCCACGCCTGCATCGAATTGAGCGCGCAGCCCGGTTTCGCCGCGGACGATGTCGAGGCCTGGTCGCGCGCGCTCGACGCGCACGCCGCAGCATTGCGCGGCGTGATCGACCTGGTGCCGCCGGCGCCGGCCGAACCCGACGCGGCGCAGGCGATGGCGCTGCTCGCCGAGCGCTGCCTGCCGACGTTCGACGCCGTGCGCGCACTGGCGCGGCGGGTCGCGGCGGACAAGCCGAAGCTGTGGATCGCGACCCAGGCCGCGCAGCGCGTGCTGGCCGGCGACCGCGCCGATCCGTTCGCCGGCGCGGTGTGGGGCCTGGGCCGGATCGTCGGCCACGGCGAACACATCGACCTGTGGGGCGGCGCGGTCGATCTCGACGGCCGCGACGCCGCGAGCGACGCGCGCCACCTCGTCGACGAATGCCTGGCGACGCGGCGCGAGGACCAGATCGCCTGGCGCGACGGGCGCCGTTACTGCCTGCAGCTGGAAGACAGCGGCGTCGACGCGGCGCCGGATGCGCTGCCGGCGCTGCGCGCGGACGCCAGTTACCTGATCACCGGCGGGCTCGGCGCGCTGGGCCTGGAAATCGCCGCGTGGCTGGTCGAGCGCGGCGCGCGCCACCTGATCCTGATCGGACGCACGCCGCCGCCGCCGCGCGCGCAGTGGCGCGACCTGCCGGACGGGCACGCGCAGGCCGGCCTGGTCGCGCGCCTGCTCGAACTGGAACGCGCCGGCGCCAGCGTCGCGGTGGAATGCTTCGACATCGCCGATGCGGCGGCGCTGGACGCGCTGATCGCGCGCCTGGACGGCGAATGCCGGCCGCCGATCCGCGGGGTGATCCACTCCGCCGGCGTGGCGCGGCCGCAGTTGCTGGCGCAGAGCGACCACGCCGAGTTCCTGTCGGCGTTCCCGCCCAAGGCGGTCGGCGCGTGGAACCTGCATCAGGCCTTCGCCGCGCGGCCGCTGGACTTCTTCGTGCTGTTCTCGTCGGTGGCCGCGCAGGTCGCGTCGATGGGGCAGGGCAACTACGCCGCCGCCAACAACTTCCTCGATCTGCTCGCCCAGCACCGGCGCGCGCAGGGCCTGCCGGCGCTGAGCGTGGGCTGGGGGCCGTGGGGCGATGTCGGCATGGCGATCAAGCTCGACCTGACCACGTTCTTCCACGACCGCGGCCTGTACCCGATGTCGGCCGAGCAGGGCTGCCGCGCGCTCGGCCGGTTGCTGACCGCGCCGGAGCTGCCGCATGCGGTGGTGCTGGGCGCGAAGTGGACGCGGGTCGGCGAGACCAGCCCGTTGGGCATCGCCGCGCCGCACATCCAGGCGCTGGTCGAGGCCGAGCGCCAGGAAGACGCGCAGGCCGGCGCCGGATCCGGCGAAGACAAGGTCGACATCCACCTGCGCCTGGCCCAGTGCGAGGACGAAACCGCGCTGGCGCGGACCCTGGCCGAGTACGTGCGCGAACTGGCTTGCCGGATCCTGCGCGCCGATCCGTCGGCGCTGGGCCTGGACGAGAGCCTGTCCCAGCTCGGCCTGGACTCGATGATGGCGATCGAGATGAAGAACCGGATCGAGCATTCGCTGCGGGTCGGCCTGTCGGTGCTGGAACTGCTCAAGGGCGCCAGCCCGAATCAGCTCGGCGCGTTGCTGGCGGCGCAGATCCAGGCCGACCGGCTGGCCGCGCAGGACGCGGCGGTGGCCGAAGTGCTGGCGCAGATGAGCGAACTCAGCGACGACCAACTGGAAAGTCTGCTCGCGGGCGGGGACGAGGCATGAGCGATCTGGAATCGAAACTGCGCGCGCTCACGCCCGCGCAGCGCGAACTGCTGCAACGCACCCTGGCGCGCAAGCGCGGCGCGGCCGAACCGGCCGCCGACGCGCAGGCGCCGCTGACCGACACCGAGGACCAGTGGTTCGCGCTGTCGAGCGAGCAGCTGGCGCGCTGGGCCCAGTACCGCTTGCGTCCGAGCGAGCAGGGATCGCACAACAACGTGTTCGCCGCGCGCGTGCACGGCGCGATCGATCCGCAACGGCTGTCCGCGGCGCTGGCGGCGCTGCTGCGCCGCCACCCGATGCTGCGCGCGCGCATCGGCGAGCACGAGGGCGAGCCGGCGCAGCGCATCCAGGCGCAGGTCGGCGATGCGCTGCGCATCGTCGATGCGAGCGGGCTGTCGCAGACGCAACTGCGCGATCGGGTCGCCGAAGACGCGCTGCGCGCGTTCGACCTCGACCGCCCGCCGCTGCTGCGCGCCTGCGTTTACCAAACCGGCGCGGACGCGGCGGTGCTGATGATCGCGTTCGACCACATCGCCGGCGACGGCTGGTCGTACTGGCGGCTGTTGCAGGAGCTCGGCGAACTGCTCGGCGCCGCCGCGCCCGCTGCCGCGCAGGCGCCGCCGGCCGGCGGTTATTCGCAGCGCGTGCGCCAGCAGCGCGAGTGGCTGCAAGGCGCCGATGCGCAGCGCCAGTACGAATACTGGTCCGCGCAACTGGCCGGCGACCTGCAGGCGCTGCCGTTGCCGGCCGACGCGCCGCGCCCGGCGCGCGGCGGCGGACGCC
>NZ_LXSD01000511.1:0-4765 GCF_017168095.1 Lysobacter enzymogenes | reverse complement strand
GCGGCGACGATCGCGGCGCCGGCGATGCTCTCGCGCCGCCAGCGCCGCCGCTTCCTGCCGCTGCCGGATGCGACGCCGCCAGCCGCCGCCGCGCCGGCAGCGGCCAACGAACCCATCGCCATCGTCGGCCTCAGCGGCCGCTATCCGCAGTCGCGCGATCTCGACGCGTTCTGGCGCAACCTGCGCGACGGCCGCGACTGCATCGAAGAAGTCCCGGCCTCGCGCTGGGACTGGCGCGAGCACTACAGCGACGATCCTGCCCGCGACGGCGCCCACCGCAGCAAGTGGGGCGGTTTCATCGAAGGCGCCGACGAGTTCGATCCGCGCTTCTTCAACATCGCCCCGCGCGAAGCCGCCTCGATCGACCCGCAGGAACGATTGTTCCTGCAGCACGCCTGGATGGCGGTCGAAGACGCCGGCTACACCCGCGCCAGCCTGCAGATCGCGCCGGCGCCGGGGCAGTCCGGGCAGCCGGGACAGGTCGGCGTCTATGCCGGCGTGATGTACGGCGAATACAACCTCTCCGGCAGTCTGGCCAGCATCGCCAACCGGGTGTCGTGGTTCCTCAACCTGCATGGCCCCAGCCTGACCCTGGACACCATGTGCTCGTCGTCGCTGACCGCGATCCACCTGGCCTGCCAGGACCTGCGCCTGGGCCGCACCCGCGCCGCCATCGCCGGCGGCGTCAACCTGAGCATCCATCCGAACAAGTACCGCATGCTCAGCGGCGGCCAGTTCCTGTCCGGCGACGGCCATTGCCAGAGCTTCGGCGAGGGCGGCGACGGCTATATTCCGGGCGAAGGCGTCGGCGTGGTCGTGCTCAAGCGCCTGTCCGACGCGCAGCGCGACGGCAACCACATCTACGGCCTGGTGCGCGCCAGCGCGCTCAATCACGGCGGCAAGACCAACGGCTACACCGTGCCCAATCCGCAGGCCCAGGCCGACGCGATCGCGCGCGCGCTGGCCGAGGGCGGGGTGGATCCGCGCCGGGTCGGCTACATCGAAGCGCACGGCACCGGCACCAAGCTCGGCGATCCGATCGAGATCGCCGCGCTGACCCGCGCGTTCCACGCCGACAAGCCTGCGCACGAGCGCGACACCGGCTATTGCCTGATCGGTTCGGCCAAGTCCAACATCGGCCATTGCGAATCCGCCGCCGGCGTCGCCGGCGTGACCAAGGTGCTGCTGCAACTGCGCCACAAGCAGATCGTGCCGTCGCTGCATTCGGCCCGGCTCAATCCGCATATCGATTTCGCCAGCACGCCGTTCGTCGTCAACCAGGCCCTGCGCGACTGGCCCGCGCCGCAGGTCGACGGATCCGCCGCGCCGCGCATCGCCGGGGTGTCGTCGTTCGGCGCCGGCGGGTCCAACGCGCATGTGCTGATCGAGGAATACATCGCGCCCGCGGCGCCGGCGCAGACGCCCGGCACCGTGCTCGCGCCGCTGTCCGCGCGCACGCCGGCGCAGTTGCGCGAACGCGCGCAGGCGCTGGCGGATTGGCTGGACGAGGCCGGCGAGGGCATCGATCTGGCTGCGCTCGCGCATACCCTGCAAAGCGGGCGCGAGGCGATGGAAGAGCGGCTGGCGATCCTGGCCGGCTCGGCGGCGCAACTGCGCGAGCGGCTGCGAGCCTGGCTGGACGGCCGCGAAGCTGCCGGCGTCCACAGCGGGCAGGTGCGCAGCCACCGCGACGAGCTGGCCGGATTCGAAGCCCAGGCGCCGGAGCGCCAGCGCGAATGGGCGCAGCGGCGCGATCTGGCGGCGCTGGCGGCGTGGTGGGTCAAGGGCCTGGAGGCGGACTGGGCGCTGTTCGCGGGCGCACACGCGCCGCGCCTGCTGAGCCTGCCGGCGTATCCGTTCGCGCGCGAACGCTATTGGAACGACCCGGTCGCCGCGGCGCCTTCCGCGGCGCCGGCGGCCCTGCATCCCTTGCTGCACGCCAATACTTCAGACCTGCAGCGGCATGCCTACAGCTCGCGCTTCGCTGGCGAGCCCTGGCTGCGCGCCGGCGACGATGGCGAGCCGGCGGTTCCGGCGCTGCTGGCGCTGGAGATGGCGCGTGCGGCGCTGTCCCTGGCCGCGCCCGACGCGAACTGGGAACTGCGCGACTTCGCCTGGGGCGGAGCGCCGGCCGCGGGCCCGGCGCGGCGTCTGCATACGGTGTTGCTGCCGCACGATGCGCAGCGCGTGGATGTGGAGATCTACAGCGAGCGCCACGGCGACGACGAACGTGTGCATGCGCAGGTGCAGGCGCACCGCTCCGAAGCCGCGGCCGACACGCTCGATCCGGTCGCGCTGCGCGCCGGCTTGAGCGAGAACCCGCGGGCGGTGGGCGAGGGCATCGCGCGCTGGCATGAAGGCGACGGCCGGTGGCTGCTGGAATTGCAGGCCCACAATGCCGACGCGGCCTTGCTCGGGCCGCGCGCCGCCGCGGCCTTGGAAGCCGCGTTGCGGCGCATCGGCGGCGGTGCGCCGCAACCGGTGCGCCTGGATGCGTTGCAGACCGGAAGCGCGCGCGGCCCGCTCGCGTTCGTCTCGCTGCGGCGCGACGGCGCGGGCCGGTTCGATCTGGATCTGTGCGATGCGCAAGGCCGTCTGGCGTTGCGCTGTCTCGGCCTGGAATGCGCGTTCGCACCGCTCGCTGAATCCGTTGCACCGACGCAGGTTGCACCGACCGTCGACGCACCGGCCGCGCCGCAGCAAGCGCTCGCGACCAGCACGCTCGCCGACGAACCGCGCGAAATCGCGTTGCCCGAGTTGGCGGACGAATCGGCGCAGGCCATCGCCGCCAGCGCGCCCGCTTCGCTAGCCAAGCCCACCGGCATCGTCCTGCTCGCCAGCGCGCCGGTCGCGGCCGAACCGCCGCGGCTCAAGGCGCGCATCGCCCTGGCTGCGCCCGGCGCGGCGGTCGCTTCAGTCGCGACCGCTCCGGTCGCCGCCCACGCGCGTTTGTTCGCGCTGGGCGAAGGCGTGTTCCGCATCGAGCTGCAGCGCGGCGATATCGGCGCCGCCGCGGCCGCGCTGGCGCAGGCGCTGCGCCGTATCGCCGCCGAACCCGACGCGCGCGCGGTGCTGCTGCAGGCGCCGACGGGCGCGATCTGGCACGGCGACGACGAAGCGGTGCGCGCGCTGGCCCGGCACGGCGCGTTCGCCGCGCTGGCCGAATGCGCGGCG
This sequence comes from Lysobacter enzymogenes, assembly GCF_017168095.1. Lineage (GTDB taxonomy): Bacteria > Pseudomonadota > Gammaproteobacteria > Xanthomonadales > Xanthomonadaceae > Lysobacter > Lysobacter enzymogenes_D. The sequence continues at coordinate 1,591 of NZ_LXSD01000511.1, read as the reverse complement.
CCGGTGATCGCCGCGCCGGGCGACGGCGCGACCGGGGCCGGACTGTTGCTGGCCGCGGCCTGCGATTTCATGGTCGGCGGCGAACAGGCCGTCTATACCTATGCGCAAGCCGACGCGGACGCTTTCCCGCAGCCCGCCGAAGCCCGTTTCTTCCAGGCCCGGCTCGGCGCGCCCCTGGCACAGGCACTGCTGTACCGCGGGACGACGCTGCGCGGCGCGCAGTTCAAGACGCACGGCTGGGCCGCGCGCACGGTCGCTTCGGATGAAGTCGCGGCCAGCGCGCTGGAACTCGCGCAACGCCTCGCGCGCGGCCGTCAACCGGCGCTCGGCCTGCTCAAGCGTCATCTCCACCGGGATTTTGCCGACGCGCTGGCCGCGATCGGCAGCGCCGCGCCCGCGACCGAAATGGCCGCCGCGCCGCGTAGCCTGCATCTGGAGGCTGCTGACGCCGCGACGCTGCACGCGGCGCTCGAGGCCGAACTGATCCACGCCGCAACCCAGGCGCCGTGCGCGCTGGTGTTGAGCGGCTCGCTGCAGGCCGAAGCCGGCGACGACGAGCCGGCCTGGACCCGCATCGCCGCGCTGCTGCGCGACTACCCGGCGCCGACCGTGTATGCGCTCGACGGCGAAGGCGAGGGCGCATCGTGGTGGCTGGCGCTGCATTGCGACAGCGCGGTGTTCGCGCCCGCGCGCCGCTACGGTTGCGGCACGCTCGCCGGTGGCTTGCTCGACGCCGCCGCCGAGCGCGCGCCGCGTCTGCTGGGCGCGCAGGCCGGCCGCGAGCTGTGCCTGAGCGGCGAAGCCTGGACCGGCGCGACCCTGGCCGAGCGCCAGCCGGCGCTGGCCTGCGCCGAAGAGCCGCGCGCGTTCGCGCTCGAACTGGCGCAACGCTGGAGCCGCTGGCCGGCCGCCGCGTTGCGCGGCTGGATCGAGCTGCGCGCGCACGCCGCAAACGATGGCAGCCAGGCCGGCGAACCGGACCGGCCGCACAACGGCACGCCCACGCTGCCGCTGAGCACGCCCGCGCTGAGCGCGCGCCTGGACGCCGACGGCGTGGTGACGATCGAATTGCACGACCGCGAGGCCCGCAACATGTTCTCGGCCGCGCTGGTCGACGGCCTCAAGCGCGCCTTCGCCGCCATCGCCGCCGAGCCTTCGGCGCGCGCGGTGCTGCTGTGCGGCTACGACAGCTACTTCGCCACCGGCGGCACCCGCGACACCTTGCTGGCGATCCAGGAAGGCCAGGCCCGCTTCACCGACGAGACCGTGTTCCAGGCCGCGCTGGAATGCGCGCTGCCGGTGGTCGCCGCGGTCCAGGGCCACGCCATCGGCGGCGGCTGGGCGTTCGCGATGTTCGCCGACCTCGCCGTGCTCAGCGAGGAAAGCCGCTATCTGAGCCCGTACATGGGTTACGGGTTCACTCCGGGCGCGGGTTCGACCCTGGTGTTCCCCGCGCGCATCGGCCACGACCTCGCGCGCGAAACCCTGCTCGGCGCCGGCGAAATCGCCGGCGGCGAATTGCGCGAACGCGGCGTCGCGCTGCCGGTGGCGCCGCGGCGCGAGACCGTGGCCCAGGCGCTGGCGCTGGCGC
>NZ_LXSD01000510.1:0-1523 GCF_017168095.1 Lysobacter enzymogenes | reverse complement strand
GCGCCCGCCAGGCCGCGCCGCCGGTCCGCGCCGGACGCCCGGCCGCGCCCCGCCGCCACGGCGTCAAGGCTGTCTTGATCCGTTCATCCGGTAGCATGGCCGGGTCATGAGCGACCCCACCGATTCCGTGTCCATCCCCCCTTCTACCGCCGCGGCCGCGCGCCGCGGTTCGTCCGTCTGGCTGTGGCTCATCGTGCTGGCGCTGGTCGGCGCCGGCGGCTGGTACGGCTGGCGCCAGTGGCAGCAGCGCGAAGTGATCGAACGCGAGGCCGCGGCCGACGGCGCGCAGCGCCTGGACGCGCTGGAGCAGCGCGTGGACGGCCTGCGCACCAATCAGGACGCGCAGAACCGCCGCATCGTCCAGGCCGACAGCACCAACCGGGTGTTGCGCGACGAGTTGCACGGCATCGGCCAGCGCGCGGCGCTGATCGAGGACAGCGTGTCCAAGCTCGCCGATCCCAACCGCCACGGCGCCCAGGCCATGCGCCTGGACGAGACCGAACTGCTGCTGACCCTGGGCCAGCAGCGCCTGCAGATCGCCGGCGACCTGGAAGGCGCGCGCCGCGCCTACATCCTGGCCGGCGGCGTGCTCGACGGCATCGACGACCCGGCCTACCTGAGCCTGCGCCAGACCCTGCTGCAGGAAACCGCCGCGCTCAAGGAACTGGGGATCGAACCGCGCATGCAGGCGATGGCCAAGCTCGACGCGCTGGCGCAGTCGCTGAGCCTGCCGCAGGACACCGCCAAGCCCGCCGTCGCCGAACCGGCGCCGTGGTGGCGGCGCGCGTTCGGCACGCTGATCGAAACCCAGCCGGTCAACCGCACCGTCGCCTCGCATCCGGCCGACCGCGCCGCCGCGCTGGCCGGCCTGCAACTAGAGATCTCGCTCGCGCGCGCGGCGGCCGAACGCCACGACGCCGACGGCTACAAGATCGCGCTCAAGCGCGCCGAGCAATGGGTGCAGCGCTTGTCCGCGCCTTCGCCCACGCAGGACAAACAGCTCGCGAGCCTGCGCGAACTGGCGGCGACGCCGCTTTCACTGACGGTTCCCACCCTCGGCACCACACTGCAGCAGTTGCGCCAGCTGCGCACGGCCGCGCATTGACGGCCGCCTTGATTCGGCTTTGAGGAAGGAAGCGCCGCGATGAACCTGTTCCGCAACCTGCTGTTCTGGATCGTGCTGGCCCTGGTCGGCGCCTTGGCCGCGCAATTGCTGCTGCAGGATCCGGGCCGGGTGGTCGTCACCTACGGCGGCTACGACTACCTCACCAACGTGCCCAAGGCGCTGCTGATGCTGGTCGGCGGCCTGCTCGCGCTGTGGCTGGTCTGGAAGGCGTTGAGCCTGCCGTTCGTGGCGATGCGCCGGCACCGAAAGAAGCAGGCGCGCGCGCGCTTGATCGACGGCCTGGACGCGCTGCACCAGGGCCATTGGAGCCGCGCCGAGAAATCGCTGGCACTGGCCGCGCGCAACGGCGACGTGGCCGCGGTGGCCGGCGTCGGCGCCGCGCGCGCCGCGGCGGCGC
>NZ_LXSD01000509.1:0-3294 GCF_017168095.1 Lysobacter enzymogenes | reverse complement strand
GCCGCGCGGGCGCGCCGCGCCGCCGCTGCCGGAGCGGTTCAACGCGCTGCGACGGCGCGCCCGGCCAGGCGCGGCGGCCGCGGAGTAAGCTGAGCGCCTTCGCCACGGAACTCACCCATGCTCATCGAAGGCGCCTGCCACTGCGGCAACATCGGCTTCGCCCTGGACTGGCCCGGCGCGGCCGACGCCATCGCCGCGCGCGCCTGCGACTGCAGTTTCTGCATCAAGCACGGCGGCGTGTGGACCGCGCGCCCGGACGCGGCGCTGCGCCTGCGCCTGCGCGATCCGCAGCGGGTCGCGCGCTATGCCTTCGGCACCCGCACCGCCGATTTCCTGGTCTGCGCGAACTGCGGCGCGGTGCCGGCCGTGGTCAGCCGGATCGAGGGACGTCTGTACGCGGTGGTCAACGTCAATGCCTTCGACAGCCTCGATCCGGGCCGGATCCAGCGCGCGCCCTCGTCGCTGGACGGCGAAACCGAAGCCGCGCGGCTGGCGCGGCGCCAGCGCAACTGGATCGGCGCGGTCGAGATCGCCGAGGGCGCGTGAGCGTCGCGCGTTGTCGGCAAGGCCGACGCACGCACCTGCAATAGCCGCGCATCGCCGCGAAGGATCGCCGGAGCCCGCCATGTCCGAACCGCGTTCGCTGTATTTCCACGAAGACGACGACAGCCAGATCGAACTGCTGACGTTGTCGGCGTGGCCGCATTGCCAGCGCACGCTGGCCGAGCTGCACGATTTCGCCGAGGCCCATTTCGACGGCGCCGGTTACACCGACATGATGGTGCGGCCGCAGGCGCCGCATTCGCTGGCAGAACTGGATTTGCCGGCCGATCGGGTCGCAGCGGCCGCGGCTGCGCAGTTCCCGGCGTATGCGCAGGTGTGGACCGGCTATTCCTCGTGGCGCACGCCGTGCCCGCGGCTGCGCGCCTGGGGCGAGGGCGACTTCGCCTTGTTCGCCGACGGCGAGGGCGAGCGCGTCGAGGCGCTGTGGCTGGCGCACGAACGCTGGGCGCCGCAGCAGGCGCCGGCCATCGCGGCCTTGCTGCGTTCGTTGCCGAAGTCCGGGGAATTGTTGCTGGTGGATTGGCCGTGGGGCCATCTGTTCGCGTTGAGCGACGAGCCGGCGCTGCAGCGCTGGCTGGCGGAGCGCACCGCGCCCTGGGACTGAGCGGCCGAAGCCGGCGGGACGGCGGGCGAAAGCCGCGAGTTCTGCTCCGAAAGCGCCACCATCATACCCCAGGCCGCCGCGACCGGCGCTGAAGCGCCGGCGCGGCGCGGTGCGCCGATTCGCCCGCGCAGGCGTACCATGCCGGCTCGTTTTCGCACCGGCCGCCTGGGGAGGCCGCCGGGTTCGCGGTCCGCTTCGGTCTTGCTTCCCGCCACGTCGATACCGGCGCCTGTCGCGGCGCGCGGAAAGGAGCGTCGATGCCGTTGGTTTTGTTCGAATCCGTGCGCTCGCAGGAAGTGTGCGAATGGTGGCGCTCGCTGCCCGCAGGGCAACGCCTGATGCTGTTGCGCAGCCGCCTGCGCGACGATGCGCGCCATCGCGCCATCGCGCCATCGCGCCATCGCGCCATCGAGCTGGGGCGCAGTTATACGCGCCAGCGCCTTCGGTCGTTGCGTCCGGCGCGTTCGCGTTGCCGGGAAGATCCTCGCCATTGGGGCGAGCGCGATTACTGCGAATACTGGTCCGATCGCGTGCCTGGGATCAGGAAAATGAGCCTCTATGAGATCTATCGCCCAGGGCAAGCGCCGAATCTGCTGGAAAACATCCCCGAATGGTGAGCTGGCATCGTTCGATCGCGCGCGGGTGTCGATTTCCCGAATTCCAACCCACAGGAGCGATGATGGCCTCGATTCCCGCACCTTACGCAATCGTCGACGACGTTTCGGCCCAGGTTTGGTGGGCCGGCCTGCCCCAACGCAGCCGCGTTGCGCTCATGCGCAGCTGGAGCGACGACGAATGCGCCGATCCGCTGCACCGCGTGGCGCGGCGAACGGCGCAGTACTTGAACGAATGGATGGACGAGCACGAACAGCCGCGCGATCCGATCGCACGCGAGCTGCACCGGCGCGGTCTGGCGAGGGACTGCGTTGATGCGGAACCGGCGGGATGGGATTGGGGCGTGCAGGATCGCTACGAGTACCGGATCGCGCACGCGGATCTGCTCGACGTCCGCCTGGATCGCGCGTGCCATTGGCAGGATGCGCTGCCGCAGACTCGCATGATGCGCGAGCCGACCCTGGGCGACGTGCTGGCTTCGGGTTCTTGGTGGGCCTTGTAACCGCAGCGGCGCTTTGCGCCTTCAGCGATGCCCCTCTTGCCGAAAGGAGCGACGATGACTTCGATTCCCGCACCGTATGCCGTTTCCGCCGACCCCGCCGCGCGCCGCTGGTGGGAAGGCCTGTCCGACGAAAGCCGGCGCGCACTCAAGCGCAGTTGGCGCGACGATGAGCGAGTCGATCCCTTGCTTCCGACCGCGCGTCGCGTGGCGAGTTTTCTCAACGACTGCGTGCTGCAGCCCGAGCCCTCGGAGCGGGCATGGGAGTCCGTGGACTGGTACGAACGCAGCGTGGAGCTGTCCGTGCATCGGCCGAATGTCTACTTGTTGATCTGCAGCAACGGCGGCGGCTATGGGCTGTTCGACCAAGGCATGTTGTGGCCGTTGGAGATCGCCGCCGGACGCTGGGAAATTCAGCGCAAGGCGCTGAGCATCGAGCAGCACGATCTGCTGTCGCGACAGCAGGCCAGCGGTTGATTGCGGAGGCCGACGCAGGACTGACGCGATGTCGGCCGATCAATGTGCTGCGGGTTTGCAATCGGCCTGCACCGCGCCATCGTCCTCGCTCACGCACACCTTGAACCCGGGCGCGACGCCGACGATCTCGCGCGTCGCGCCCGCCTCGAGAGCGAAGCGCTCCGCCGCCGGCTGCGCGCAGCGCGGATCGGGCACGGCGCCGGCGGCCGACGGCTTGCACTCGCTGCGAAACAGGCTGTAGTGGCATTGACCGCTGCGGCTGGCCTGGCATTCGAAACGGGCGATGCGTTCGCTGACCCGCACCCGGCTGTCGATGATGTCGATGCCGTCGACGACCGTGTGGTGCTCGATGGTGGTGCCGCCGACGCTGCAACCGAACAGGGCGCAGAGGTAGTACAGCAGGGCCATCAGGTTACGCATGTCCGACTCCTTGGTGCGTGGCGCGCCGCCGAGGACGGCGCGTCGAGGCGTGAGCGCGCCGCTCTCGTCGGCGCGCGGGGCCGCGCGCGGGAACGCGACGCGCGCGGGCGCACGC
>NZ_LXSD01000508.1:0-3117 GCF_017168095.1 Lysobacter enzymogenes | reverse complement strand
GCCGATGCCGTCGTCGCCGACGCGGCGCAAGCGCCGCACGACGCGCCGTCGCTGGACTACGCCGTCGCCCAGGTCGACCCGACCGCCGGCGCGACCGCGCCGCCGGCCGAACCGCCCGCCGCGAGCGCCGACCCGCGCACCGACGCCGAGCGCGACTTCGACGCGCTCTACGGCACCGCGCAGCAGGAATACAACCCGGTCGCCGATCCCACCCTGCCGGCGCCGGCCAACGTGCCCGGCGGCTACGACCCGTGGGAGAAGTACAACCGCAAGATGCACCGCTTCAACAACGCGGTCGACCGCGGCGTGGCCAAGCCGCTGGCGCGCGCCTACACCAAGGTGGTGCCGCGGCCGATCCGCCTGGGCGTCAGCAACTTCTTCAACAACCTCGGCCAGCCGGTGTCGATGGTCAACGCGCTGCTGCAGGGCAAACCCAAGCAGGCGGCGCAGTCGCTGGGCCGGTTCGCGCTCAACACCACGCTCGGCATCGGCGGCATCTTCGATCCGGCCACCGCGGCCAAGCTGCCCAACCGCAGCGAAGACTTCGGCCAGACCCTCGGCGTGTGGGGCTGGAAGCGCTCGCGTTACTTCGAATTGCCGTTCTTCGGCCCGCGCACCGTGCGCGACGCCTTCGGCGCGGTCGGCGACGCGCCGCTGAGCCCGCTGCGCCGGATCGAGCGCGACCGCATCCGCATCGGCCTGCAGGGCCTGCAGCTGGTCGACATCCGCGCCCAGCTGCTGCCGCTGGACAACCTGCGCGAAGGCGCCGAGGACGAATACGCGCTGGTGCGCGATTCGTGGATGCAGCGCCGCGATTACCAGATCTTCGGCGACCGCCTGGAGAAGAACGGCGACACCCAGCTGCCGGACTACCTGCAGGACGACAGCAACCCGAGCGTGCCGGCGAACGCCATGCCGGTGATGCCGACCGACGGCGCCGGCGTGCGCTGAGCTGCGCGAACGTTGGAAACGCGAACGGCCCGGATGCGAATCCGGGCCGTTTCGCTTTCAGGCCACCGCGATGCGCCGGTTTTCCCCTGTAGGAGCGGCGCGAGCCGCGACTGCGGGGTGGCCAGCTGGCGTCGCAAGCGCGGTGTCGCGGTCGCGACTCGCGTCGCTCCTACAGGGGGAAACGCGACTACGGCGCGAGCGGGTTGCTTCGCTCGGTTGCTGCAGGCCCGGCGCATCGTCTATGCGAAGAGCCGCGCGCAAGTCGTTTCGTTTTAGGCCCGCCGCGCTGCTTCGATTTCCCCCTGTAGGAGCGGCGCGAGCCGCGACCGGGGGGTCGCAAGATTGCGTCGCAAGCGCGGTTTCGCGGTCGCGGCTTGCGCCGCTCCTACAGGGAGAAACGCGACTGCGGCGCGAGCGGGTTGCTTCGCTCGGTTGCTGCAGGCCAGTCGCACCGTCGATGCGAAGAGCCGCGTGCAAGCCGTTTCGTTTTGCGCACGCCGCGCTGCTTCGATTTCCCCCTGTAGGAGCGGCGCGAGCCGCGACCGAGGGGTTACAGCTTGCGTCGCAAGCGCGGTGTCGCGGTCGCGACTCGCGTCGCTCCTACAGGGGGAACGCGACTGCGGCGCGAGCGGGTTACTTCGCTTCGTCCGGCTCCGGCAAACCCGCTGCGCCTTCGATCGGCTGCGGGCCGTCGGACTCCAGCGCCTGCGCGTCGTCGTCGGCAGGCGGCAAGGCCAGCGCGGCGGACGCATCGTCGCCTTCGCGCTCGTCGTCCAGCGCCGATTCCACCAGCTTCGCCGGCATCGCCTTGTTCGGCTTGACCCCCAGTTCGCGCAGCATTTCGGCCTGGCGGATCGCGTTGCCCTTGCCGCGGCCGAGCTTGTCGCGCGCGGCCTCCAGGGTCTTGTGGGCGCCGTCGAGCTGGCTCGCGGCCTTGTCCAGGTCGGCCACGAACGCGGCCAGTTTGTCGTACAGCAGCGCGCCGCGCTTGGCGATTTCCTGGGCGTTGCGGCTCTGCGCTTCCTGCCGCCACAGGTGCTTGATCGTGCGCACCACGAACAGCAGCGTGGACGGGCTCACCATCAACACGTTGCGGTCCCAGCCTTCCATGAACAAGCCGCGGTCGTTGGCCACGGCCAGCATGAACGCCGGTTCGATCGGCACGAACATCAGCACGAAGTCGAGCGAGCGCAGGCCGTACAGCTCTTCGTAGCGCTTCTCCGACAGGCCGCGCATGTGCTGGCGCATCGACTCGACGTGGCGCTTGAGCGCGCGCGCGCGGGTGTCCTCGTCCTCGGCGCTGACGTACTGCTCGTAGGCGACCAGCGACATCTTCGCGTCGACGATCATGTGCCGGTCTTCGGGCAGGTGCAGGGTCACGTCCGGGCGGCGCTCGCCGTCCTCGGTGCCGTGGCTTTCCTGCACGTCGTATTCCTCGCCGCGGCGCAGGCCGGCCGATTCCAGCACCCGCTCCAGCACCAGTTCGCCCCAGGCGCCCTGGGCCTTGTTCGAGCCCTTGAGCGCGGTGGTGAGGTTCTTGGCGTCCTCGCTGAGCGACTGGTTGAGCGTCATCAGCTGGCGCACCTGTTCGCCCAGCGCGGTGCGGTCGCGGGTTTCGTTGTCGTAGACGGTTTCGACCCGGGTCTGGAACTCGGCCAGCTTCTGCTGCAGCGGATCGAGCAACTGGCCCAGGTGGCTGCGGTTCTGCTCGGTGAAGCGCCGGCTCTTCTCTTCCAGGATCTCGTTGGCGAGGTTGCGGAACTGCGCGCTGAGTTCGTCGCGCACCTCGCGCAGCTGGGCGATCTTCTCCTGCGCCTGGTTGCGCTCGGCCTCCAGCTGGGTCGCGGTGCGGCCGAGTTCGACCGTGCGCCGGCTGAGGTCGCCGGCGATGGCGTCGCGCTCGCGTTCGAGCTGTTCGAACTCCAGGCGCAGGCGCTGCAGGGCCTGCTGCTCCTTGTCGAGTTCGGCGCTGGTGCGGCCGATGGCCTCGCGCAGCAGGCCGCTGTCGCGCACCAGTTGGGTGCGCTGGGCGTCGAGTTCGTCGAGCCGCGCCTGCAGTTCGGGAATGCGCGCGCAGCGCTCGCTGAGCTGGGCGCGCTCGGCCTGGCCGGCGGCGAGCTGGGCGGCGAACTCGGCGCGGGCCGCTTCCTGCGCGCGCGCGGCGCC
>NZ_LXSD01000507.1:0-353 GCF_017168095.1 Lysobacter enzymogenes | reverse complement strand
GGCCGCAGTGCCGGTCGCCGCGTCCGCGCCGGTCGCCGCCGCTGCGCGCGACGTGCGCGCGGCGACGATCGCGCTGGTCGGCGCCGTGGTCGCGCGCACCCTGGAACAGCCGGCCGACGAAGTCGACGTGGACGAGCCGCTGGAAAACTACGGCGTGGATTCCATCCTCGCCATCCGCATCGCCAACGAACTGCGCGAGCGCTTTGCCGAGGTCAGCAGCACGGTGCTGTTCGAGCACCGCAGCATCGTCGCCATCGCCGAGCATTTCCTCGCCACCCAGCCCGATGCCGCGCGCGCGTTGCTGCCGTCGCCGGCGCCCGCGCCGCGTCCGGCCGCCTACGCCGCGCCGGCGC
>NZ_LXSD01000506.1:0-3566 GCF_017168095.1 Lysobacter enzymogenes | reverse complement strand
GCCCGCCGCCTGCTGCGGCCAAGCTCGCGCAGAACGCATCCGCGCCGGCTAAGCCGGCGCAAGCCGCGCCCGCGCCGAGCGCTGCTGCGACGCCGAGCGGGCCGATCCTCGGCCGCCCGCCGGCGGTGCGCGACGACGGCAAGACCGCGATGCGCGACTGGATCGGCCGGGTGGTGCCGCCGTATCCGGACGGCTACCGCTCCAACACCGGCGGCTGCGTCGGCAGCGGCCGCAGCGCCGAGCAGATCTGCGCGCGCAGCATCGGCACCATCGACGACAGCGAAGACCGCTCGCAACTGCTCTACGCCGCCGAGCTGGTCGGCCGCGCCGGCAACGAGGCGCGCTGGAAGATCACCGACGTGGTCGCCTATCCCAGGCTGCAGCGTGGCGAGCGCGTGTCGATTTCCACCTGCCTGTTCGACGGCGCCGGCGATCCCGGCGTGATCGCCATCGTCGACACCCTGGTCGAGAACGCCGCCGCGCGCGAGACCTTCGACGCGGTGCGCTGGGCGGTGCGGCTGGATCGCGGCAAGGGCAAGTTCGTCGAGATCAAGACCGCCGAGGTGCAGTGCTACAACGAAGGGCCCGACGGGGAGTGAGGCGGGGTTTCGCCGGGTCTCGGTAGTGCGGCCGCATCGGTGACAAAAGCATCGGGGCTGAAGCCCCTCCCACAAAAGCGCGAAGGGCTTCGGCCCCATGCTGCTGTTGTGGGAGGGGCTTCAGCCCCGACGCTTTCCTGCCCGCAGCGCCGAACCCGCATCCGGCGCACCGGCAATGCTCGAAGCCGCTCCCACCATTCGCCGGGGTACCGAAATCCGGCAAACCCGCACGCCGCGCGCATGAGGGATAATCGCCGACTCCCACCCCACCAGCAGAGCAGGCCGCGCCCATGAGCCAGAAGACCATCCTCAACGACGCCCACCGCGCACTCGGCGCCAAGATGGTCGATTTCGGCGGCTGGGACATGCCGATCAGCTACGGCTCGCAGCTCGAAGAACACCACCAGGTGCGCCGCGACGCCGGCATGTTCGACGTCAGCCACATGACCGTGGTCGACCTGCGCGGCGCGCGCGTGCGCGAGTTCCTGCGCCGCCTGGTCGCCAACTCGGTCGACAAGCTGCACAAGTCGGGCAAGGCGCTGTACACCTGCATGCTCAACGAAGACGGCGGCGTCATCGACGACCTCATCGTCTACTTCCACGACGAGGAATACTTCCGCCTGGTGGTCAACGCCGCCACCCGCGACAAGGACCTGGCGTGGATCGGCCAGCAGGCCGCCGCGTTCGGCGTCAGCGTCACCGAGCGCCCGGAGCTGTCGATGATCGCGGTGCAGGGCCCGAACGCGCGCGAGAAGCTGATCGGCCTGCTGCGCGAAGACGACCGCGCGCGTATCGGCAAGCTCGGCAAGTTCGTCGCCGGCCAGGCGCGCACCGCCGACGGCATCGAACTGTTCGTCGCCCGCACCGGCTACACCGGCGAGGACGGCTTCGAAGTGATCGTGCCCGAAGACCGCGCGGTGGCGCTGTGGGACGCGCTGCTCGCCGCGGGCGTGAAGCCGGCCGGCCTCGGCGCGCGCGACACGCTGCGCCTGGAGGCGGGCATGAATCTCTACGGCCAGGACATGGACGACACCGTCTCGCCGTACGAGGCCGCGCTGGCCTGGACGGTGTCTCTCGACGAAGGCCGTGATTTCATCGGCCGCGCCAAGCTCGAAGCGCAGAAGGCGGCCGGCGCGCCGCGGCAGATGATCGGCCTGGTGATGGACGAGAAGGGCGTGCTGCGCCACGGCCAGAAGGTGCTGACCGCGCACGGCGAGGGCGAGATCCTCTCGGGCACGTTCTCGCCGACCCTGGGCAAGTCGATCGCGTTCGCGCGCGTGCCCGCCGGCGAGATCGCGCTCGGCGCGGCCGGCAACGTGCGCGTGGACATCCGCGGCAAGGAAGTGCCGGTGCGCGTGGTCAAGTTCCCGTTCGTGCGCGACGGCCAGGCGCAGGACGGCGTGCTGGGCTGATCGCATCGGCGGCCGGTCCGGTGTGTCGCCGGACCGGGCCGTCAGCCCGTTGCCGGCCGGAAGAGGAGCGTCGGGCCTGAAGGCCCTCCCACACTTTTCTCCCCGTCGCGCCGTCCGCTCTTGTGGGAGGGGCTTCAGCCCCGACGCTCTTCGACCACAAGCGACGCACCGATCTGTTTCCATCGACCACTGCACCGATCTGCCGCCCCCCGATCTGCCGACCTGAATGGAGCTGCCACCGTGAGCGTCGTCGTCGATTACTACTTCAGCCTGATCTCGCCCTACGTCTACCTCGGTCACGCGCCGCTGCTGGCGCTGGCGCGCGAGACCGGCGCGCGCCTGGCCTACAAGCCGGTGCGCATCTTCGAACTGTTCTCGGCCAACGGCGGCCTGCCACTGGGCCAGCGCGCGCCGGCGCGCCAGCGCTACCGCCTGGTCGAACTGCAGCGCGCGCGCGCCGAGCGCGGCGTGCCGCTGAACCTGACGCCGAAACACTTCCCGGTCGATCCGGGCCTGGCCGACCGCTGCGCGATCGCGCTGTGCGAAGCCGGACGCGATCCGGCGCAGTACATGGAATCGGTGCTGCGCGCGATCTGGGCGCAGGACGAGGACATCGCCGACCGCGCGCTGCTGGCGCGGGCGTTGCGCGACGCCGGTCACGATGCCGATGCGATCCTCGCCGCGGCCGGCGGCGAAGCGGTCGCGGCGATCTACCAGGCCAACACCGCCGCGGCGATCGCCGTCGACCTGCCCGGCCTGCCGGGCTATGTCTTGAACGGCGAGCCGTTCTGGGGCCAGGATCGCGTCGACGCGCTCGGCGCGGCGCTGCGCAGCGGCCGCGCGCCGTTCCTCGCCCCGGCCGGGCCGTCGCGCTGAGCGATCGCTCCGCCCGCTCGCGCCGGTCGTCGTCACCCCCTCCCACGACGCGCCGGCATCGTTAAACTACGCGCCAATATCCGCGTCTCCCCGCAACGTCCGAGGCCCCAGCCATGAGTGAAATTCCCGGCGATCTGAAGTTCATGAAGTCCCACGAGTGGGCCCGCGTCGAAGGCGACGGCAAAGTCACCGTCGGCATCTCCGACCACGCCCAGGGCCTGCTCGGCGACCTGGTCTACGTCGAACTGCCCAACGTCGGCGACCGCGTCGAGGCCGGCAACGCCTCGGCGGTGGTGGAGTCGGTGAAGGCCGCTTCGGACGTGTACGCGCCGGTCTCGGGCACCGTCACCGCGGTCAACGCCGCGCTGGCCGACAAGCCGGAGACCATCAACGAAGACGCCTACGGCGAAGGCTGGATCTACACCGTCGAGATCGACGAGCCGGACCAGCTCAACGAGCTGCTCTCGCCGGACGACTACGCCGAACTGCTCGAAGACGACGACCACTGATCCGCCCGCCGCGGCCGACGCATCGGCCACGGCCCCGACGGGGAGCGCAGGACCGGACCGCGACGCGGCACCGGGACTCGCTCCCCGTTTCGTTTGCGGCAGGCGCGGCGCCGGCGGACGCGCATCGGCAGCGCGGCGTCGCCGCCGACCGCGAAGCGGCCGGCAGGCCT
>NZ_LXSD01000505.1:0-5558 GCF_017168095.1 Lysobacter enzymogenes | reverse complement strand
CGGCGCGCCCTGGCCGGCGAAGGCGCTGCCCATGATCAGCGTGCAGAAGCCGGCCAGCCACGGCAGGCCGCTGCGCGCCAGCGGCGCCGGCGCGGCGGCGAGGCAGCGGCCGGGAGAGGGAAAACGGATGCGGCGAGAAGTCATGGCGGAATCCCGGATCGACTGGATGCGTCCGCCGCGGCCGGCGAAGGCAACGGGCGGCGCCCGCGGCCTTCGTTGTAGGCCGCGGGGCTGTCGCGGACCTGTCGATCGCGCGCCGCGCGGCGCCGGCTTCGCGATATCGCGATGGCAGTCACTGCCGCCGCGTGCGCGCGGGCGAGGCTCGCCACCACGCGCTCGCAGCGGCGACATGCGCGCGGCCGACACTGTCGTGGCCGCGCACGCCGATGCGGCCGGGCGCCGATCGAAGCGTCGTCCGGCCGCCTCGACGGACGCGGCGTTGCGCCCGACCGGCGGCTCGCCGGCCTCGATCCGCGTCCAACCCGGTAAGACGCCGACAGGCGTTAATGGCCATGCCGACGATCGCACCGCGACCGCGGCGGGCGATGCCGGCCGCGGCGCGCCCCTTCTGTGTTTCCGACAAGGAGTCCCATGAACTTCAAGCGTTTCGCTGCGTTCTGCGCGCTGGCCCTGGCCAGCCACGGCGCCCTCGCCTCCGGCTGGACCTCGCTCGGCCGGCTCAACGCGCCGACCGGTTTTCCGCAGGCCGACACCTGCAACCTGCGCGTGATCAACCACTACTGGAGCAACAAGCCCATCGTCGTTCCCAGCACGGTCAACCGCTACGGCCCGACCAACGTGCAATACGCGTTCGCGCTCGACCTCGCCTCGCTGCGCAACTTCACCAGCAACTCGGTGGCGCTGTCGCGGTTCAAGACCGCGGTGGACGCCTACAACGCCACCAGCGGCGCCAAGAGCCTGTACGCCACGCTCAGCGTCGGCGATTTCCCCGGCGTGAGCATCAACCTGTCGTACGCCGACTCGGCCGGCCTGGTCCAGGGCAGCGGCTGGGGCGTGGCGCCGTCGGAACTGCAGTACTACGAACTGCAGGAGTCGTGCCCGCAGTAAACCGCGCGGCGCGGGCGTCGGTGAATGCCTGCACCGGCGCCCGCGCCGAGCTCAGCGAAAAGGCGACGCCCCGGGGCCGCAACGCGGCCCCGGGATCGCGTCGTGCGTCGTTGGCGGCGATGCGGCTCCTCAACGCAACGGAATCGCCACCGGCCGCAGCGGCGCGGCGTCGCCGCCGCGGATCTTCAGCGGGCCGCCGATGAAGGCGAACTCGTAGACCTGGTCGCGCGAGAGTTCGTCCAGCGCGATCAGCTCGATGATCGGCACGCCGTGCTGGGCCAGCAGATAGGTATGCAGCGGCACGTACTCGCCCTGCACTTCCGACGGGAAGGTCTCCAGGCTCAGGTTGTCGGCGCCGATCACCATCGCCCCGGCCTCTTCCACCAGATAGCGCGCGGCATCGATGCCCAGCCCCGGCGGCTGGGCGATGTAGGCCTGCGCCTGTTCGAACAATTTCATCCGGCCGGTGCGGATCAATACGATATCGCCGCGCTGCAGTTCGGTCTTCTGCCTGGCCAGCGCCTCGCGCAGGTCCTGGCGGCTGATCCGGTACTGGTCGGGCAGCATGTCCACGCCCTTGGCCGCGGCGATGTCGAGCATCACCCCGCGCCCGACCAGCGGTGGGAATTTCTCGATGCCGGCCTTGTTCCAGCCGCGGTCGCCGAGGTGCCGGTCGGCTTCGAAACCGTTCCAGATCCGCCCGCCGATGCCGAAGTGGTTGAGCGCGTCGATGTGGGTGCCGGTGTGGCTGTACATCGAGAACGCGGTGCCGGTGTAGCTGGTGTGGGCGTTCATCGCCGCGCCGACGCGCATCGGGTCGTCGACCTGGGTGCCGCGCGGGGTGTGGGTCATCCAGAACTGGTAATGCGGATCGCCGGCGGCCTGCCAGCTCGGCATGCCGACGAAGTATTCGGTGGCCAGATCGTAGACCTTGCCGCCGCGCAGGCGGCCGAGCACGGCGGCGCGCGATTGATCGGTGATCAGGTTGAGGCGGCCGATCTGATCATCGGCGCCCCACGGGCTGCGGCCGACTTCGGCGGCGCCGGCCGGGGTGGTCAACGCCAGCGCCAACGCGGCGCCGGCCAGGGTGTGTGCGAATTTCATCGAAGTCTCCATGCGTTCGCGCCGGGGCGGCGCGGTGGGGGCGGCGTTGCGCCGCATGGAGACAGCTTGGGCGCGGCGCTTGCGGCGAAACAGCCGCGCCGGGTGCAGGGACTGTTCGCTGGCGGGCAGCAATCCGCGCCCACACCCGCACCCGCTCGCGGGCGTCAGCCGTCGGCGGCCAGCGCCGCCGGCAACTGCGCGCCGAGGAAATCGACGAACGCGCGCACCTTGGCCGGCAGATGCCGGCCGGTGGCGTAGACCGCATGCACCTGGCGCGGCGGCTGGCGATGGTGCGGCAGCAGCTCGCGCAGCCGGCCGGCGGCGATCTGCGGCCGCGCCACGAACGCCGGCAGGCTGCCCACGCCGTGGCCGTCGATCAGCAGGTCGCGCAGCAGCAGGCTGTTGTTGGCGGCCACGCGCGGCGCCGGCAGAGTGAATTCGTGTTCGCCGTCGGCGCCGCGCAACTGCCAGGCGCGCGGCGATTCCGCCAGGCTGTAGCCCAGCAGCGCGTGCCCGCACAGTTCCTGCGGCGTGCGCGGCTCGCCGCGGCGCTGCAGATAGTCCGGCGACGCGCACAGCCATTGACCGACCTGGCCGAGCCGGCGCGCGATCAGGCTGGAATCCTCCAGTTCCGCGCGCAGCCGCACCGCCACGTCGAAGCCCTCGCCGACCAGGTCGACGACGCGATCCTCCAGCGCCAGATCCAGGCGCAGATGCGGATGCTCGGCCAGAAACCGGCTCAGCAGCGGCGACAGCACGCACAGCCCGAACGACAGCGGCGCGCTGACCCGCAGCAGGCCGTCCACGCGCTCGGAGCCTTCGCGCATGCGCTGCTCCAGCGCTTCGATCTCGTCGAGCAGGCGGCAGCATTCGGCGAAATACAGCCGGCCGCCGTCGGTGAGGCTCATGCGCCGGGTGGTGCGCTGGAGCAGCACCGTGCCCAGCCGCGCTTCGAGCTGGCGCACCTGCTTGCTAAGGCCGGCGGCCGACAGGCCCAGTTTGTCGGCGGCGCGGGCGAAACCGCCGAGTTCCACCACCCGGCGAAAGCTGCGCATCAGCGCGAGTTGATCCATGTCGGAGCCGGGGTTGCGCGTGCGCGGGCGGCCATGATGCCGCCCATCCAGGCCTGCAGCCAGCCCTTGCCGTTTGCGCCAGCCGTCGCAGCGCATTCGTGTTGCTCCAGGCGAAACACCCGCCCCGGGCCAATGACTATCGAGCCGAACCAAGAGCCCGGCGGGTCGTTCGTTGAGGCGCCCGCTCCAGCTTCCGGACATAATCGCCGCACCCGCGACAGCCTCGCGACATCCTGATTTCCCCGCGAGTTCAGCCCGGCCGCATTGCCCGTAAACCGGGACTGGGCGCTGACCAGCGCTATAATGGACCCGCCGGATGCTGATCGAAACATACACCTCAACCGAGCCCTCCCACCCGTACATCCGGGAGTTTCACAGGCGTTTTTTTGCACCCGTTAACTGTCGAGTTCACGCAAATGCCGAAGCAACTTCAGCACAGTCCGTCCGTCGCCGACATCCTTGTCGCCACAAGCCAGGATGACCTGAAGACACGAGGGTCGTTCTCGCAGATAAAGAAGACCTTGAGCTCGCAGTTCGGGATAACGCTCGCAGCCAAAAGCTGGATAGCGCTCTACTCCCTGATCCGGAAGATCCAGGCTTTGAGCAGAAAGAATCCGGCCGGATTGCCCACATCCGGGAGCAAGGAGGCGCAGATCGTCAGGAAGAGGCTTTTGACCGTACTGCAGCGCAATGCAGTGGCGGGAAGCTCAAGCGGCGACATGGATGCCGCGGTGCTGAGGACGATCCTGACGATAAATTCGGTTGCCGCGGATCCGAAGGTCCGGTACAGCATCAATCGCTCGCGAAACTTCAGGCACAGTTCGCGGCTCGAAGGAATCGACGTCTTGATGCCAGTGCGCAACGCCTCGCTGGACTCGATCATCGAGAAGCATCGAAGAAAGTAAAATGGACAAATACGATGTTTCCAACGACCACTACTGCCTTCCGGGATCCGGCGTACTAAAGAACAAGCTGGGCATCCTCAGCATGGAGGGACTGGAAGCCGCGGAAAGGGAGATCACCGGTTACACCCACCGCCTGATCGAATATTCGCCTCCACCTTATAGCCTGGACACCCTGAAACGGATCCATTTCCAGTTGTTCTCCCCGCTTTACGACTGGGCCGGAGAACAAAGGAATGTCGACATTTCGAAAGGAGGGACTCGCTTCTGTACCAATTCGCGGATCGAAGCCGAATCCGGGAAGCGATTCGACGCGTTACGCGCCGAGAACTGGCTCAAGGGACTCGGCCACGCCGCATTCTGCGAACGATTGGCTGAGCACTATTGCGAACTCAACATGATCCATCCATTTCGCGAAGGCAATGGCCGCGCGCAACGAGTTCTTTTCGAGCATATCGCCCTGAGTGCAGGCTTCGAGCTGAACTGGACACATGTTGAACCCCAGGAATGGCTGGCGGCAAACATCGAAGGCGTTCGCGTCGACTATCGGCGAATGTGCGAAATCTTCAAGAGAATCGTCACTCCGCTGACGGCCGACAATAACTGAAACAGCAACCGCAGGCTGGATACCAGGCCGTTTTCGATGCTCCCGGCCTTACAACGCCACTGCCGGCAGCGGCGACGCAGAGGCGTTCGTCATGGACGATTCCAACGGAATCGGGATAGGTACCGGCGCCGCAGCGAAACGATGCCGCTCCAGCCAAGCCTGGAACATCAGCACGTTCCACAGATGGGTATGCCACTTGCGCTCGCCCGCCTGGAACTCGCGCCACAGCCCGGCGATCGCGCGCGGATCGAAGTGGCCCTCGCGGCGCAGCCGCGATTCGTCCAGCAGCGCATCGGCCCACTCGCGCAGCGGCCCGCGCAGCCAGCGCGAGACCGGCGCGCCGAAGCCGGTCTTGGGGCGGTAGATCAGCGGCCGCGGCAGGTAGCGTTCGAGCAGGCGCTTGAGCACGTACTTCTGCTCGCCGCGATGGTGCTTGAGCGCGGTCGGCAGCGACCAGGCGAACTCGATCACGCTGCGGTCCAGCAGCGGCGAGCGCGTCTCCAGGCCGCAGGCGCTGCCGGCACGGTCGATCTTGGTCAGGATGCCGTGGGCCAGGTCCATGCGGAAATCGAGGTATTGCACGCGGTCGGCGGCGTCGCCGACCGGCAGGTGGCCGTCGCGGTCGAAGAACAGCGTCGCCGGTTCGCGCGCGCCGGGCACCGCCGCGGCCGGGTCGCGCCAGCGCGAAACCCGTTGCAGATAGTGGTCTTCCACCCGTTGCGCGCCGAGCTCCGCCCACAGCGCGCGCAGGCCGCCCAGGCGCGCGCGCTCGGCCTGCTCGCCGCGGCGTTGCGGCGCCAGCCG
>NZ_LXSD01000504.1:0-3109 GCF_017168095.1 Lysobacter enzymogenes | reverse complement strand
CTGCCGGCGCAGTCGTCGCGCTCGTCGCAGCGTTCGCCGCATTCGCCGCCGCCGGCCCGGTCCCCGGCGGCTGCCCCTGCGTCGCCGCCGCCGCGGTGCCGCCGCCGGCGCTGGCGTTGACCGCGTCGTGGGTCTCCAGGATCACCGGGTACATCACATAGATCGACAGCACGATCGCCAGGCCGTTGATGACCACGTTCGGCGGCACCTGCTGCAGGCCCAGCGCGTTGCGCAACAGGCTCAGCACCACGACGATCTTGGTGAAGGAAGTCACCATCACCGCCACGAACGGCGCCAGCGCCAGGCTGACCACGGTCAGCAGCACCAGCGCCGGCGAGAACGAACTGAAATCCATGACTCAGCTCCAGGAGAGCAGGCGCACGCCCAGGGTATCGCCGACCGCGACGATCTCGCCGCGGCCCGCATCGCGCCCGTTGGCGCGGATCACCACGTTGGCGCCTTCCAGCCGCGAGGGCAGGGCGAACACGTAGCCGGGCTGGAATCCCTTGAGATCCTCGTAACGGCATTCCAGCCGCCCCAGGTCGAATTCCAGGCGGACGGGAACGTCCGGCCCGGTCGCTTCGGGCGCCTGCGCGTCGGATTCGGGATCGCTCATCGAAGATGTCTCCTGGTGCGTGGATAGGAACTGCGGCGGGCCGTCGATGCGCCAGCCCTCGGCGCTGGGCGCCAGCGGCCAGGCGCAGCCCGGGGCGCGCGCGCGCATCTGCGGCAGGCGCTGGAAATTGCCGATCACCAGCACGTCGCCGACGCGCAGCTGGCGCCATTGCGCGTAGCGCAGGCTCGGGCCGTCCCAGCTCAGCGCCAGCGGCACCGGCAGCTGCGACCAGTCGCGATATTGCGCGCCGTCGTCGTCGCCGCGCGGCGCGCGTTCGAACAACTCCGAGCGTTGCAGCAGGCGTTCGACCCAGCCCGGCGGAATGCGCAGATGGCCGCGCGCGCGCGGTTGCGCGGCGGCGTCGAGAATGCGGAAGCCCAGCCACAGGCCGTCGTCGTCGCCGCTGCGCGCCTGCAGGCTCTGCAGCGAGGCGGCGCCGTCGTCGACCACCGGGATCAGCGCCACGTCGAGCGCCTGGCTCAGCTTCATCAGCTGCGATTCGTGGGCCAGGCTCCAGGCCAGCACGCGCGAGCGGCCGCGGTAGCCGCTCCAGTGCAGGCCGGTGTCGGCGTCCAGCGCCAGGCCGCTGTCGAGCTGCAGCCGCACCCGCGCGCCGTCGCCTTCCAGCGTCACCACCTCGCCGTCGACCGGGCCGGCGGCGAAGAACTCCAGCCAGCCGCCGCCTTCGCGCAACGGCCAGCGCTGGGCCGCGCCGAAGAAGCCGCACAGCGCCTGCGCCTGCCACAGCGGCAGCGCCGGCACGCGTCCGCGCAAGGGCTGCGCGGGTTCGGCGGCGGACGCTGCGGGCGCCGCGTCGATCGGATCGGCGTCAACCATGGCCCAGCGCCACCTTCATCAATTCGGGCAGCGAGCGTACCCCGAGTTTGTTCATCATGTTCGATCGATGCAGTTCCACGGTCTTGACGCTGATGCCGAGCACGTCGGCGATGATCTTGTTGGGCTTGCTCGCCACCACCAGGTCCATGACCTGACGTTCGCGCGGGCTGAGCTTGGCCAGGCGGTCGTCGCCGGCCTCGCCGCCGCCGGCGTGGTTGCGCGCGTTGGCCACCGCGGCGCGGATCGCCTCGATCAGGCCTTCGTCGCTGAACGGTTTTTCCAGGAAATTGGCCGCGCCCTTGCGCATCGCCTCGACCGCCAGCGGCACGTCGCCGTGCGCGGTGACGAACACCAGCGGCAGGCCGATCCCGCGCCGGCGCAGCTCTTCCTGCAATTGCAGGCCGCTCATCAGCGGCATGCGGATGTCCGAGACCAGGCACTGGGCGCCGCCGCCGTGGCGTTCCTGCGCGTAGGCGTCCAGGAACGCCGGCGCCGAGGCGTAGGCCTGGACCTGGAAGCCGGCGGTCTCCAGCAGCCACGCGGTGGAGTCGCGGAAACCGTCGTTGTCGTCGACCAGATAGATGCGGACTTCGCCCGTGCGCACATCCTGGCTGCGGCCTTCGCTCATGCGGATGTCCCTCCAACGGTTCGCGCGCCGGCGCCGCGCGGGGCCGGCCGGCGCATCGGTGCGGCGCGGCCCGGCCCGGCCGCGCGCCAGCGCGACGGTATAACCCGGAGCGGCGGGGCGGCGATGCTGATGTTTGTCACCTGCGCGCGGCTCAAGCGCGCGCCTCGTAGCGCGGCAGGGTGAAGCCGAACACGCTGCCGCCGCCGGCGCGCGGTTCGAAGAACAGCCGGCCCTCGTGGTATTCGATGATCGAGCGGCAGATCGCCAGGCCGATCCCGAGGCCGTCGGTCTTGGTGGTGAAGAACGGCGAGAACAGTTGGTCCTGCTCGGCCGGGCTGAGGCCGGCGCCGCGGTCGGACACCCGCACTTCCACCTGCTCGTCCAGGTTCAGGCGCGCGTCGATGCGCAGCTCGCGCCGCTCCGGGGCGATCTCGCGCATCGCCTCGATCGCGTTCTTGACCAGGTTCAGCAGCACCTGTTCGACCATCACCCGGTCGGCGAACACCGGCGGCAGCGGCTCGGGCAGGGCCAGCTCGATGCGCAGGTCGAGCCGTTCGGCCTCCAGCCGCAGCAGTTCCAGCACGGTCTCGGCGATGCGCGCCAGCGCATGCGGTTCGCGCCGCGGCTCGCGCGCGCGGACGAACTCGCGCACCCGCGAAATCACCGCGCTGGCGTGCTCGGCCTGGGTCCGCGCGGCTTGCAGCGCGCGTTCGACCTGGACCGGGCCGCCGGCCTGCTCGACCAGGCGCAGGCTGCCGTTTACGTAATTCATGATCGCCGCGAGCGGCTGGTTGAGCTCGTGCGCCAGGGTCGCGGCCATTTCGCCGACCGACATCATGCGCGAGGTGAACAGCAGTTTTTCCTGCCGGCTCTTGTGCGAGGCCAGGGTCTCGATGCGCTCGCTGATGTCGACCGCGGTCAGCACGTCGGCGGCCTCGCCGGCGTGCTCGGCGCGGCCCCAGTGCAGCGCGTACCAGCGGCCGCTGTGCGGGGCGCGCACCTCGCGCGGGCGCGCGCCGTCGCCGGCT
>NZ_LXSD01000503.1:0-17312 GCF_017168095.1 Lysobacter enzymogenes | reverse complement strand
GAGCGCTTGCTGGACGGCTGGCGCAACTGCCCGGACCCGGCCGCCGCGGCCGGGCGCAAGCGGCCGGCGCTGGACGTGCTGCGTTATCGCGACTGGCCGCAGGCCGTCGCCGAGCTGACTGCGCGCGAGCGCGCCGGCCGGGTGGCGGCGCTGTTCGCGCCGTACCTGATCGACGCCGAAGCCGAGCTGGCGGCCGCGCCGCCGCCGTCCGGGCTGCCGCTGCTGTTGCCGGTGACCCTGCGCGGCCTGGCGCCGGACGCGGCGACGGTGTGGTTCGGCTTGCCCGGCCAGCTCGAGCAGGCGCGCGCGCTGATCGCCGAACGGCCGCGCGCCCGGCGCTGGCGGCTGTACCGCGATCCGGCCGATGCGGCCGCGCTCGCCCAGGCGCGGATCCTGGCCGCGGAACTGGCGGGGCGGGGCGTCGCGGTCGAGCAGGCCGCAAGCCTGTTCGATCCGGCCGCCGCCGCCGAGGCCGAGCCCGCGACGATCCTGGCCTTGTCGCCCCTGCCGCCGCCCGCGGACGAAGCGGCTGCGTCCGCAGCCCTGGTCTTGCCGGCCGCGAACCTGGAGTGGGACGCCGCCCAGGCCTGGCGCCGGCGCGGCGTCCGCCTGCGCCTCGCCCATGCCTATCCGCCGCAGGCCGCGGCCGCGCCGGGGCAGTGGATCGGCCCGCAGCAGGCCTGGCAGGCGCTGGGCTGCGAACTGCTCGCGCACCTGCCGCCGTTGCCGGCCGACGCCGCCGCGCTGCCGGCCTGGCGCCGTCAGGTCGCTTCGTCGCCGCCGCTGCGGCTGCAGGGTTGGTTCGAATTGCCCGCCCTGGCTCCCGCCGGACGCGGGCACAGTCGCGTAAACTTGCGAGATTGGCCGGACGCCCCGGCCCGCTGAGTGATCCGGTCAAAGCGGCCCCGCACACGGCCGCAACCCGGCCCGGCCCGCGGCGCCCAATCCGGCAGACGGCTCGCCAGGACCTGCCCAGGCCTGCCGATTTGCGCCGCCGCCCGCGCACCGGTCATAATGCGCGGCTCCCCAGAGGCCAACGGCTTCTGCGGACCCTTGCTCCACCGGGCCGTCGCGGCCTCGGGGGGCTGAACGGGAACGCCGTCGGCGTTCCTTCATCCACAAGGAATCACAGCAATGCGTCATTACGAAGTCGTGTTCCTGGTCCACCCGGACCAGAGCGAGCAGGTCCCGGCCATGGTCGAGCGCTACAAGTCGCTGATCGAAGCCGGCGAAGGCAAGATCCACCGTCTCGAAGACTGGGGCCGCCGCCAGCTGGCCTACCCGATCGAGAACCTGGTCAAGGCCCACTACGTCCTGCTGAACATCGAAGTCACCCAGACCGTGCTCAACGAGCTGGTCGACGGTTTCCGTTTCAACGACGCGGTCCTGCGTCACCTGGTCATGAAGCGCGACGAAGCCGACACCGAGCAGTCGCTGATCATGAAGTTCAAGGACGAGAAGGGCGACAAGCCCGAGCGCGGTGAGCGCCGTCGTCGCGACGACGACAGCGACAGCGCCGTCGGCTCCGCCGACAGCGCCGAAGACACCACCGAAGCCGCCTGATCCCTTCTAGGAACTCATTCCCATGTCCAAGTTCTTCCGCCGCCGCAAGTTCTGCAAGTTCACCGCCGAGGGCGTCAAGGAGATCGATTACAAGGATCTCAACACCCTGCGCCAGTACCTGACCGAGACCGGCAAGATCGTGCCGAGCCGCGTCACCGGCACCAAGTCGAAGTACCAGCGCCAGCTGGCCACGGCCGTCAAGCGCGCCCGTTTCCTGGCTCTGATCCCGTACACCGACAACCACAACGCCTAAGAGCTGGTGGATAGAGGCGGCTTCGCCGCCGAGGAGATAGGAAATAGCGGCTCTCGCTATCTTCTATCTCCCATCCGCTATCTCCTGATGTCCCTCGTTCGGACAGCGCCCCCGCTGCGAGCCCACAGGCCCGCTAACGAATACGGAGCAATCCCATGCAACTGATCCTGCTGCAGAAAGTCACCAACCTCGGCAACCTCGGCGACAAGGTCAACGTCAAGCCGGGCTACGGCCGCAACTACCTGGTTCCGCAGGGCAAGGCCGTGCCGGCCACCGCCGCCAACCTGGCCGAGTTCGAAACCCGCCGCGCCGATTACGAAGCCAAGGCCCAGTCGCTGCTCGACGGCGCCGAAGGCCGCAAGGCCAAGCTGGAAGGCGTGGAGGTGACCATCACCGCCAACGCCGCCACCGAAGGCAAGCTGTACGGCTCGGTGACCCCGCGCGACATCGCCGAGGCGCTGACCAAGGCCGGCTACGAAGTCGGCAAGTCGGAAGTGATCATGGGCGAAGGCCCGATCCGCCGCACCGGCGAATACGACGTGCTGCTGCACCTGCACGCCGACGTCGAAACCACGGTCAAGGTCATCGTGGTCGGCGAAGCCGCCTGATCCCGAGTAGATCGACGCGGTAACACGAGGGGCGCCGCGAGGCGCCCTTCGTTTTTGAGGAACGAGTGAAGAGGAACTAGGAACGGAGTCGAGTCGCTTCCACTCGTTCCTCTTCACTGGTTCCTCGAACAGCGCGTCGCAACGCCTGCGACACCCCAGCGCTACACCTACCCACCCCTTATCCACAGATTTTCCACCGACCTATCTGCAACGGTAGGCCGCCCCCGGCCGCTAGGATGAGCCTTCCGGGGCGAGGTCCCGGCCAGCGCCGGGCACCGGCCAGGCCGAATCAGCGGCCGCATCGACCAGGATCGCCTTCCCGATGAGCTCACGTCCCGGATTCCGCGGCGAAAAACGTTTCGAGACCCGCGCCGAACAGCGCATCGACCAGCTGCGCGTGCCGCCGCAATCGGTCGAGGCCGAGCAGGCCGTGCTCGGCGGCCTGATGCTGGCGCCCGACGCCTACGACCGCGTCGCCGACCAACTGGTCGAGGAAGACTTCTACCGCCGCGACCACCAGCTGATCTACCGCGCGATCCGCGAGCTGGCCGAGCGCAGCCGCCCGTTCGACGCGGTGACCCTGGGCGAATGGTTCGACTCGCAAGGGCTCAGCGAACAAGTAGCCGGCGGCGCCTATCTGATCGAGCTGGCCACGACCACGCCCTCGGCCGCCAACATCGCCGCCTACGCCGAAATCGTTCGCGACAAGGCGGTGATGCGCAAGCTGATCGAGGTCGGCACCGAGATCGTCAACGACGGCTTCCAGCCCGACGGCCGCGACAGCAGCGAAATCCTGTCCAAGGCCGAGCAGCAGGTGTTCGCCATCGCCGAAGCCGGCGCGCGCGGGCGCACCGACTTCACCCCGGTGACCAAGGCGCTGTCGGAAGCCTTCGACGTGCTGCAGACGCGCTACGCCAACGGCGGCGCGGTCACCGGCCTGCCGACCGGCTACACCGAATTCGACGAGATGACCGCGGGCCTGCAGAACACCGACCTGCTGATCCTGGCCGCGCGTCCGGCGATGGGCAAGACCACCTTCGCCCTCAATATCGCCGAGCACGTCGCCTTCCGCACCAAGAAGGCGGTGGCGGTGTTCTCGATGGAAATGTCGGCCAGCCAGCTCGCGCTGCGCCTGATTTCCTCGGTCGGCCGTGTCAACGCGCAACGGCTGCGCTCGGGCCAGCTCGAGGACGAGGATTGGGCGCGCGTGACCGGCGCGATCCGCCAGCTGCGCGAGGTCAAGATCTTCATCGACGACACCCCGGGCCTGTCGCCGGACGTGCTGCGCGCCAAGTCGCGCCGGCTCAAGCGCGAGCACGACCTGGGCCTGATCGTGATCGACTACCTGCAGCTGATGTCGGTGCCGGGCAACCAGGAGAACCGCGCGACCGAGATCTCGGAGATCTCGCGCTCGCTCAAGCACCTGGCCAAGGAGCTCAACCTGCCGGTGATCGCGCTGTCGCAGCTCAACCGCTCGCTGGAACAACGCGCCGACAAGCGCCCGGTGATGGCCGACCTGCGCGAATCCGGCGCTATCGAGCAGGACGCGGACATCATCATCTTCATTTACCGCGACGACTACTACAACAAGGAA
Organism: Lysobacter enzymogenes; assembly: GCF_017168095.1. Taxonomy (GTDB): domain Bacteria; phylum Pseudomonadota; class Gammaproteobacteria; order Xanthomonadales; family Xanthomonadaceae; genus Lysobacter; species Lysobacter enzymogenes_D. The sequence continues at coordinate 13,294 of NZ_LXSD01000503.1, read as the reverse complement.
ACCTCGCCGGACAAAGGCCTGGCCGAGGTCATCATCGGCAAGCAGCGTTCCGGCCCGACCGGCTCGCTCAAGCTCAAGTTCTTCGGCGAGTACACCCGCTTCGACAATCTCGCCCACGACTCGATCGGCAGTTTCGAGTAAGGGCCTGTGCCCGGTCGCGACGGCCGGGCGGGCGGCGCGATGGCGCCGCCGTCTTCGGCGTCGCGGCGCGCGCGGGTGTCCGTCGCCCGACGCGGCGCATGCGCCGCATGCACGCGCCGCTTCGTCGCCGCAAACGCGTGTTGCGCTGCAACGTCGCACTCGCTCGAGCGCGGCGTTCGGCGACTCGCGAACATCGGGCGCAAACGGTTAAACGCCCGCCGCGCAACGCATCGCGCTCCTTTGTTTGCCCGATCGGCCGCATCGGCGGCCCGATCCGCCGCGTTCGCCGCGACGCCGTCGCGGTTCTGCGACGCGCTTTGCGATTTGTCCGTGCGCACCGCGACCTTGCGCGTTCGCGCGCTGCCACGCAGGTCGCATACAGAAAAAAACCTTGTCGCTTTGCGATGCGCATGCACAAAAGCGCATGACGCCTTCTTGCTATAAGCCGTCTTGCCGTCCGTCCGCGCTCGGACGCGCGCAGCGAACCTGTCGCTGAGCTGTCGCCGCGCGGTACACGACAACGCAACGTTGCCACCAGCGAGGTAGGTCTTCCATGAGAGATCTGATCCAGCAAGTCGACGCGCGCCTGCAGGCCCACGACGAGTTCGGCGATTCGCAACAGATCGTCCGGCTCAACATCGAACGCTACAAATTCGCGCTGACGATACTGGCGCGCGAAGACGCGCGATTGCGCGCGCTGTTGCCGGCGGTGGAGGCGTTGGCCCAGGAGGCCGCCGACAAGGTGTTCGGCGACGTGCTGGTGCGCGCGGAACTGGAAGCGGCGATCGAGCGCATGGAAACCGGGGTCGCGCCGGCGCATCAGGCCGGCCTGCTGGCCTGGAGCCTGGAACGCAGCCTGGCGACGATCGAGCAGCCGCTGAGCCTGTCGGCCGCGGCGATGCAGCGCAATTTCGTCGTCGGGCCCGACCTCGACGGCCGCCGCATCTGGGTCTGGGACCTGGCCGACGCCGCCGAGCCCACCGCCGACGCCCTGCGCGAAGCGCTGCGCCTGGGCTTCATGCCCGGCGGGCACTGCGAGGCCGAACTGGTGCGGCCGACGCCGCAGATGGTCGCCCAGCTCGAACGCGCCTGCGCGCTGCTGCAGGCGCTGGTGCCGCAGATGGCGCGCAGCGTGTTCGGCCACCTGCATTCGGTCGCGTTCGCGAACATGCGCAACGAGCGCGGGCCGATGCTGACCGCATCCGGCGGCGATTCCACCCCGTGCATGATCTTCATCGCGCCCGAAGAGCTGGCCAATCCCTGGGACACGGCGGTGCACATCATGCACGAGGCCGTGCACCTCAAGCTCTCGGACCTGGTCCGCACCAGCGCCGCAGTGGTGCGCGAGGACATGGTCCAGCTGCCGTGGGGCCGCGAGATCTCGGTGTCGAACTGCCTGTTCGCGTTCCACGCCTATGTCCACCTGCAACTGTTCCGCACCGCGGTCGAACAGCTCGGCCCGCAGCTGCACGATATCTACGGCGCGCCGGAAAGCTATCGCGCCGGCACCCGGCCGCATGCGATGTCGGTGGTCAACAACGCCTCCGCCGCGCCGTTCTCGCGCGGCCACGAGCGCATGGCCTATCTGGCCGCGCAGTTCCGCGGCGAGTGGTCGCACTACCTGACGCCGTATGCGCAGCGCATGGTCGAGTGGCTGTGCGAAGCGATCGCGCCGCTGATCGATCTGCCGCGCGCGGCGGCCCCCGCGCGCGCCGAAACCGCCGATGTCCGCGCCGCCGATGTTGCCGATCCCGCCGATTCGCTGCGCTACGCCAAGAACCCGCAACTGCAGCTGCGCCCGGTCGGCGACCGCGGCGTCCTGTTCGCCGCCGATCCGGCGCAGCCGAAGATCCGCAAGCTCAATACCGCCGCGTGGTTGATGTTCGAACTGTGCGACGGACGCAGCGGGCAGGATCTGGCCCAGGCCTACGCCGACATCGCCGGCGTGGCTTCCGAGCGGGCTTGGCGACAAGTCGGCCCGGTGCTTGGGAGCCTGGTCGCCAGCGGCATGATCCTCGCCGATGGCCGCGCCGCCGCGGGCCAGGGGAGGGCGGCATGAACGCGCACGCGCAACTGGTCGCGGCCGCCGACCGCGCGCTCAGCGTCCAGCCCAACTTCGGCGACTCCGGCCGCATCCTGGCCAAGGTCTATGCTCGCTATCGCTTCGGCGCGGAACTGTTTTCCGAACGCCTGCCGGGCGTGGCGGCATTGCAGCCGCAACTGGAGGCCTTGCCCGACGCCGAACTGCGGCGGATCTTCTTCGACCCGCTGCTGCGCCTGGCCGCCGAGGATGCGTTCTCCGAGCTGGAAAGCGGGCAACTGGCCGCGCCGCACCGCCTGGAGCGACTGCTGCCGCAAGCCCTGGCCGCGCTGCCGGCGGGCCTGTGCGAATCGCGCATGGCGCAGCGCTGGAGCCTGCAGTCCGACGAGCCGCACTGGATGTGGTCGATCCTCGGCAGCGAGGATCCCTGCGCGCTGCAGCTGCAGGCGGCGTTCGACAAGATCTTCGCCGACAACCCGGCCAACCGCGGCGCGCTGCTGAACCCGGACGCGGCCGCGCGGCAGAAGGTGCAGGACTCGATCGCGCTGCTGTCGATGCTGCTGCCCAACGCCGGGCCGGCGGCGCTGCGCCACGTCGGCGCGATCGCGTTGCTGGAGGCGCAACTGGAAGGCGGCATCGTGCTGTCGGCCGCCGGCGGCGACCTGACCCCGTCGACCGTGTTCGTTTCGCTCGAACAGCTCGGCAATCCCTGGGACATCGCCGGCTGCCTGCTGCACGAAGGCCTGCACATGAAGCTGTTCGACGCCGCGCGCTCGGTGTCGCTGGCCAGGGCGCCGGATGCGACCATCCAGGTGCCGTGGCGCAACGTGCGCTGGTCGATCGTGCGGGCGATCTTCGCCTATCACGTCTATGTGCACCTGTCGCTGTTCAAGGCCGCGGCGCTGGTCGCCGACCCGCGCTGCTTCGAACGCTTCGGCGATCCCGCGGCCTATGTGAGCCGGGCGCATGCGATGTCGGTGGTCAACAACGACACCGCGCACCGCTACGGGCGCTCGATCGACCGCGCGCGCTACCTGGGCGAGATGCTCGAGGGCGAGTGGTCGCACCTGCTCTCGCCGGGCGGTTTCGAGCTGGTGCACTGGCTGCGCAGCTCGCTGGCGCCGGTCGACGCGGCGATGTTCGCCGACGCGCGGGAGGCCGCATGAACGCCACGCAGAGCTTGCGCAAGGCCGACGGCCTGCGCTCGCGGCCGGTGCCGCAGGCCGAATGCCTGATGGTGTTTTCGCCGCGGTCCGGGCGCATCCACTGGCTCGGCCTGGACAGCTGGCTGCTGTTCGAACTGTGCGACGGCCGCAGCGTGGAAGCGATCGCACGCGGCTACGCCGAACTGGCCGGCGACAAGCTCGGCGGCGGCGACGCCCGGGCGCGCGCGCTGCGCGGCCTGGATTCGCTGCTGGGCAGCCGGCTGGTCGAAGCCGCGCCGGCCTGAGCCGGCCGGACCGAATCGATTCATCGCATCGGGCCCGCGCGAGGGCCGCGCAGAAGGAGCGGTGGCAAGCGTCGGCACGGACGCCGCGACGATCGCAGCAAAGCAGTACGTCCATTCCACAGGAGAACGTTCATGAGCAATGAAACCAACCTGGATACGCTGAAAGACCTGCTGAGCAACAAGAAGGCGCTGGAAGAGTCGGAAGTGACCACCGGTTCGGCCGACGAGCGCCGTTGGTGGCCGCCGTACAACGTCTCGCCGGCGCCGCCGAGCAACTGACGCAGCGACCCGCCGTGCCCGTAAGGGCGCGGCGGGGTTTGCCTGGCTCGGCCATGGAACGCATACCCGATTCCGACAGCGGCGCCAGCGCCGACGATGCGCCGCGCGCCGGCGAAATCTGGCGCCCGCGCGAACGGCCCGAGCACGCGGTGGTGGTGCTGGCCTGCCTGGAGGGCGCGGTCGACTACGCCTGGCTCGACCGCGACGCCGCCGACGGCCGCGCGCCCGCGGCGCAGTGGGCGCAAGCGTTCGAAGTGGTGCTGGAACAGGCCGACCACACCCATGCCACGCCGGTGCGCCGGCACTGGCTGATCGACGCGCAGGCGCAGCGTCTGCGCGGATGCCGAGTGCTCGAACTGGGCGCGCACACCGGCGGCCTGACCCAGGGCCTGCTCGCGCACGCCGCGCAGGTGACCGCGCTGGAGCACAACCCGCGCTGCGTGCGGCGCCTGCGCGAGCGCTTCGGCGACGATCTGCGTATCGTCGCCGGCGACATGCACCAGGCCTTGTGGGAACTGCCGCCCGGCAGCTTCGATGCGATCGTCTGCGCCGGCGTGCTCTACCACTCCGCGCATCCGTTCCTGCTGCTGGAGGCGATGGCGCAGCTGCGGCCGCAGGCGATCCTGATCGACACCCTCGACGACGGCATCGCCGGACTGCGCGCGGTGGTGCCGAACCTGGTCAACAGCTGCAACTATCGCTACAACCAGCGCCCGGACTGCGGCTACTCGGTGGTGCTCGGCGCGGACTTGATCGCCGGCGCGCTGGCCCGGCTCGGCTATGCCTCGATGCAGCGCATCGACACGATGCAGGCGACCATCGCGCCTGAGCACGACAGCGCCTATTTCCAGCAATGGCGGCGCAGCCTGTCGGCGTGGTTCCTGCGCGATTGAACGGCGCCGCGCGGGCGCCGCCGCTCAGGCCCAGGCCTGGCGCACCTGGGCGAAGTAGTCGCGGAAGAACGGCACCATGCGCTTGCGGTCGGCGGCGACGATGGCCAGCAGCTCCGGCGCGAGCACGTACTCGTCTTCGCCGAGTTCGTCGTACAGGCCGTCGAGCATCTGCTCGTAGAAGCGCGGGAACGCGTGATGCCAGCCGACCCGCGGCAGGCGGATGCTGTGCTCGGCGCCCATCGCCACATAGTGCTTGAGCGCTTCGGCGCGCGCCGATTGCGGCGTGTACAGGCGGATCGGCCGGCGTTCGGGCGCGAAGGTCTCAGCGAACAGGCCGTCGCCGCCGCAGACCCGGTCGGCGATGTGCCGGGCCAGCAGCGGCGACAGGAACAGGCCGTCGCGATAGGTGCCGGCCAGCAGCCACAGGCCTTCGACCGAGGTCGGGCCGATCAGCGGGCAGGTATCGACCGCGACCGGGCGATTGCCGGCCTGCCATCCCACCAGTTGCGCCGCGCACAGGTCCTGGTCGAGCTGGTCCAGCGCGCATTCGAGCAGGAAGAACATGTCCGCCGGCGAGGTGCGCAGCATCGGCTGGGCGAACAAGGTGTTGGTGGCGCCGACGTACAGGCGGCCGCCGCCGCGCGGCACCGCGTGCAGGCCGCAGGCGAAGGCGCGGTTGGGCGTGCGCAGCACGTGCGCCTGCTCGCGCGGGCCGGTGTCCAGCAGCAGCGAGGTGCCGCCGCCGCAGAACAGGCGCGGGATGCGCCGGGCCAGATCGGGCAGGCTGTCGAGCAGGGTCTGGGTCCACACGCCGGCGGCGAGCACCACGCGCGGCGCCGACAGGCGGCGGCCGTCGGCCAGGCGCACGCCGTCGATGCGGCCGTTGCCGAGCTCCAGTGCGGTGGCGGTGGCGTCGATCAGGGTCAGTTGCGGCGAGCGTTCGATCAGGGACGTCAGCGCCTGCAGCAGCCGCGCGGCGTCGATCGAGCCTTCGTTGGGCAGGTACAGCGCGCGGCTGGGGCGGCAATCGTCGGCGGGGTTGAGCCCGTCGATGCGGTTCGGGTCGAGGGTTTCGTAGGCCTCGCCGTTCTCGTGCAGGGCCTGCAGGATCGCCGCGTAGTTCTCGTCCTCGATGGTGCCCGATTTGCTGTTGCTGAATACCACGGTGCCGGCGCGGATCGACACGCGCTCGGCGTCGGGCAGGGCCTGGTTGATGCCGTCGAGCCAGTCCGGCCAGCAGCGCGCGGCGTGCAGGCCCTTGGCCAGCTTGGCGCGTCCGGCCTCGGTACGCAGCAGCTGCGCGGTGACTTCGCCGTAGCAGCCCATCATCGCGCCGGCGGCGGCCGAGGCCGCGCCGGTGCGCGCCTGCGGGCCGACCACCGCGACCCGCAGTTGCGGGTCGCGCAGTTGCAGCGCGTGCGCCGTGGCCATGCCGAGCACGCCGTTGCCCACCACTACGACATCGAAATTCGTCATGCCCGCTCCGTCGTGTTCGCCGCGCGCCGTTCGCGCAGCGCTCGCCGCGCGCGGCGGCGCGTGGTGCGCCGCGGCCGGCCCTGCATCATGCGTGCGTCGGCCGCCGCGGGCGCGCGACCTGATGCGCAGAACGCCAACTTCGATACATCCGCTTCCGGCCTGTGCGCGCTCGCGCGCATCGGCGCGGGTGCGCGGACGAGGCTCAGGTGCAAGGCGCTTCCCACGCCAGCCGGCGTTCGCCGCCGGCCGCGTCCTTGACCACGAAGCACTGCACGTAGTCGGATTCGGCGAAGGTCGGCAGCGCCGGGCATTCGATCTGGCGCGCGCTGGCGTACAGCGAGGCCGATGCGGCTTGCCCGGGCAGCGCCTGCAGTGCGCCGTCGGGCGTGGTGGCGAACTCGCCGCGCTGGCCGTGGGCGTCGACGCGGAAACCCAGGCGGGCGCCGTCCAGGCCGGTCAGCTCGGCGGCCATCGGCCGGCCCCAGCGCTGGATCTCGCGGTCCTTGTCGTCGAACTCGACCACCCAGTCCGGCCGCAGCCAGGCGTCGCGCAGCGGGATCGCATCGACCCGCGCCACCGGATACGCGCCGCAGCCGTCCTCGCCCCATTCGACCACGCGCGGATCCTTGCGGCGTTTGTCCGACGAGGGATCGCCCTTGCTGGCGAAGGCGAAGCGGTAGGGCGGCGCGGCCGGTTCGGCTGCTGCGTTCGCTGCGTTCGCTGCGGGCGTTGTGGGCGGGACAGGGGACGCGGTGTCGGTCGGCGGCGCAACCGGTGCGGCAGGCGCAGCGGCCGGCGCCGGCGCGCGTTCGCCGCAGGCGGCGAGCGCCAGGCACAGCGCCGCGCTGGTCAGTGCGGGACGGATCCGAGCCGTTCGTCCCGGCCAGAGCGCAGGCAGCGGGGCGGCGTTCGACGCGGGCAGGGGCCGGGGCAGTCGGCGTTCCATGCGCAATTCTCCTCTTCGATCGGCGCGCGCCTGGCGGCGGCGCACGCGCAAAGAGCCATCATAGGCGGCGGCGAAGCGGGGCGGTACCGCGCCGGGCGCGGCGCGATGGTTGATTGCGCGCACGCTCCGCGCATTCCTGCGCGCGTTCCGGCGCTGCGCATGCGCCCGTTCAGGCTCGGCGGATTAGCCTGCACCGGCGATGCGGGGATTGACGTTGTTATGACGAGTCCGGGCGCATCGTAGCCATCGCCCTTCCAACTCCTTTGGTGAGTTTATGAACTCCACTTTCAAATCCCTGATCGCCGCTGCGCTGGTGTCCTGCGTCATGGTCACCGGCGCCGCCGGCGCGCAGACCAAGTCGAAGAAGACCCCGCATTGCTACAACGTGGAAGTGCAGCGTCCCAAGCAGATCAAGGATCAGCACAAGATCGCCGGCACCGCGATCGGTGCGGTGGCCGGCGGCCTGCTCGGCAACCAGGTCGGCGGCGGCAACGGCAAGAAGCTGGCCACCGCGGCCGGCGCGGTCGGCGGCGCGTTCGCGGGCCGCAAGATCCAGGAAAACCAGCAGAACAAGACCGAAACGGTGATCGAGCGCCGCTGCGACTGACGCAGCCGGCTGCCGCCGTTGCGACACCCAGCCGCGCGCGGGCGACCGCGCGCGGTTTTTTGTGGGTCTGTCGGTTGGCGTCGTTGGTGTGGGAGTGACTTGGGAGGGAGCTTTTGTGGGAGGGCCTTCAGGCCCGATGCTTTTGTTTCAGATAGCCGAGGCCTGAAACAAAAGCATCGGGCCTGAAGGCCCTCCCACAAGGGACTCTTCCACAACCGCGTCAAGCCAAAGCCGAAGCCGCCGCCGCTCTCGCTTTGCCCGTTCTGCGCGCAGCCGAGACTTCACACTCGCCTCATTGGCCCTCGCAGGCTCGCCGCTAGAATGTGCGCCATGGCACGACCGACTTGCGCACACATCCACACCGACGCCCTGCGTCACAACCTCGCCCAGGCCCGGGCGCTCGCTCCCAACAGCCGGGTAATGGCGGTGGTCAAGGCCGACGGCTACGGCCACGGCCTGGAACGCGTCGCCCGCGCGCTCGAAGGCGCCGACGCGTTCGGCGTGGCTGCGCTGTCCGATGCCGACCGCCTGCGCGCGGCCGGCCTGTCGCAGCCGATCGTGCTGCTGTCGGGCTTCGACGAACCCGAAGACCTGCCGCAACTGCGTCGCCTGGGCGTGGAAACCGTGGTCCATCACCTCAGCCAGATCGAGATGCTGGAACAGGCCGCGCCGGGCGAGCCGGTGCGCTGCTGGCTCAAGGTCGACAGCGGCATGCACCGCCTGGGCTTCGCGCCCGAGCAGGTGCGCGAGGCGTATGCGCGCCTGCGCGCGGCGCCGGCGGTGGCCGAGGACATCGTGCTGATGAACCACTTCGCCAGCTCCGACGAATTCGCCAACCCGCAGACCCGCCAGCAGATGGCCGCGTTCGACGCCGCCACCGCGGGCCTGGACGGCGCGCGCTCGCTGTCGAACTCGGCCGCGGTGCTCGGCTGGCCCGATGCGCACGCCGGCTGGATCCGCCCGGGCGGGCTGCTGTACGGCATCAGCGTGGTCGAAGGCCGCACCGGCGCCGATTTCGGCCTGCGTCCGGCGATGACCTTGTCAACCCGGCTGATCGCGGTCAACCGCGTGCGCCGCGGCGAGCGCATCGGCTACGCCGCGACCTGGCAATGTCCCGAGGACATGCTGGTCGGCGTGGCCGCGATCGGCTACGGCGACGGCTACCCGCGCGTGGCGCCGCCGGGCACGCCGGTGCGGGTGCGCGGGCAGGAGACCCAGCTGATCGGGCGGGTGTCGATGGACCTGATGACCATCGACCTGCGCGGCATCGATGCGCCCGCGGTCGGCGATCCGGTCGAGCTGTGGGGGCCGGCGCTGCCGGTGGAACGCATCGCCGCGGCCAGCGCGACCATCGGTTACGAGCTGACCTGTTCGATCACGCGCCGGGTGCGCTTCGTCGAAGCCTGAGCGCTGTGCCGCGTTCCCGGTGTGAACGGCGTCGAAGAACCCGGTGCGCCAGTCTCCGAGCTGTTCAGCGTACTTAGAAATGATGCCTGCGCAGGGTAGGGAGGCGTTGCTGGCGTCACGTTTGCAGAAGAATCGGGCACACGCCCGACGGCCGCTCCGACCGGAGCCGGCCGACACTGCAACCGGGGGTTCGATGAAGCAGAGCAAGTTGGTGTGCGCGCTGGGCCTGGGTCTGGCGACCCTGATCGCGTCGACGGCGGGCATGGCCCAGGACGCGCCGAACCCGAATCGCGTGTGGGTCAAGTTCAAGTCCGCCGGCGGCACCGCCGCCGGCGCCAGCGCCCGCAGCGGGCTGGCCGCCGCGCCGAACCTCGGCCAGCGCATCCAGGCGCTGCGCGGCAAGCTCAGCGCGGCCCAGGCCGGCGACGCGCAGCTCAACTACCAGTTCGACCGCATCAACACCGCGGTCATGACCCTGGCCTCGCCGGAGGCGATCAAGGCCTTGCGCGCCAATCCCGAGGTGGAATCGGTCGAGATCGACCAGCCGCGCTACCTGCAGGCGCAGAGCGTGCCCTACGGCATCGACCAGGTGCAGGCGCGCGACGTGTGGGACGCCAACCGCGACGGCACGCTCGACGCCGGCGCCGCCAACGGCTCGGGCATCAAGGTCTGCATCATCGACTCGGGCCTCAACAAGAACCACGAAGACTTCGCCGGCATGACCATCACCGGTTATCCGACCGGCTGGGACACCGACACCTGCGGCCACGGCACCCACGTCGCCGGCACCATCGCCGCGGTCAACAACGACAAGGGTGTGGTTGGGGTCAGCCCGGGCAAGGTCTCGCTGCACATCGTCAAGATCTTCGGCAGCAACGGCTACAACGGCAGCGGCCACGGCCAGTGCTCGTGGACCTACTCCTCGACCCTGGCCGACGCCGCGCAGCGCTGCCAGGCCGCCGGCGCCAAGATCATCAACATGAGCCTGGGCGGTCCCAGCGCGTCCACCGCCGAGCGCACTGCGTTCCAGAGCGTGGCCGATGCCGGCGTGCTCAGCATCGCCGCGGCCGGCAACGACGGCAACAACACCCAGAGCTATCCGGCCGGCTACGCCAGCGTGGTGTCGGTGGCGGCGGTGGATTCGAGCAACGCCAAGGCCAGCTTCTCGCAGTTCACCCCGAAGGTGGAACTGTCGGCGCCGGGCGTGGACGTGCTGAGCACCTTCCCGCTCAAGAACGACCCGCTGGTGGTCGGCACCGCGAGCTTCGCCGCGACCCCGGTCGGCGGCTCCAGGCAGGCCAGCGCCAGCGCCGGCTGGGTCAACGGCGGCCTGTGCCAGACCTCGTCGAGCACCTGGCGCAACAAGATCGTGGTCTGCCAGCGCGGCACCAACACCTTCTACGAGAAGGTCAGCAAGGCGCAGAGCGCGCGCGCGGCCGGCGTGGTGATCTACAACAACGTCGACGGCGCGTTCGCCCCGGCGCTGTACACCGGCACCGCGCCGAACCTGAGTCCGGCGACCTCGAGCCTGCCGGCGGTGGCGATCAGCAAGGCCGACGGCGAGAACATCGTCGCCAACCTGGCCGGCAAGACCGTCGCGCTCGACGCCACCCCGTCGGTGGACAACGCCGGCTACGAGAAGATGAGCGGCACCTCGATGGCGACCCCGCACGTGTCCGGCTCGGCCGCGGTGGTGTGGAGCGCCAAGCCCGCCGCCACCGCCCAGCAGGTGCGCGACGCGCTCGACGCCACCGCGCTGGACATCGACGCGGCCGGCCGCGACGACAACACCGGCTGGGGCCTGGTGCAGATCCCGGCGGCGATCGCCGAGCTGCAGGCGCAGTAAGCGCGCCGCCGGTACGCCGCTCGACGCGAACGGGAGCCCCGCGGGGCTCCCGTTTTTTTTGCGCTTGCAGTCGCGCGCCTTCGTTCGCGCGCTTTCGCTTCGCGCGCTTCGCTTCGCGCGTGTCCGCTTCCTGGGATCAGGTGCCGCAAACCCGCCTTCGATGCGGCTTTCCCGCGCCAACCCGCACCCGGGACGAGTCCGAAAGTGAAACGGACGGGTGGGGCGCCGCCGCCGCCGCGCCGTTTGTGATCGACATCGGACGCAGCGTTGCGGCCGACGCGGCTTCCTCCGGAAGCCGGTTGCGATCATCGAACAGGGGACGACATGAAGCAGAGCAAGTTGGTGTGCGCGTTGAGCCTGGGCCTGGCGGCGTGGGCCGCGTCGAGCGCGGTCGCGGCGCAGGACGCGGCCGCGCCGCGCGTGTGGATCAAGTTCAAGGAGGCGCCGGCCGCGGCCGCGCCCACGCTGTCCACCCGGCCGCAGGCCATCCTCGACCAGATCGCGAGCATCGTGGCCCGCTCGAACGAACGCATGAGCGCCAACGTCCGCGGCGTCAACGCGCGGCTCGGCCAGCGCAAGCTCGGCCAGGCGACCTTGCACCACCGCTTCGAAGGCCTCAGCCGCGCGGTGTTCACCCTGCCGTCGCGCGCGGCGCTGGACAGCCTGCGCCAGGATCCGTCGGTGGAATCGATCGAAATCGACCAGCCGCGCTATCTGTTGCAGCAGGACACGCCGGTCGGCATCGGCCAGATCCAGGCCAGCGCGGTGTGGGACGCCGACGGCGACGGCGCGCTCGACGCCGGCGCGCCGACCGGCGCCGGCATCAAGGTCTGCGTGATCGATTCGGGCCTGAAGCGCGCCCACGAGGATCTGGCCGGCGTCGCCATCGCCGGCAGCGCCAACGTTTTCGGCGCGAGCTGGGACAGCGACACCTGCGGCCACGGCACCCATGTCGCCGGCACCATCGCCGCGGCCCACAACGACAAGGGCGTGATCGGCGTGAGCCCGGGCAAGGTCTCGCTGCACATCGTCAAGGTGTTCGACGGCGCCGAATGCAAGCCGGTGCTGTTCGCCTCCGACAACGTCGCTGCGGTCAAGAAGTGCGAGGCGGCCGGGGCCAAGGTCGTCAACATGAGCCTGGGCGGCCCGAACCGGTCGTCCACCGAGGAAAGCGAATTCAAGCTGGCGGCCGACCGCGGCACGCTGGTGGTCGCCGCGGCCGGCAATTCCGCGATCACGCCGTTTCCCGGAACCAACCTGGTCAATCCGCCGCTATATCCCGCGTCCTACCCGAGCGTGGTGTCGGTGGCGGCGGTGGACTCGGGCGACAAGCGCGCGAGCTTCTCCGAGTTCAACAATCAGGTCGATCTGGCCGCGCCGGGCGTCGGCGTGCGCAGCCTCGGCCTGTCCTCGAGCGAGCCGCTGAAGGTCGGCAGCGCGACGTTCCCGGCCACGGTGCTGACCGGCTCCGCCGCCAGCCGGGCCAGCGCGGGCTGGGTCGACGGCGGCCTGTGCAAGGCCTCGTCGGCGGCGTTCAAGGGCAAGATCGTGCTGTGCCAGCGCGGCGAGATCACTTTCGTCGACAAGGTCGCCAACGCGAAGTCGGGCGGCGCGCTCGGCGTGGCGATCTACAACAACGTCGACGGCGAGTTCGCCGGCAGCCTGTCGCCGGCCAGCACCCTTCCGGCGACCGGCATCTCCAAGGCCAGCGGCGAGGCGATCCTGGCGGGACTGGCGGGGCAGACCATGGTCGTCAATGGCGTCTTGAACGTGAACGACAGCTCCTACGCGGTGATGGACGGCACCTCGATGGCGTCGCCGCACGTGGCCGGCGCGGCCGCGGTGGTGTGGAGCGCGCGCCCGAACGCGACCGCGCAGCAGGTGCGCGAAGCGCTGTTCACGACCGCCCGGGACATCGACGCCGCGGGCCGCGACGACAACACCGGCTGGGGCCTGGTGCAGGTCAAGGCCGCGATCGATGAGCTCAAGCGCGTGGTTCCGGCGAAGTAAGCCGCCAGTCGCGAGCGCTGCGAGCGGCCGGGACGCCGGCCGGCGAGCGCGTTGGGGGCGGCCGGCTCGCGCAGGGCGTCGCGCCTGCCTTGATTCTGCATCGCCCCGACGAACCGCCGCCCGCAGGGGCGGCGGTTCCGTATCTGGCGCGGCGCGGCGGACGCGGCGGACGCGGCGGACGCGGCGGGTCGGGGCGGG
>NZ_LXSD01000502.1:0-7915 GCF_017168095.1 Lysobacter enzymogenes | reverse complement strand
GCTGCTGCGGCCGCACGCGGCCGCGCCGCGGCGCGTGCCGGCGCCGTCGGCGCCGCTGCTGAGCGAGCGCGAACGCGATGTGCTGCGCTGGATCAGCTTGGGCGCCAGCAACAAGGTGGTGGCGCAGAAACTCGCGATCAGCCCCAGCACCGTGCGCACCCACGTTGAAAACGCGTTCCGCAAGCTGGAGAGTTCGACCCGCGCGGCGGCGACGCTGAAGGCGACGCAGCTGGGGTTGTTGTAGCGCCGCAGCTGCGGCCGCTTACAGCACCTGATAGTCGACGCTAACCACGCCCTGGTCGGGATTGGCGATCTGCCGGAACGCGCCATAGGTCAGGTCGATGCAGATCGGCCAGCCGAAGTTGCCGCGGTCGTTGACGCGCACTACCACTGAGCGGCCCTGGTAGCTGACCCGCACCTGGGTTCCGAACGGCAGCGAGTTGTGCGCGGCGGCGAGGGCGAAGCGGTGGAAGGGTTCGCCGCTGGCGGTCGGCCAGCCTTCGGGGATTTCGCCTTCGGCGCCGTACCAGGTGGCGCTGCAGACCGCGAGCGTGCCGGCGGCGAGCGGGGGTTGCGGCTGCAGCGGGGCGGTCTGCGCGAATGCGGTCGCGGATGCGGCCAGCGCACCGGCGGCGAGCGCGGCGCGGACGAAGCGGATCCAGGCGGAGGCGGTCATCGCGGATTCCTCGACGGGCGAGAACGACGCGCGCGCGATGCCGCCGGATGCGGCACCGCGCGCGGCCGCACGGCTGCGCGTGCTTGCCGCATGGGGGAGGTCGGGCATGGGCCGACGCGCGCGGCCATTGGACGCAAGCCGGGTTCAACGTCGCGCGAAGCCGTGCTGGTACGCGCTCGCAGTTTTTAGCCGCCGCGCATCACGCCGGCGCCGGCGTGGGCGGGCTTGTGCGCAGGTGCTCGCAATGTCGCGCGGGCGCGCGTCACAGGCGTTCGGCAACGGGCTGAACCGACGGGCGCAGCGGGCTTCTGCGGTTTGCGCGCCCGGGCTTCACGGCGCCGGCGCGCCGGCGTTGTAGCCGGGTGCAGGCGTTCGGATCGCGTCGCGGCCGTCCGGCCGACAGGAGGCGGGCATGAGGGCATGGGCTTGGGCAGGCGCGGGCTGCTATGTCGCGGCTTTCGCGATCGTGCTGGCGTTCGCGTTGGCGTATCTCACCCGCCGGCGCTTCATGCCGTATCACCGCGCCGCGGCCGATCAGTCGTGGGACAGCCTGTCGCCGCGCCTGCGCTTGCTGCTGCTGGCGTTGATGCGCGCGCTCGGCGCGGCGTGGCTGGCCTGCGTCGCCGGCGGCGCGTTGCTGCTGAACGAATGGGTGCTGACCCGGCCGGGCTTCGCCGCGCTGGCGTTGTTCCAGGCGTATTGCCTGCTCGCGTTCGGCCCGCCGCTCGCTATCGCCTCAGGCTTGCGGCGGGCGACCGGCGCGCGCACGCCGGTCGCCGGCGCCGCCGCCGCGCTGATCTTGTCGTTGCTCGGATTCGCATTGTGCGCGCTGGCGTTGCGCGCGGCGCAGTGAGCGGCGCGCAGCGACCCGTCGAAGGAGAGAGCGAATGCGCCGCGACAACACATTCTGGGCGATGATCGACGGCCGTTTGCCGCTGCCGGCGGCGGCGACGCTGCTGGGCTGGCGCTTCCAGGCCCATAACGAGACCGACCGCAGCGTCAGCGTGAGCTTCGATGCGAGCGATGCGCTGACCAATCCGCTCGGCCAGATCCACGGCGGCCTGCTGGCGGCGATGCTCGACGACTGCATGGGCCCGGCGATCTACGTCGAGCTGCCGCCCGACCGCATCGCGGTCACCGTGGAATCGAAGACCGTCTTCATCCAGGCCGCGCGGCCCGGCCGTGTGTTCGGCTACGGCCGGATCGAGCATTGGCGCGGCCAGCTGTGTTTCGTATCCGGGCGGCTCAGCGACGCGCAGGGGCGGGTGCTGGCGACGGCGACGGCGACATTCCGCATCGGCCACCTGCGTTGGCGCGGATGGCGGGTGCCGGGGCCGTTGGTGCGGCATTTGCTGCGGCGGCAGTTGCGCAAGCGGGTGGCGGTGAAGGCGGTGACGCAGGAGTGAGTGGGGGTGATTTCGGTGTGCGCAGCGTCAGCGTTGAGCCGGTGAGTTTCAGCCACCGCGTTGGACGTCGGAGTTTTACGTCGGCGTCCGTAGCTTCAGAGTCGGATTGGAGCCGGCTTCGGCCGGCGCGCCGGGATTCGACATCGCAGCGCGCAGCCTCTGCATCGGATTGCGGTCGGCTTCGGCTGCAAGCGCCGGGCGCCGGAACTCAACGCCGGGGCTCAGAGTTCCAGCACCCAGTCGTTATAACCAGGGAAGTAGGTCGGGTGCTTGTCCATATACTCCTTGACCTCGTCCATGCTGTCCTTCTCGCGCTTGAAGTCGTCCTTGCGCTTGCCCGGGTCGAGGAACTCGACATACGTGTCGGCGCCGCGGTCCTTCTCCCACTTGCTCTTGAAGTCGGCGAATTCCTCGCGGTGGAAATCGAAGATGCTGCGGTCGCCCGGCGCCTGGCGGCCGCCCCAGTCGGCGCCGCGCAACTCGCGCAGATTGTTGATGTAGTCGCGCGCGTTGCCGAAGCTGTTGAGCGTGGTCACCGCGTAGTCGTACTTGAGGTTCCAGTCGCCCTGGGTCACGCCGTCGTCGCCGAGCTTCTTGAACCAGTCGTATTGCTCGCCGGCTTCCTTCTTGTCCTTGGCGTTGTTGACGAACACCGAGACCAGTTCGGAGGCCACGCTCAACAGCATGCCGACCGGCCCCAGCCCGCGGGTGATCGCGCCGACCACCCGCTCGGCCACCGCGCCGGCGGCCTGGCCGCCGACCGCGGAGACGAATTTGCTGCCGGCCTTGAGCAGGTCCGGCGCCAGATCCAGCGTGCCGGACACGACGTTGAGCACCGCATCGGCCTTCTCCGCCGCCGAGCTGTCGCCCTTGAAGGCTTCGGCCGCGCCCATGCCGCCGGTGACCACGCCGAGCACGCCGCCGGCCTTGCCCGAATAATCGGACAGAACTTTCAGCGTGGACTGGGAAATGCGCGAGAGATTGCCCTTGGCCGCATCGCCCGCGGTCTGCTCCAGCCCCTTGACGATCCGGTCGCGGTTGGCCACGTCGACCGGTGGAATGTCGGCGGCGCGCACGTTGTCGCCGATCGCCGACACCGCCTGGTTGCCGTAATGCGTGTCCACGCCGATGTTTTCCTTGACCTGCTTGTCCACGTCGAGCAGGTCCAGGGCCGAGCCGTCGATGCCCTTGCCGAGGTTGCCGAGCAGCTTCTTGGCGTCGGGCAGCGAGCCGATCATGCCGATGATGCCGCCGGCGACGGCGAGCTTTTCCTCGGGCGTTTCGCCGAAACCGTCCTTGACCAGCCCGCGCACGGTCGAGGCGATGCCGATCGCGCCGCTCACCGACGGCAGCAGGCCGCTGGAGTCGAGGTTGCTGATCAGCCCGCGGATGGTGTCCTTCTTGTCGCTGCGGAAATCGACGTCGGCGAAGGCCTTGTCGATGTCCTCCGGCGCATAGCCGTTCTCGCGCAGTTCCTTGGCGACCTGGGCGAAATCGCGCTTGGCGTCGTCGCCGCCCTTGCCGAGGAATTCCTTGATGCCTTCGGTCAGGTCGACCGGGAGCTTGGCCTTGTCCATGGCGGTGGTGATCGCGCCGAGCCCGGCTTCGACGCCGTCGACTTCGGCCTCGGGCGTGAACTCGCCGTCGGCCAGGCCGGCGTCGATGTCGCGCGCCAGCGCGTTGATCGCGAACGTCTGCCCGGCGGCCTTGGCGCGGTCGGGATCGAGCAGCGACAGCTGCGAGATCGCATCCTCGACATCGGCCTGCGCGCGCGGCTGGTCCCACTTGGGCAGCTTGCCGATCTCCTGCACGTAGTCGGGGCTCTCGACCACCTTGGCCAGGTTGTCGGCCATCGACTTGCGCTGCTCCTCGGGCACCTTGCCGATCGCTTCCTTGAGGCTCTTCTGGTACAGCGCCGACACCTGCTCGTCGCGCATCAGCGCGTCCAGGCGCTGGTTGATCTTGCCCTCGTCGAGCATCTCCTTCATGTCCGCCGGCTCGAGCTTGAGCAGGTTCTCGGTCTCGGTCTTGGTGCGGCCGCCGACGTTGATGTGGCGGTTCTCGTAGACCGGATGGATGAACTTGCCGTTGGTGACCGCGCTGCGCGCCTCGATCATGCGCAGGAACTCGCCCTGCGGGCTGCCGTCGTAGAGGTCTTTCTTGCCCTTGAGCTCGTCGATCATCAGCTTCATCGCCGCGTCGCCGACCTTGAGCTTGTGGCCGTCGACCTCCTCGCTGGTCTCCAGCGAGAACACGTCGGTCTTGGCGGTCGGATCGAGCCTGGCGCGCTCGCGCGCGTTGTCGATGGTCTGCTGGCCGGCGTCGAGGTAACTGCGTTCGGCCAGCGCGTACACGTCCGGCGACTTGGCCGGATCGACCGCGAACTTGCCGCCGTCCTTGGTTTCGAAACGCAGCCAGCCGTTATCGTATTCGCCCGGATAGGACACGTTCTTGATATCGCCGTAGAGCACGCGGTCGTCCTTGCCCAACTCGCGGAAGCCGTCGTTGAGGATGTCCTTGGGCGGCTCGGAAGGCTTGTCGTCCTTCGGCGGCGCCGGTTCGGGCTGCGGCTCGGGCTTGCGCGCGGTGTCGATGAACTCGCTGGCCTTGTCCTTGGGAATGTGGTCGTCGCCGAAACCGCGGCTGACGCCGTCGAGCACGCGCTTGCGGTCGCTGTCGTCGATGCGGCCGTTGTCGACCAGCTTGTCGAGCCGGTCCTTCTGCAGCCACGAACCCAGCGCGCCCTTGTCCTTCTCCATCACCGTGCCGATGAAACGGCCGCGGTCCTCGGGGCTCAGCGTCGGCAGGAACTCGCTGGCCAGCGCTTCCAGCCGGCGGTCGTAATCGTCCTTCTTGGCCTTCTTCTCGCCGACGTCGTGCAGCTTGTCGGCCAGTTCCTCGAGTTCGGCCTTGCTCGGCGATTTGTAGTCGTTGCTGCCGGGAACGTAAGCGGCGGCTTTGTTCTGCAGATCGAGGGCTTGAACGGACATGGGGGCGCTCGCAGGGTCGTCGGTACGAGGGGAAGGCCGGATCGGCGGCGCGCATCGCAGCCGGAGGCGATGCGGATGGCGGCGCGAACGGCGCGCCGCGAAAGCTGCGCGACCAACTTGGCGCCGCGGCGCGCGGCGGTGAACTGGGGCAAACCCGAGGTCGGGCGCGGCGAACTGCAAACCCGCCGCGCAGATTCAGGATCGTGCACGCGTATACGCCATCGCGATGCCGCGCGTGGCGCGCGGCATCGTGATGGTTGCGTTCAATCTTTCAACGCGCGCCGACGAGCGCGCGTTCGCCGAGTCGGGCGATCAGGCGGCGCTGGCCTGGATCCGGATCATGTTGCCGGCCGGATCGCGCACCGCGCAGTCGCGCACGCCGTAGGGCTGATCGACCGGCTCCTGCACGATCTCGACATCGCCGGCCTGCAGCCTGGCGAACACGCCGTCGAGGTCGGGCGTGGCCAGGTTGAGCATGGCGTAGCTGCCCTTGGCCATCATCTCGGCGATGGCGCGCTTTTCCGCATCGTTGAGGCCGGGCGTGGCCTGCGGCGGATACAGCACGATCGCGGTGTCGGGCTGGCCGGCCGGGCCGACGGTGATCCAGCGCAGGCCCTGGTAGCCGACGTCCTTGCGCACTTCGAAGCCGAGCGCGTCGCGGTAGAAGGCCAGCGAGGCGTCCGGATCGGTGTGCGGGAGGAAGCTGGAATGGATGCTGAGGTTCATGGCGGTCCTGCGTGGGTGGTGGCGGGAGACCTCATGCTACGTCCGGCCCCTCGGCCGGCGCTTCTCGATTCCTGATCGGTCGCGTCACCTGCTTGGCCACGCAGGCCGGCATGCCTTCGGTGGCGGCCGCGGCCTGGCGCTGATAGACGCTCGGCGGCATGCCGACCAGTTCGGCGAAGCGGGTGCTGAAGGTGCCCAGCGACGAGCAGCCGACCGCGAAGCAGACCTCGGTGACGCTGAGCCCGCCCGCGCGCAGCAGCGCCATCGCCCGCTCGATCCGCCGGGTCATCAGATAGGAATAGGGCGATTCGCCGTAAGCGGCGCGGAACTGCCGGCTCAGATGCCCGGCCGACATGTGCGCGCCGCGCGCCAGCGCTTCCACGTCCAGCGGCTGCGCGTACTCGCGGTCGATGCGGTCGCGGACCCGACGCAGGCGCGCCAGGTCGCGCAGGTGGACGGGATCGGCCGGCGAGTCGTTCATCGCCGCGATGCTGCCACCGCGCCTGGGCGGCGCTCAAGTGAGATCGGTCATGCTGCGCCTCGCGCACGCGGCATCGCTGTCCGGCGGGTTTACCGCGCAGCCTCGCGACGTTCGCGCTCGCGACTGCGCGACGGTGTGGGCCTGCGCGCGGGCCAGGCCGAAGCGGATCGGCGCTGCAGCCGCCGGCTCAGGCCGACCATTGCGCGTTCCAGGCATTGAACAGATAGCCGCCGGTGCCGTCCTGCAGGGTCGATTGCACTTCGATCAGGGTGTTCATTTCGTCCAGCGCTTCGTCGAGGTCATCGATGGCGATCTCGAAGCGCGCGGTGCAGGCGCGCAGCCGCGCCTCGGCCGGCGCGCCTTCGCCGGCGCGTTCGAGCGCTTCGCGTGCGATCTGTTCGCCCTGCGCATAGGCCACGCGCAAGACCGGGCCGTCCTCGTCCCAGCGCACCGCCAGCGCACCGGGCTGCGCATCGACGCTGAGGCCCTGCGCGGTCAGGGCTTCGCGCGCCCACGCCAGGTCGAAGCCGGCCTGGGCGGGAAAGAACACCATCGAGACAGCACCGTTCACGGTCGATTCCCGCTCCGGGAACCGCCCCGGCGTCGCCGGCCACGATACCCGTTCTTGCGCGTGAATCCAGGCGAAACCGCCAGGCGGCGGTGCCGGTTTGCGCGGCCGGATCGGACGCGGTTCCGACAAATCGCCTCGCACACTGGCCACGCGTTGCGAGCCCGGCGTCGCGCCGTTGCCGCCGCATCCCATTCCCCGTCCGCCGCCCGCGCCATGACGACCGCCGACTCCGCGCCATCCTCCGCCTCGAGCAAGGTGCCCCAGGTCACCGCCGCGTTCTGGGCGCTCAAAGTCCTCGCCACCACCCTCGGCGAGACCGGCGGCGACGCGGTGTCGATGTCGATGGACCTGGGCTATCTGGCCGGCACCGGCATCTTCGCCGTGTTGTTCGCGCTGGCGGTGTCGGCGCAGATCCGCGCGCGCCGTTTTCACCCGCTGCTGTACTGGACGACCATCGTCGCCAGCACTACGGTCGGCACCACCCTGGCCGATTTCGCCACCCGCTCGCTCGGCATCGGCTACACCGGCGGCACTGCGTTGCTGTCGGCCTTGCTGTTGACCTCGCTGTGGGCCTGGCACCGCAGCCAGGGCTCGATCGCGGTGGAGAGCGTCGCCGGGCCGCGCGCGGAGGCCTATTACTGGCTGACGATCATGTTCTCGCAGACGCTGGGCACCGCGCTCGGCGATTGGGCCGCCGACACCGCCGGACTGGGCTACCTCGGCGGCATCGGCGCGTTCGCGCTGGCGCTGGGCGCGGTCGCGGTCCTGTATTGGTGGACGCAGTTGTCGCGCACGCTGTTGTTCTGGGCCGCGTTCGTGCTGACCCGCCCGTTCGGCGCGGTGGTCGGCGATTTCCTCGACAAGCCGCTGGCCAGCGGCGGCCTGGAGTTGAGCCGCTACGCGGCCTCTGCGGTGCTCGCGGCGCTGATCCTGGCCGGCGTGCTGCTGTTGCCGCAGCGCGCGGCGCAACGCGCGCACTGAGCGCGGCGGCCGGTTTCGTCGCCTCCGGCCGGGTTCCGTCGCGCGCGCGGGCGGTTTCGTCGCCGCGCGCTTGCGGCGCCGGCG
>NZ_LXSD01000501.1:0-11080 GCF_017168095.1 Lysobacter enzymogenes | reverse complement strand
CCGGACAGCGGCAGGCGGGCGCCGGTCGGGGCGGGCGGCGACGGGGCGGCGGGCATGCGCCGGATGCTAGCATGGGCGGTCCGGCCGTCTGAGCCGGCGACTTGCGCGAGGCGCGGGCGGCCGCTATCATTCCGCCTCTTGCGTTCCGTAATCCACAACGCGAGGCGAAGTTCCACCGCAGGTGCCCGCCTGGGCCGCGGACCGGAATCAGCCCGACCAGGCACCCATAGCAGACTCTCAATGAAGACCTTTACCGCTAAGAACGAGACCGTCCAGCGCGACTGGTACATCGTCGACGCGACCGGCAAGACGCTCGGCCGTCTCAGCTCGGAGCTCGCCCGCCGCCTGCGCGGCAAGCACAAGCCCGTCTACACCCCGCATGTCGATACCGGCGATTACCTGGTGGTGATCAACGCCGAGAAGATCGCGGTGACCGGCAACAAGCTGCAGGACAAGATGTACCACCGGTTCACCGGCTACATCGGCAACCTCAAGAGCGAAACCCTCGGCCAGGCGCTGGAGCGCCACCCGGAACGCGTGATCGAGATCGCCGTGAAGGGCATGCTGCCGAAGAACCCGCTGGGTCGCGCCATGTACCGCAAGCTCAAGGTGTACAAGGGCTCCGAGCATCCGCACGCCGCCCAGCAGCCGCAGCCGCTGGACATCTAAGGTAAAGGCACGAATATGGCTATCCAGCAGAACTACGGCACCGGCCGCCGCAAGTCTTCCACCGCTCGCGTGTTCCTGCGCAAGGGCGACGGCAAGATCACCATCAACCAGCGTTCGATCGAAGACTTCTTCGGCCGCGAGACCGCGCGCATGATCGTGCGCCAGCCGCTCGAGCTGACCCAGTCGACCGACAAGTTCGACCTGACCATCACCGTCGCCGGCGGCGGCATCACCGGCCAGGCCGGTGCGATCCGCCTGGGCATCGCCCGCGCGCTGGTCGAGTACGACGAATCGCTCAAGGGCGAGCTGCGCAAGGCGGGCTTCATGACCCGCGACGCGCGCGAAGTCGAGCGTAAGAAGGTCGGTCTGCACAAGGCGCGTCGCGCCACCCAGTTCTCGAAGCGCTAATCTTCGCAGGCTGGTCGTTCCGCGGCTTCAAATTGTTTTTGCAGTCGCGGAATTTTGCGCTAGAATCCGTTTTATAGCCCCGTCGCCAAGCGGTAAGGCATCTGACTCTGACTCAGACATTCGGTGGTTCGAATCCATCCGGGGCTGCCAAACAAGATCGCTGAGAGCCGCAAGGTTCCAGGCGCACGAAAAACCCGCCGCAAGGCGGGTTTTTTGTTTTCGGCGACGGCGAATGCCGCCGAAGGCTCCTGCAGGAGCGACGCAAGTCGCGACCGCGACACCACATCCGCCCGGAACCGCGTCGAACCCGGAAAGTACAACGGGAGGCATCGCGCGCGTCCGTTTTCCTCGGCGATCGTTGCGGCCGTGTCGCGGCTCGCGTCGCTCCTGCAGGAGCTTCGGCCAGCCTCAGTCGAGCCCGCGGATCAGGCTGATTTCGTCACGCAGCGGGATGCCGTGGCGGCCGAGCAGCGGGATCGCCGGGTCGGCTTCGCGCTCCAGGTCGATCGCGCCGGGCACCAATCGATGCAGGCGAAAACCACGGCGCTGGTAGAAGCGCAAGGCATCGAGGTTGTCGTTGGTCGTGCGCGTCAGCAGCCGTGCCAGGCCCAGCGCGCGGGCGCGCTGCGCGGCGCGTTCGACCAGCGCGGTGCCGAGGCCGGCGTGGGCGCGGACCGCGTCGAGGGTGACGATCTCGCAATGCCCGCTTTCGTCGAGCAAGGTGATCAGCCCGGCGATGGCCTCGCCGTCGCAGGCGATGAAGCCGGGCAGGGCGGCGGCGTCGATGGCGCGGCCGTCGAGCTGGATCGTCGCGCTGCCCCAGCGTCGCTGCAGGAAGGCGCGGATCCGCTCGCGGTCGCGCGGTTCGATCGCGCGCAGCGCGGCGTCGGCGGAAGAGGCGGTGGCGTTCATGCCCGAACTCTAACCAGCGGCGCGGACCCGAGGTGAGGCCCGACTCTGGCGGATGCGCCCCATCGCCCGGCCGCCCCTCGGCAAGCGGCCGCGGCTGGCCCACAATCGCGCCGATGGCCGGGTGACCGGCTGCCGTGGGGCTTGCTCGCCCCCTCCGACGCGCCCGGCAAATCCGTTACAATTGAAACCATTGGCGCCGCCTGGCGCCCTGAACCGACTGCACCGAACCTCGAGGCCTGGATGAAACTCGGATCCCTGAAGGAAGGCGGCCGCGACGGCACGCTGATCGTCGTATCGCGCGACCTGACCCGCGCCGTGCGCGCCACCGGCATCGCCGACACCCTGCAGCGCGCGCTGGAAGATTGGTCGAACGCGGCGCCGCGCCTGAACGCGTTGTCCGATGCGCTCAACGACGGCCGCGCCGACGGCGGGTTCGATCTCGACTTCGCCGCCCTGGCCGCGCCGCTGCCGCGCGCCTACGAATTCGTCGACGGCAGCGCCTACCTGCCGCACGTCGAGCGCGTGCGCCGCGCGCGCGGCGCCGAAGTGCCGGAGAGCTTCTACGTCGATCCGCTGATGTACCAGGCGGTCAGCGCCGGCTTCTACGGCCCGCGCGACCCGGTACGCGTGCCCGACGAGGCCTACGGCATCGACCTGGAAGCCGAAGTGGTGGTGATCACCGACGACGTGCCGATGGCGGTCACGCCGGAGCAGGCCGCCGGCCATATCCAGCTGGTCGGTTTGGTCAACGACGTTTCGCTGCGCAACCTGATTCCGAACGAACTGGCCAAGGGCTTCGGCTTCCTGCAGTCCAAGCCGCGTTCGGCGCTGAGCCCGGTGTTCGCGACGCCGGACGAACTCGGCCCGGCCTGGATCGACAGCAAGGTGCACCGCCCGCTGACCACGCACATCAACGGCGAATGGTTCGGCGCGCCCGAAGCCGGCATCGATATGCAGTTCAGCTTCGCTCAGCTGGTGGCGCACGCGGCCAAGACCCGGCCGCTGTCGGCCGGCACCATCGTCGGCTCGGGCACCGTCGCCAACGAGGACACCTCGCTCGGCGCGTCGTGCTTCGCCGAGAAGCGCACGGTGGAAACGCTGGAGCATGGCAAGCCGCTGACCCCGTTCATGAAGTACGGCGACGTCGTGCGCATCGAGATGCTCGATGCCGCCGGCGCCAGCTTGTTCGGCGCAATCGAGCAGCGCATCGAGAAGCCGTAAGCGCCGGCGCACTGCGTGTTCATCGAAGGAACGGGCGCGTGCGCGTCCGTTCCTTTTTCGTTGCGCGTCCGCTTGGCGGCGCCGCGCGCGTGACGAACGGCGGTCCGCGCCGCGTCGGCGCCGGCTAAGGTGCGCCACGCGTCGCGCAAACGTGGCGCGCGTCGCAAGCGCGCGCGGCGCCGACCCCGCCGCCGCCGCTTCCCCGTTAACCTGATTCGGTTTCCCAGCAAGGCCTTCCGGTGAGCGATCAACTGCGTCTTTATTCGTACTGGCGTTCCAGCGCGTCCTATCGCGTGCGCATCGGCCTGAACCTCAAGGGCCTGGATTACGAGATCGTTCCGGTGCATCTGGTGCGCAACGGCGGCGAGCAGCACGATCCGGCCTATCGCCAGCTCAATCCGCAAGGGCTGGTGCCGGTGCTGCAGCACGGCTCGCGCACGCTGACCCAGTCGATCGCGATCCTGGAATACCTGGACGAAGTCTGGCCGCGCCCGAACCTGCTGCCGGCGACCGCGCGCGACCGCCACCGCGTGCGTGCGATCGCCCAGACGATCGCCTGCGAGATCCATCCGCTCAACAATCTGCGCGTGCTGCAATACCTCGACGGCACCTGGAACGTGCCGCAGCCCGAGCGCGACGGCTGGGTCAAGCACTGGATCGGCGAAGGCTTCGCTGCGGTCGAGGCGATGCTGTACGACCATCCGGCCACCGGCACCTACTGCGAAGGCGATGCGCCGGGGCTGGCCGATTGCTGCCTGATTCCGCAGCTCTACAACGCGCGCCGCTTCGGCGTGCCGCTGGAGGCGTATCCGACCCTGTTGCGGATCGAGGCGGCGTGCCTGGAGTTGCCGGAGTTCGATCGGGCGCGGCCGGAGAACCAGCCGGATCGGCCGCCGGCTTGAGCGGGGCTCGCGATCCGGCACAAGAGCGTCGGGGCTGAAGCCCCTCCCACAACCGCTCGGGTGCCGTCCCGAAGGCTTCTGCTCTTGTGGCAGGGGCTTGCGCCCCGACGCTTTCCGCTCAGGCAGTCGCGCCTCCCCAGCGAAAACGGCCGCCCGAAGGCGGCCGTCGTGCGTCGTGCGATGCGCTCAGTGCGTAGCCGAGGCGTCGTACATGTCGGCGTAAGGATCGTGTTCGCCGGTGCCGCCCTCCGACAGGCGGAACTTCAGCGCCAGGCCGTCGCGCGAGTCGGCCGCCTTGAGCGCCTCCTCCATCTCGATCTTGCCTTCCTTGTACAGCCGGAACAGGCACTGGTCGAACGACTCCATGCCGTCTTCCAGCGATTCTTCCATCGCCTGCTTGATCTCGTGCACCTGGCCGCGGCGCATCAGGTCGCGGATGTGCGGAGTGTTGATCAGCACTTCCGCGGCCGGGATGCGGCGGCCGTCGGTGCCGACCACCAGGCGCTGCGAAATCACCGCCTTGAGGTTCAGCGCCAGGTTCATCAGCACGTTCTTGTGCGCGGCCTCGGGGAAGAAGTTGAGGATGCGCTCGAGGGTCTGGTCGGCGTTGTTGGAGTGCAGCGTCGCCAGGCACAGGTGGCCGGTTTCGGCGAAGGCGATGGCCGCCTCCATCGTGGTGGCGTCGAGGATTTCGCCGATCAGGATCACGTCCGGCGCTTCGCGCATCGCGTTCTTCAGCGCGTTGTGGAAGGCGTGGGTGTCCAGGCCGACCTCGCGCTGGTTGACGATCGACTTCTTGTGCTTGTGCAGGTACTCGATCGGGTCCTCGATGGTGAGGATGTGGCCGGCGGTGTTGCTGTTGCGGTGGTCGATCATCGAGGCCAGCGTGGTCGACTTGCCCGAGCCGGTCGAGCCGACGATCAGCACCAGCCCGCGCGGCGCCATGATGATGCTCTTGAGCACCTGCGGCAGCTGCAATTCCTCGATGCTGGGGATCACGCTGCGGATCGCGCGGATCACCATGCCGACTTCGCCGCGCTGCTTGAACACGTTGATGCGGAAGCGGCCGGCGTCGGGCAGGGCCAGGGCCATGTTGAGTTCGAGGTCGCGTTCGAACTGCGGCACCTGGCCTTCGTCCATCAGCGAATAGGCGATCTTCTTGACCATGCCCGGCGGCAGGCCGGTGTTGCCGAGCGGGTACAGGCGCCCCTCGACCTTGATGTAGACCGGCGCGCCAGTGGTCAGGAACATGTCCGACGCGTTCTTTTCCGTCATCAGCTTCAAGAAATAGCCGATGTCCATGCGTTCTCACCCCGTTGTTGACGCGGCCGGCCGTTGCAAGCAGGCTGGCGGCTTGACGACAATGTTCACCGCGCGTCTTCCCTTCCGCACGGCACTCCCCAGAATGTCCGCAAGCTTCGCACAAATTCGTTTGCCGCTGCTGGCCGCAGTTCTCGCTTCGGTCCTGGCCGGCTGCGCCTCCACGCCTCCGCCGACCGGCGAGCTGTCCGCGGCCCAGCAGGCGGTCATGCGCGCCGACGACGCCGACGCCGACCAGTATGCGCCGCAGGACCTCAACGCCGCCCGCAGCGCGCTCAGCGCGGCCCAGGGCGCGCTGTCGCAGCGCAAGGACGAGGACGCCCGGCGCCTGGCGCTGCGCGCCACGGCCGAGGCCGACCTGGCCCTCGCCCGCAGCAAGGAGGCGATCACCAACGCCGAGCTCAACCAGCGCCGGGCCGAAGTGACCGAGCTGCGCCGCCGTCTGCAGGGAGGTGGCCAGTGAGCCAGCGTGAGTTCGCCTTGCGCGCCGGCCTCGCCGCCGCGCTGTCGCTGGCCGCGTTCGGCGCGGTCGCCGCGCCGCCGGACGATCCGGAGATCGGCCGTTTGTCGCAGCGCCTGACCGTGCTCGAGGCCAGCCCCGACACGGCCCAGGTCGGCACGTTCGAGCGCTACCGCGCGCGCCAGGCGATCGAGGACGCGCGCCAGGCGCGCAGCCGCGACCGCGCCGAGGCGGTGCGGCTGGCCGACCGCCGGGTCGAAACCGCCGAGATCGTGGTGCGCACGCAGTTGGCGCAGCGCGAGCTCGATCGCCTGGATCGCGAACGCAGCGAACTGCTGGTCGAAGCCAGCCGCCGCGACGCCGACCGCGCCCGCGCCGAAGCCGAGCGCCTGCGCGTGCAGGCGCAGATCCAGGCCGAGGAGGCCGAGCGCCTGCGCCAGGCCGCCGACCAGGAAGCCGCGGCGCGGCAGCAGGCCGAGGGCCTGCTCGACGACGTCGCCGGCAAGCAGGCGGCCAAGCTGCGCGCCGCGCGCGAGCGCGACGCCGAACTGGCGCGCAAGGAAGCCGAGCTGCTCGGCACCGACGCGCCGCCGGCGACGCCGCCGAAGCCCAAGCCGAAGAAGAAGTGAGCGCGGGCGGGGCGGGGCCCCGCATTCGCAGGATCGCCGACGAGCCGGGCCAGCGCCCGGCTCGTTGCGTTTTGGGATGCGCGGACCCTGGCGCCAGCGTGCGTCCGCCGCGCTCGGGAATGAGTGTGGGAGGGGCTTTAGCCCCGATGCTTTCCGCTCCGGTCGCGGCGAACTGGTCCAAGAGCATCGGGGCTGAAGCCCCTCCCACAACCGCCCCGTTTGGCCTGGCGGAAGGCTGCGCCCGACGGGCGGCCAAAGCCAGGCGGGGCATGGCTTTGCGCTGCCTGGTGCTTGCAGCGGGGCTGCGGGCGCCTTAGGAAAAAATCAACAAAAACATTGCTTTGCGCGCACATCGAGCCATTCGTCGGAGACATGGCCGGAACCTGAAACCGCTTGCAGCGCGCCCTTGCCGGAACCGGGGCACAGGAGTAGGGTCGGTTATCCGAGCGGTGCGAATAACGCTCGGCGAAGAGCCAGGCCGATGACCGAAACGCCCTTTCCGCAAGACTCCGGTGCCGCCCACGAGGGCGCGGCCGGAGTTCGTGAAGCCGGCGCCGCGCCTCGCCTGACCCACCATCTCACGCTCCCCCCGCAACGCCCTGGCCGAAAGGCCGGGGCGTTCGCATTCGCGCTGAAGGAGGCTTTTCATGTTCGAAGAACGACCGCAGCCTGAAATCGACGCGCTCATCAAGAGCATCCCCGAGTTCAAGCAGCTGTACCAGCGGCACAAGGATCTCGACAAGAAGGTCATGGACGCCGAGCTCGGCGTGTTGCCGATCGACGACACCACGCTCGGACAGATGAAGCGCGAAAAGCTGGCGGCGAAAGACCGCCTGATCCAGCTGTACGACCAACACCACTGAGGCATCCGCATCGCCCGCGTCGCCCGTGAGGGCGCAGCGCGGGTGCGGGCTCCCGGCGCGCTGCCGGCGGCCCGCCGGCCGGCGCGGAGCCGGCCTGAGCTTCAAGCATCGATACCCGGGCGCGGCCGAAGGCCCCGCCCACGGAGCCGGCGCCCGCCCGCGGCGCGGCCTCCAGACTCAGCGCGGGCGGCGGCGGCCATCCTCGTCGGCCGCCGCCGTCCGCGGCTGATACTTCGATCCATTCGCCCTTCGCCTCCGCCTGTCTGGGCGGGGGCTCCGCCTCAGCGTTCTTGTGGGAGGGGCTTCAGCCCCGATGCTTTAGTGTCGGCTCGCCGCGATCGGAGCGGAAAGCATCGGGGCTGAAGCCCCTCCCACAAGGAAGCCCTCCCGCAAGAGGCGGGGTTTCGGGGCCGAAGCCGCCGCCACAAGCGCGGTGAGGCACCCTGCGCGAACCGCGCCGGCGGCCCGGCTAGAATGGTCCGATTCGCCGCACGGTAGCGGCTCGCAGGAATCGCATGGCCATCCACAACTCGGTACTCGAACTCATCGGCAACACCCCGATCGTCAAGGCGCAGCGCCTGGATACCGGCGTGTGCGAGCTCTACCTCAAGCTCGAATCGCAGAACCCGGGCGGCTCGATCAAGGACCGCATCGGCCTGTCGATGATCGAGGCGGCCGAAAAGGCCGGCAAGATCAAGCCCGGCGACACCCTGGTGGAAGGCACCGCCGGCAACACCGGCATCGGCCTGGCCCTGGTCGCCCAGCAGAAGGGCTACAAGCTGCTGCTGGTGGTCCCGGACAAGATGAGCCGGGAAAAGATCTTCAACCTCAAGGCGATGGGCGCGCAGGTGGTGCTGACCCGCTCGGACGTGGCCAAGGGCCATCCGGACTACTACCAGGACCTGGCCGAGCGCATCGCCCGCGAAACCCCCGGCGCCTACTTCATCAACCAGTTCGGCAATCCCGACAACCCGGCCGCGCACGAGTTCGGCACCGGGCCGGAAATCCTGGCGCAGATGGGCGGCCAGCTCGACGCGATCGTGTTCGGTTGCGGCAGCTCCGGCACCATGACCGGCCTGTCGCGCGCCTTCGCCAAGCTTTCGCCGTCCACCGAGCTGGTGCTGGCCGATCCGGTCGGTTCGATCCTGGAGGAGTACATCAACCGCGGCACGTTGTCGGACAAGTCGGCCAGCTGGATGGTCGAAGGCATCGGCGAGGACTTCCTGCCGCCGATCTCCGACTTCACCCGGGTCAAGCAGGCCTATGCGATCAGCGACAAGGAAAGCTTCCTGACCGCGCGCGAGCTGCTGGAGAAGGAAGGCATCCTCGGCGGTTCCTCGACCGGCACCCTGCTGGCCGCGGCGCTGAAGTACTGCCGCGAACAGACCGAGCCGAAGAAGGTGCTGGTGTTCGTCTGCGACACCGGCAACAAGTACCTGTCGAAGATGTACAACGACTACTGGATGCTCGACAACGGCTTCATCCAGCGCGAGCAGCACGGCGACCTGCGCGACCTGATCCTGCGCCCGTACTCGCAGCGCGACACCGTGGTGGTGGGCCCGAACGATCTGTTGGTGACCGCGTACCAGCGCATGAAGCTGTACGACGTGTCGCAGCTGCCGGTGATGGACGGCGAGAACCTGGTCGGCATCGTCGACGAAAGCGACGTGCTGCTGCATGTGTACGGCGATGAGTCGCGCTTCCGCGATCCGGTGTCGACCGCGATGGTCAGCAAGCTCGACAAGATCCAGGTCGGCGAATCGATCGAATCGCTGCTGCCGCTGTTCGAGCGCGGCCACGTCGCCATCGTCGCCGACGGCGACCGCTTCCTCGGCCTGATCACCCGGATCGACCTGCTCAACTACCTTCGTCGCCGGGTGCAGTGAGCCGGGCGGGGCGGGCGCGGCGGGTCCGGGTTCGCTGAGCCCGGCCCCGCGCCGAGCGCAGGCGGGGCCGCCCGTGTGTAGCGGCGTGCCTCGGCGGCGCCGGAACCGGGCCGGCGGCCGCGCGTTCAGCATGCCGTTTATGAATTTTCGTTCAGCTTGAATGGCGCGAAATTCGTGCGCTGCATCGCAGCGCCGCGGCCGTCCCGGCGTGCGATGGCGCGCTGCCTGCATCCCGCCTGAAGTGCCGTTTGCATGCCGCCGCGCGGGCCCGGGGGGCTCGCGGCGGCGATGTTAGAATTCGCGGTTACGTCCATCGGCCGACTGCACGGCCGGCCATACAGCGCACGGAACGAACCGATGAGCCAACAGCAGCCGCAAGACGGAGCGCGCAAGCCCGGCCTGGGCACCCTCGCGATCCACGCCGGCCAATCGCCGGACCCCAGCACCGGCGCGGTCATGCCGCCGATCTACGCGACCTCGACCTACGCCCAGAGCAGCCCCGGCCAGCACCAGGGCTTCGAGTACTCGCGCAGCCACAACCCGACCCGCTTCGCCTACGAGCGCTGCGTCGCCGGCCTG
This sequence comes from Lysobacter enzymogenes, assembly GCF_017168095.1. GTDB lineage: Bacteria > Pseudomonadota > Gammaproteobacteria > Xanthomonadales > Xanthomonadaceae > Lysobacter > Lysobacter enzymogenes_D. The sequence goes on along the minus strand of NZ_LXSD01000501.1, from coordinate 1,231 downwards.
GAAGGCGGCAGCCGCGGTTATGCCTTCGCCTCCGGCCTGGCGGCGACCTCGACCATCCTGGAACTGCTCGACGCCGGCAGCCACGTCATCGCCATGGACGATGTCTACGGCGGCACCTACCGCCTGTTCGAGCGCGTGCGCCGGCGCAGCGCCGGCCTGGACTTCAGCTGGGTCGACCTCAGCGACGCGGCCAAGTTCGAAGCGGCGATCCGTCCCGAGACCAAGCTGGTGTGGATCGAGACCCCGACCAACCCGCTGCTCAAGCTCGTCGACATCGCCCAGATCGCCGACATCGCGCGCAAGCGCGGGCTGATCGTGGTGGTCGACAACACCTTCTCCTCGCCGATCCTGCAGCGCCCGCTGGAACTGGGCGCGCACATCGTCATGCACTCGGCGACCAAGTACCTCAACGGCCACTCCGACATCGTCGGCGGCATCGCCGTGGTCGGCGACGCGCCGGAACTGGAAGAGCAGCTGACCTTCCTGCAGAACGCGGTCGGCGGCATCCAGGGCCCGTTCGACAGCTTCCTCGCCCTGCGCGGCCTGAAGACCCTGCACCTGCGCATGAAGGCGCACTGCGAGAACGCGCAGGCGCTGGCCGAGTGGCTGGAAACCCATCCGTCGGTCGAGAAGGTGCTGTACCCGGGCCTGAAATCGCACCCGCAGCACGAACTGGCCAGGCGCCAGATGCACGGCTTCGGCGGCATGGTCAGCATTTACGTCAAGGGCGGCATGGACGGCGCGCGCCGGATGATGGAGCGCTGCCACCTGTTCACCATCGCCGAATCGCTCGGCGGCGTGGAAAGCCTGGTCAACCACCCCGCGGTGATGACCCACGCGTCGATTCCGCCGGAGCGCCGCGCCGCGCTCGGCATCACCGACAACCTCGTGCGCCTGAGCGTGGGCGTGGAGGACGTGGCGGACCTGCGCGACGAGCTCGAGCGGGCGCTGGGTGCCTGAAGCCATGAACGCGGACCGCCGCGCGCCCGCGCGCGACGGCGCGCCCACCGACACTGCGCCTACCGTGGCTTTCGACTTCGCCCACCGCCTGCTGGCCTTGTCGGCCTGGGTTCGCCGCCAGCGCTGGCTGCAGGGCCTGTATCGGCTGTTTCCGCAGCGCGCGCGCGACGGCGTGTCGTCGATCCTGGCCTACCGGGCCAGCCGGCGCGCGCGCTTCGTGCGCACGCCGGCGTGGTCGCGGCCGATTCCGCCGCTCGCCGCCGCGGCCGCC
>NZ_LXSD01000500.1:0-1564 GCF_017168095.1 Lysobacter enzymogenes | reverse complement strand
CGCGGGCAGTGCGCCGGCCGCGCGCCGCGCGCGGGCTCAGGCCGCGCCGCGCAGGTAGTCCATCTTGCCCAGCGGCACGCCCAGGTGGCGCAGGATCCCGTACGCGGTGGTGAGATGGAAATAGAAGTTCGGCAGCACGAAGCCGCGGATGTAATCGCGGGCGACGAAGCTGAGTTCGCGGCCGCCGGGGCGGATCACGATCTCGCGCTCTTCCTGGCCGTCCATGCTCTGCGGGGTCACCGTGCTCAGGAACGCCTGGGTCTTGGCGATGCGCTCGCGCAGCTCCTCCAGCGTGGTCTCGGTGTCGGCGAAACTCGGCGGCGCGATCCCGGCCAGGCGCGCGGCGCCGAACTTGGCCGCGTCGCTGGCCGACTGGACCTGGCCGATCAGGGTGTACATGTCCGGCGCCAGCCGGCCGGTCAGCAACTGCGCGGGGTCCTGGCCCTGTGCGCGCGCGTGGGCGACGCCCTGCTCGAGCAGGTGCGAGAGCACGTCGAGGCCGCGCTGGAACGCGGGCACGGAGATGTCGTAGAGCGAAAGGCTCATGGGGTGTCCTGGTTTTTCTGGCGTGAAGCGTGGCGGGGAACGGCGGTGAAAGCGCCCGCGCGGCGCGCAGGCCAGGCGTTGGCAGCGTCCACGCGGCGAACGGGCCACGCGTCGGCAACGCCCGCGCCGGGCGCGGGCCGGGCGCTGGAATACCCGCGCGATCTGCGCGGCCGGCTGAGTCTGAGCGCTTGCCCGGCGCGGGTCAACGAATTTACTATCGATCGCTATGAAATTAGCTGTTGCGAATTCGGAGCGCTCCGGCGACGCGCCTGCGCCCACTGCCGGCGGCGACGACGCGGCTTGCGCAGCGCCCACGAGCGCCGCGCCCGCAACCCGCCGTCCGCGCGGCCGGCCGCGCGGCTTCGACCGCGAGCAGGCGCTGGAAACGGCGATGCGGATGTTCTGGCATCGCGGTTTCGAAGCCACCTCGATCAGCGAGCTGACCGCCGCCATCGGCGTCGCCGCGCCCAGCCTGTACGCCGCGTTCGGCAGCAAGGAAGATTTGTTCCGCGCCGCGTTGCAGCGCTATCTGCAGCGGTTCCGCAGCGAGCGCGGCGCCGCGCTGGCCGCGCCCGGGCTGAGCGCGCGCGAGGCGTTCGCGCGACTGTTCGATGCGCTCGCCGAGGATTTCGCCGCCTGCCCGGAGCGCTCGGGCTGCATGCTGGTGGCGGCCGAGACCGGCGGCCTCGGCGCCGCCGCCGCGCAGTTGCGCGAGGCGCTGGGCGCGCACCGCGCCGGCATCGAGGCCGGCTTTCGCGCGCGGATCGAGCGCGGCCAGCGCGAAGGCGACGTAGCCGCCGACGCGGATGCGGCGGCGCTGGCCAAGTTCCTGTCGACCGTGGTGCAGGGGCTGTCGATCCAGGCCCGCGACGGCGCCAGCGCGGAGCAGTTGCGCGCGGTGCTGCGTACCGCCCTGCGGGTGTGGCCGTCGGCCTAGGCGCGGCTCAGCGCTGCAGGTACGTCCCGGGCGCGATCGCCGCGACGCCGGCGGCGCGCGCCGGCGCGCGCACGCCTCGCA
>NZ_LXSD01000499.1:0-8464 GCF_017168095.1 Lysobacter enzymogenes | reverse complement strand
GCGGCTAGCCGCGCCGGCGCCGCCGGCGGTTTGCCGCCCCCTGCCGCAGCCTCTATGCTGCGGAACTTTCTGTGCTCCGGCACAGCCGCCGCGAGCCCGCCCCCCAGCGCATGAACTCACCTTCGATCGTCCCCGACGGCCTGCACGGCCAACCGCACGCCATCGTCGAACGCGACGGCGTCCGCTACACCCTGCTGGGCACCGCGCACGTGTCCCAGGCCAGCGTCGAGGCGGTGCGCGACGCGGTCGGCAGCGGCCGCTTCGACGCGGTCGCGGTCGAACTCGACGCGCAGCGCCTGCAGGCGCTGACCGATCCGGACGCGCTGGCGCGGCTGGACCTGATCCAGGTGATCCGTTCGGGCAAGACCGCGCTGTTCGCCGCCAACCTGGCCCTGGCCGCGTACCAGCGCCGGCTCGCCGAACAGCTCGGCATCGAGCCCGGCGCCGAGCTCAAGCGCGCGGTGACCGAAGCGCGCGAGCGCGAGCTGCCGGTGCACCTGATCGACCGCGAGGTCGGCCTGACCTTCCGGCGCGCCTCGCAGCGCCTGGGCTTCTGGGGCCGGACCAAGCTCGGCGTCGGCCTGGTCACCAGCCTGTTCGCCGCCGACGAGGTCGGCGAGGACGAGATCGAGAAGCTCAAGCAGGGCGACATGCTCGAATCGAGCTTCGGCGAGTTCGCCAAGGAAAGCCCGCAGCTGTACGAGACCGTGATCGCCGAGCGCGACCGCTACATGGCCGCGCGCCTGCGCGAGACCGTGGGCGAATCGCGCGAGGTGCTGGCGGTGGTCGGCGCCGGCCATCTGCAAGGCCTGGCCAGGCACCTGCGCGAGGACCAGGGCGATCCGGCCGCGCAGCGCGCCGAACTGGAGCAGGTCAAGACCAAGAGCAAGGTGCCGTGGGTGATGATCGCGATCACCGGGCTGATCCTGGCCGGCATCGCCTGGGGCTTCTGGAAAGGCGGCGCGGCGATGGGCGCGGACCTGCTGCTGCAGTGGGTCATGTACACCGGCGGCTTGGCCGCGCTGGGCTGCCTGCTCGCCGGCGGACATCCGCTGAGCATCCTCACCGCGGCGCTGGTGGCGCCGCTCAAGCCGTTCCGTCCCGGCGTGCCGGCCGGCGCGGTCAGCGCGCTGGTGGAAGTGCACCGGCGCAAGCCGGCCTACGGCGACTTCATGGCCCTGCGCGACGACGCCCAGACCGTGCGCGGCTGGTACCGCAACCGGGTCGCGCGCGTGGTGCTCAACTTCATGCTGACCAACATCGGCACCGGCATCGGCGTGTGGCTGGCGGGGTTCCGGATCGCCAGCAAGCTGGTCGGCTGAGGCGGGAAGCGGCGCGCTGGCGCCGCGGGTTTTCCGGCAGCGGCGCCGCGTTTTGCGGCGCCGTTGTCGTTTGTGCCGCAGCGAAGCCGTGCGGGAAGTCGTGCCGGTTGCGGCCTCGTCTCGTACCTGCGGCCGGCCGCAGGCCCTGCCCGCCCAGATCGAGTTGCGCCGTAAGCGCAGTGTCGCGGTCGCGGCTTGCGCCGCTCCTACAGTCGGTACCCAAACTCTCGCGAAAACGGGTTTGCTGCCTGTAGGAGCGACGCAAGTCGCGACCGCGGGGCGACAGATCGCGCCGCAAGCGCGATGCCGCAGCCGCCTCACGCGCCTTCGCGAAAGCGGATGGCTCCCTGTAGGAGCGGCGCGAGCCGCGACCGCGGGGCAGCCGGTCGCGTCGTAAGCGAAGTGTCGCGGTCGCGGCTCGCGCCGCTCCTACGGGGGGCGGTTCGCCCCCGTTTCTCAGGCCTGCGCCGCCGCGCCCTTCGCCGCCACGCCGCGCGCGCGCCGCACCAGCGCGGCGCTGCCGTCGCGCAGGTCGTCGAGGATGGCGTAGATGGTCGGCAGGAACAGCAGGCTGACCACGGTCGAGAACGCCAGGCCGCCGGCGACCGCGCGCGCCATCGGCGAGTACGCCAGGCCGCCGAGCACCACGGTGTCGCTGAGCGAGATCGGGATCATCGCCAGGATCGCCGTACCCATGGTCATCATGATCGGCCGCAGACGCTCGCGGCTGCCCTCCACCAGCGCCTCGTTGCGGCTCAGGCCGCGCCGGCGCAGGTTGTTGATGTGCTCGACCATGACGATGCCGTTGTTCACCACCACCCCCATCAGCACCAGGATGCCGATGAAGGCCATCACCGTGAACGAGCTGCCGGTGATCCAGAACAGCCAGAACACGCCGAAGATCGAGAACACCACGCAGCTCATGATCGCCGCCGGGAACAGCAGCGACTCGAACACCGCCGCCATCACCACGTAGATCATCACCAGGGCGATGACCAGGTTGAACATCATCTGCTTGCCGGCGTCGTCGTCGCGCTCGAACGAGCTGCCGTCGAAGCTGTAGTTGTAGCCGGCCGGGAACGCGACGGTCTTGAGCGTTTCCTCCATCGCCTTGCGCGCCTCGGGCGTGGTCGCCTTGCCGTTGAGGCTGGCCTGGATGGTCAGCGTGGTCTGGCGGTTGTTGCGGTTGATCTGGCTCGCGGTCGGCCGCACCGCCACGTCGACCATCGCCAGCAGCGGCACGCTGCGGCCGTCGGCGGCGCGCACGGTGAACTCCGACAGGTTCTCGATGCCGTAGTTCTCCGCGCCGGCGAAGCGCGCCCACACCGGCACCTCGGTCTCGCCGCGCTGGAAGTCGCGCAGCTGCGCGCCGCGCAGGGCCAGGCCGACGAAGCGCGAGACTTCCTCGACGCTGAAGCCGAACGAGGCCGCGCGCTCGCGGTCCACGCGCACGTTGAGCTCGGTGTTGCGGTCGCCGATGTCCACGCGCACGTCGCGCAGTTCCTTGCGCCGCGCCAGGATCGGCACGATGTCGTTGGCCAGTTCGGTCAGGGTTTCGGTCGAATCGCCGACCAGCTGCACCTGCACGCTCTTGCCGCCGTTCTGCCCGCCGCCCTCGTCCTGGCCCATGCTGATCTCGGCCTTGGCCGACTTCGGCAGCGCCTTGGAGATCGCATCCACCAGCGGCTTAGTGTTCTCCACCTCGTTCTCGTGGAACTGCAGGCGGGTGCCGGCGTCGCCGCCGCCCTGCTCGCTGAAGAACGAGTAGATCTGCTTGATGTGGTACTTCTTGCGGTTCGCTTCCAGGTAGTGCTCGATCTTGAGGATTTCCTGCGACATCTGCTCGCGGGTGTAGCTGCCCTTCCAGTGGTACTGGATGAAGGCCTCCTTGCCGCCCTCGTTGCCGAACATGTCGAACTTGGTCTGGGTCGCCGGGAACACGCTGACCAGCACTACCAGGACGATGCCGATCACGCTGGCGCCGCGGTGCTCCAGGGTCCAGCGCAGGAAGCGCGCGTAGGAGCGCTGCAGGCGCGGGATCAGGCCGCGGTCGCTGGCCACCGCCGGCGGGGTCTTGAGCCGCGCCGAGATCATCGGGATCAGGCTCACCGCGACCAGCCACGAGGCCAGCAGCGAGACCGAGATGGTGATGGCGATCTGCGACATGAAGATGCTGATGTCGTTGGTCTCGCCGAGCAGGTTGGGCAGGAACACGATGCAATGGCACAAGGTGCCGGCCGACAGCGCGATGGCGACGTGGCGGGTGCCGACGATCGAGGCCAGCTCCGGCTGCTCGGGCATCTTCTCGCGTTCCTGGTAGATGCTCTCCACCACCACCACCGCGTTGTCCACCAGCATGCCCACCGCCAGCAGCAGGCCCATCAGCGACAGCACGTTGAGGGTCACGCCGACGAAGTGCATGAAGCCCAGGGTCATCACGAAGCAGATCGGAATCGCCAGGGTCACCATCAGCGTCGAAGGCCAATGGCGCAGGAAGAAGAACAGCACCGCGATCGACAGCAGCAGGCCGATCGCGCCGGCCTCGGCCAGTTCCAGCAGCGAGCTGGTCACGTCCTCGCCCTGGTTGCGCACCACCTTGATCTCGATGTTGCGCAGCTCCGGCTGGGCGCGGATCGCCTCGACCTCGGCCAGGGCCAGGCGCGAGACCTCGACCAGGTTGGCGCTGCGCTCCTTGAAGATGTCCAGGCCGATCGCCGGGCGCCCGTCCAGGCGCCGCCCGGTTTCCAGCCGCGCCGCCTTCAGCCGCACATCGGCGATGTCGCGCAGCTTCAGGCCGGTGTTGTTGATGCTGACGTTGCGGAACTGCTCCAGGTCGATCACCTGGCCGATCGGCTGCACCCGCAGGCGGCGGCCGCCGTCCTCGATCTCGCCGGCGGAAATGGAGAAGTTCAGCGCCTGCAGGCGCTTGGTCAGGGTGTTGAGATCGACGTCGTGGGCGACCATGCGGTCGGGCAGGATGGCGATCTCGACTTCGTTCGGCGCGGCGCCGCCGATCTCGACCTTGGCCACGCCCGGGATGCGTTCGAGCCGGCGCTTGAACTCGCGGTCGATCAGGTCGTAGGAATGGCTCAGGTCCATGTCGCCGGCCAGGCGCACCTGCAGGATCGCCTGGTCGGCGCTGGACCACTTGAACACGAAGTAGCGCTGGAAGCCGTCGGGCAGGTCGTCGACGATCGCGTCGATGCGCTCGCGCGCCTCCGACGCGGCGATGGCGATGTCGCGGTCCCAGTCCTTGAACTCCATCTGGATCGTGGCCGCGTCGGAGCTGGCGGTGCCGCGCAGGCGCTTGATCCCGGTCATCGTCGCCAGCGCCTCTTCGGCCGGGCGCAGGATGGTGCGTTCGACTTCCTCCGGGGTGGAGCCGTCGTACGGCAGCTGCACCAGCAGGAACGGCGCGGTGATGTCCGGCAGCGACTCCAACGGCAGCCGCACGGCCGCGATCAGGCCGATGACGAACATCGACACGAACAACATGATGGTCGTGATCGGCCGCTTGATGCTGATCTCGGCGACGCCGCTCATGTCAGTGCGCCCCGGTCAGCGGATCGTTGTCGTGGCCCAGCGTTTCGGCCACGGCCGCGTCGCGGCGGCGCGCCTTGCGCACCCGTTCGCGGTAATAGGCGTCGCCGCGGCGGTCGAGCAGGTCGTACACCACCGGGATCACCACCAGGGTCAGCAGGGTCGACACCAGCAGGCCGCCGATCACCGTGATCGCCATCGGCGAGCGCACCTCGGCGCCTTCGCCGGTGGCGATGGCCAGCGGCAGGAAGCCGAACAGGGTGCACAGCGTGGTCATGATGATCGGTCGCAGGCGCGAGCGCGCGCCCTCGATCAGCGCCTCGCGCTTGGCCACGCCATGCTCGCGCAACTGGTTGACCTTGTCGATCAGGATGATCGCGTTCTTCACCACCAGGCCGACCAGCAGGATCAGGCCGATGAACACCACCACCGACACGGTCGAGCGGGTCAGCAGCAGCGCCAGCACCGCGCCGACCAGGGCCAGCGGGATGGTGAACAGGATCACGAACGGGTGCAGCAGCGATTCGAACTGCGAAGCCATCACCAGGTACACGAGGAAGATCGCCAGCCCGAACGCGAACAGCAGCGAGTTGATCGACTGCTGCAGCTCCTCGCCCTGCCCGCCGATGTGCATGCGCACCTCCGGGCTCAGCGGCTGCTCGCGCACCATCTTGCCGACCTCGGCGATGGCGCCGCCCAGGTCGATGTCGCGCAGGTTCGAGGAGACGATGGCCACGCGCACCTGGTCGGCGCGGTGGATCTCGCTCGGGCCGGTGGTGGCGACGACCTCGGCCACCGATTCCAGCGTCACCGGGCGGTTGCTGCCCGGGTTGACGATCAGCCGGCGGATGCTCTCGATCGAAGCGCGATCGGCCTGGCGCGCGCGCACCAGCACGTCGATCTTGCGGTCGCGGAAGCTGTAGCGGGTGGCGACGTCGCCGCGCACCTTCTTCACCACCACGTCGGCGATGTCGCGCGTGGCCAGGCCGAGCGCGCCGGCGCGGTCCTGGTCGAAGCGGATCTGGATCTCGGGGAAGCCCTGCTCGACCGTGGACTTGACGTCGGCGAAGTGCGGGTTGCCGCGCAGCAGCTTGGCCATGTGCTGGCCGGCGCGCTGGATGGTCTCCAGGTCCTGGCCGCGCAGCTCGATTTCCAGCGGCGTGGAGAAGCTGAAGAGCTGCGGGCGGGCGAAGTCGACCTGCGCGCCCGGATGGGTGCGCATGGTCTGGCGCAGGCGTTCGGTTTCCTGCGCCTCGACCTGCTTGCTGCCGCCGTCGGCCATCACCACGGTGATCTTGCCGATGTTCTCGCCGCTCTCGGTCGGGTTCGCGTCCAGCCGCGTGCCGCTGCCGCTGACGCCGAACCAGGCGCGGATGCCGGGATCCTTCTCGTGCTTGGTCTGGATCTCGCGCACCAGCGCATCGGTCTCGCGCAGCGGCGTGCCCGGCGGCAGCTTGACGGTCATGTCGAAGCGGTCCTGGGCCAGCTGCGGGATCAGATCCGCGCCCAGCAGCGGCACCGCTGCCAGGGTGGCGAGGAAGGCCGCGCCGGCCAGGGTCAGCACCAGCGCGCGGTGCGCCATCGCCGCCGGCAGCAGCTTGAGGTAGCCGCGCTCGGCGCGGCCGTACGGCGACATCGCGATGTCGCTGGCCTTGCCCATGACCGGGCCGACCACCGCGCCGAGCAGGCGCCAGCCGCGCACGATCACCCAGGCGATGCCGAAGAACAGCGAGCGCACGGCGATGCCGATGCCGCGCGGAATCCACGCCAGCGCGCGCAGCGCCGGATTCTTCGGCTCCCAGCGCGGCTGCGGCGGTTCTTCCTGGAAACTCAGCGCCGGCCGCCCGCGCAAAGCGCTGAGCATCGGGATCAAGGTCATCGACACGATCAGCGAGATGCCGATGGCCAGCGCCACGGTCAGCGCCTGGTCGCGGAACAACTGTCCGGCGATGCCTTCGACGAACACCAGCGGCAGGAACACCGCGATGGTGGTCAGGGTCGAGGCCACCACCGCCATGCTGACCTCGCGGGTGCCGACCACGGCCGCTTCCAGAATGCCCAGGCCGCGTTCGCGCGCCTTGGCGATGGACTCCAGCACCACGATCGAATCGTCCACGACCAGGCCGGTCGCCAGCGCCAGGCCGCCCAGCGACATCACGTTGAGGCTCAGGCCGAGCCGGTCCATGAAGAAGAACGTGGCGATGATCGACACCGGCAGCGACAGGCCGATCACGAACGTGCTCCAGCCGTCGCGCAGGAACAGGAAGATGATCAGGATCGCCAGCAGGCCGCCGATCACCGCGTCCTTCTTGACGTCGGCGATGGCGTGGCGGATGAACTGCGACTGGTCGTCGATCGTGGTCAGCTCGACGTCCGGCGGGATCTGCGACTTGATCTGCGCCAGCCGCGCCTGCACCGCGTCGGCGGTGGCCACGGTATTGGCGTCGCCTTCCTTGTAGATCGCCAGCTCCACCGCCTCCTTGCCGCCCAGGCGGATGATCGACTCGCGTTCCTTGTAGCCCTGGCGCACTTCCGCGATGTCCTTGAGCCGCACCGGCTTGCCGCCGGCGGCGACCGCCTGGTCGCCGGAGCTGGCGCTTTCCACCGACGCCGCCGCGGCCATCGCGTCGGCCGAGCCGGAGGCCGCGGCCACGCGCGCCATCTGCGCGGCGGCCTCGGCCGCGGCGTTGCCGCCGGCCTTCTGCGTGGTCACCAGCATCTCGCGGATTTCCGGCACGGTCGCGAACTCGTTGACCGTGCGCACCAGATAGCGCTGCTGCCCTTCTTCCAGCCGGCCGCCGGAGATGTTGACGTTCTCGGCCTTGAGCCGCTGGATGACGGTGTCGATCGGCAGGTTGAGCTGGGAGATCTTCTGCTGGTCGATGTCGACCTGGATCTCGTCCTCCAGGCCGCCGCCGACCTTGACCGCGGCCACGCCGTCGACCGGCTCGAGCTTCTTCTTCAGATCGTCGTCGGCGTAGCGGCGCAGCGCAGTCAGCTGGCGGATCGCCTCGCTGTCACTGGCCTTCTCGCCGCCCTTGGTCGACAGAGCGATGCGCAGGATCGGCTCGGTCGAGGGATTGAAGCGCAGCAGCACCGGCTTCTTGGCCTCCAGCGGCAGCTGCACGACTTCCATCTTGTCGCGCACCTCCAGGCTGGCCTGGTCCATGTCGGTGCCCCAGGCGAATTCCAGCACCACGTCGCTCTGGCCGGTGCGCGAGACCGACTTGAGCTTGCGCAGGCCCTTGACCACGCCGACCGCTTCTTCCAGCGGCTCGCTGATCAGGGTCTCGATCTCGGTCGGCGCGGCGCCGGTGTATTCGGTGCGCACGGTCAGCGTGGGATAGCTGAGGTCGGGCAGCAGATTGACCTTCAGGCTGTTCAGCGCGATCAGGCCGAACAGCAGGAAGGTGATGGTGACCATCGCCACGGTGACGCGGCGGCGGGTGGAAAACTCCACCAAGTTGAAGGACGTCGCGTCCGGAAGCTGAGCCACAGCCGGTCCCCAGTGTTCGATACGGCAGATGTCGATTCGGATCGGGCGCCGAGCGGCCGGCGGCCGCAACGCGGCGGTGCGCGCCGCCGTTCGCCCCGAGCGCAGC
>NZ_LXSD01000498.1:0-5841 GCF_017168095.1 Lysobacter enzymogenes | reverse complement strand
GCGCGCCGCCGCGGCCGGCGCCGGCATCGCCGACGACCGCGCCTGGCACGCGCTGATCGACGGCAGCGGCTTGCGCGGCCCGGCCCGGATCCTGGCCGAGCACGCCGCCTTCCTCGGCTACGCCGACGGCGTGCTGACCCTGGCGCTGGGCCCCAACGACGAGCACCTCAAGGCGCCGGCGCTGGTCAAGCTGGTCGCCGACGCCCTGGCCGCGCGCCTGGGCGCGGCGCCGCAGATCCGCTTCGAAGCCGCATCGGCCGGCGCCGCCGGCAACGGCGAGTCGGTGCACGAGCGCAACCTGCGCGCGCGCGACGAGCGCCAGGCGCGGGCCGAGGACATGTTCATGAACGACCCCGACGTGCGCCGGCTGATCGAGCAGTACGGCGCCAAGGTCGTGCCCGATTCGATCCGCCCCTTCGACGAACCCTGAGCGGGCCACGCGGCCGCCCCTTGCGCGCGGCCGCCGCCGGCCCAACACCTGAACCGACATCGCGCCGCGCTTCACTGGCGGCGCCCGGCTCGGGCCCGCCCAGCCCCCTTTCTTCACGACAAAGCAGGACCACCACCATGCGCGGCAACATCGCCCAACTCATGCAACAAGCGCAGAAGATGCAGGAAAACGTGCAGCGCGCCCAGGAAGAACTGGCCAAGATCGAAGTCACCGGCAGCGCCGGCGGCGGCATGGTCAGCGTCACCGTCACCGGCCGCATGGAGTGCCGCAAGGTGCGCATCGATCCCAGCGTGCTGAGCGACCAGGAAATGGTCGAGGACCTGATCGCCGCGGCGTTCAACGATGCGGTCAACAAGATCAACGCCGAGTCGCAGGCGAAGATGTCGGCGGCCACCGCCGGCATGCCGATGCCGCCGGGCATGAAGCTGCCGTTCTGAGCCAAGCGAGACCAATCCCATGGGCTTCCATATCGGTATCACCGCCGCGCTGGTCGCGGCCGGCCTGTTCGGCCTGGACCTGTACGCCACCTGGGCGGTCTGGCGCGAGCCGGACCTGACCGGCGCGCAGAAGGGCATCCAGTCCGCGATGGTCTGGCTGCTGCCGCTGCTCGGCGCCATCGTCGTGCTCAACGTGGTGCGCTCGATGAACCGCGAGCCGGCCGCGCGCAGCACCTTCACCACCTCCGAGTGAACGCCGTCGCCGCCGCGGGCGGGGCGCGCGCATGAGCAGCGCCCTGCTCGAACAACTGATCGACGCGCTGCGGGTGCTGCCCGGCGTGGGCCAGAAATCGGCCCAGCGCATGGCCTACCACCTGCTCGAGCGCGAGCGCAGCGGCGGCCAGCGCCTGGCCCAGGCGCTGAGCGAGGCGATCGAGAAAATCGGCCACTGCGTGCGCTGCCGCGACTTCAGCGAAAGCGAGGTCTGCCCGACCTGCGCCAGCGCCTCGCGCGACGCGCATCTGCTGTGCGCGGTGGAATCGCCGGCCGACCGGCTGGCGATCGAGCAGGCCACCGGCTACCGCGGCCTGTACTTCGTGCTGCAGGGCCGGCTCAGCCCGCTCGACGGCATCGGCCCGCGCGAGCTCGGCCTGGACACCCTGGCCGCGCGCCTGGGCGAGGGCGAGGTGCAGGAACTGATCATCGCCACCAATCCCACCGTCGAAGGCGAGGCCACCGCGCACTATCTGGCGCAGCTGGCGCGCCAGCACGGGGTCAAGCCGAGCCGGCTGGCCCACGGCGTGCCGCTGGGCGGCGAGCTGGAATACGTCGACCGCGGCACCTTGTCGCATGCGTTCGGCAGCCGCACGGAAGTGGGTTGAGGGCCGCGGAACAAGCGCAGCGACGGGCGCGGCGAATGGTGGTTTCGCGACTGCGGTGGCCTTTCGGCGATCGCGAAGCTTGCCGGTCGCGCCGCGCTGCTACGATCCTCCCGATCCTCACTCCCTGATCCCACCGCCATGACCGACCCGACCATCTTCGGCAAGATCATCCGCCGCGAACTGCCGGCCGACATCGTCTACGAAGACGACGAGCTGATCGCGTTCCGCGACATCGCCCCGCAGGCGCCGGTGCACGTGCTGTTCGTGCCGAAGACGCCGATCGCCACGCTCAACGAATTGAAGCCCGAACAGGCGGCCGTGGTCGGCAAGCTTGCCTACGCGGCGGCGCAGTACGCCAAGCGCGAGGGCTTCGCCGAGGACGGCTATCGCGTGGTCATGAACTGCAACGAACACGGCGGCCAGACCGTGTTCCAACTGCACCTGCACCTGCTCGCCGGCGACCACCTCGGCCGCTTCGGCACGCCGCGCTGAGCGCGGGGTGTTCCGACGCTCCCGATCAACACGGGCCGAAACGCACGAAGGCGCCGCAAGGCGCCTTCGTCGCATCCGCGCCGCGCAGCCTGCGCTGCGCGCTGGTCTTACCACCAGCCCCACCACGGCCACGGCGCCGGGCGTTCGATCACGTCGACCTGCTGGCGCACCGGCCACAGGTAGACGACTTCGGCGTCGAGCTTGGGGAAGCGGTAGTCGTACTCGCCGATGCGGCGCGACTCGTAGCCGGCGATGCGGCCGGTGAAGGTCACTTCGCGGTTCTTCTCGAACAGCGCCGGGTCGTAGAAACCGGTGCGGCAGGCGAGGAAGCGGCCGCCGGTGTCGTCGCTGGCCCAGTACGGCCGGCCGGTGTCGCCCAGGCGGGTCGAGATCATCTCGAAGCAGGTGCGGTTGGCCTGCGGTTCGACGTCGACGATGCGGCCGCCCCAGCGCACCAGCGAGCCGGTGGCGTCGCGGGCCGCCGCATCGGACGGGGTGATCGCGGTGAACGTCCCCTGCAGGGGTTGGGGCGCCGAGACGCAGGCGCTGAGCAGCGCGACGCCGGCGGCTAACAAGGCAAGACGGAGCTTCATCGAGGTTCTCCTGTACGGCCCGGGCGGTGCGCGCGTAGGGCCCGGACCAGTTCGTTGCGCAGTTCTCGGGCTTCGCGCCGCCCGGCTTGGCTGCCAGCGTACCGCCAATCGCTGAAATTTTGGCTGAGCCGGCGCAGCGGCGCGGCCAGATCCGGCCGCGCCTTTGCGACACGTTCAGCCCAGGCCAGCGCCGGCTCGTGCGGCGCGCGCTCCAGGCCCAGGCGGCGATAGCGCCGGCCGAGCGCGTGCCAGGCGCGCAGGACCGGATCGCGCTGGCGTTCGCCGCGGCTGCTCAGCCACACCATCCAGGCGCCGGCGAGGCTGGCGAACAGCACGAACAGCGCGACCAGGCGCGGGGCGTCGAGCCGGTCCACGCCGAACGGCTGCAGCAGCCGTTCCTGGCGGCTGGCGTCGAAGCCGAGCACGAAGTCGTTCCAGCCGCGCCGCGCCCAGTCCCCGAGGTTGAACAAGGGCGTGGCCGCGCCGATCCCGCCGAACAGGCCGCCGGCGCCGGGCGTGCGGTCGGCCAGGGTGTCGTAGATGCGTTCGGGCGCGACCGCGGCGGTCGGGTCCATGCGGGTCCAGCCGCGGCCGCGCAGCCACACCTCGGCCCAGGCGTGGGCGTCGGAGCGGCGCACCAGCCAGTAGCCGCCGACCGGGTTGTAGTAGCCGCCGGCATAGCCGGTCACCACCCGCGCCGGCACCCCGGCGGCGCGCATCAGCACCACGAACGCCGAGCTGAAGTGCTCGCAGAAGCCGGCCTTCTGCTCGAACAGGAATTCGTCGACCGAATGCCGGCCCGCCAGCGGGGTGGCCAGGGTGTAGGCGAACTCGCGGTGGAACATGTCCATCGCGCGCTGGGCGATGGCGGCGTCGTCGCCGCCGGTTTCGCGCCGCCACTGCGCGGCCAGCGCCAGGGTGCGCGGGTTGTAGCCGCTGGGCAGGTCCAGGGCGGCGCGGCGCAGGGTTTCGCGCAGGTCGGTTTCGAACCGGCGCGGCGGCGAGGAACGCAAGTGCCAGCGGGTCAGCGCGTTGAGCGGGCGGCGCGCGTAGATGCCGTAGTCGTAGCTCAGCCGCGCGTTGTCCGGCGCGCCCAGCGGCAGGTCGAGGGCGACGAACTGGCGGTCGTCGGTGGGCTCCACTTCCAGTTCGTAGTCCCAGATCGTGGCCGAGGCCTGGAACCCGGCCGGCGGCAGCCCGCCGAACCAGGCCTGGGTCCAGGTGCGGCCGTCGAAATTCCACAGCACCGGCCCGCGCCAGTACATCTGCGAGGTCGGCGGCGCGTCGCCGTTGAAGCGCGCGCGCAAGGTCACGGTCTCGTCGTTCATCAGCTCGACCATCTCGCCCGGCGCCATCCGGTCGGACAGGCCGGGGCGGGCGAGGGCGCGGTCGGGCACGCCCCACAGCGGCGAGGCCAGGCGCGGGAACAGCCAGAACGCGGCCAGCGCCAGCGGCAGGCCGATGCCGATCAGCCGCGCCACCGACCACAGCTGCTGGCGCACCGGCGGCGCCGGCGCGCGCGGCTGGCCCGGCGCGGCCAGGGTGTCGATCTCGGCCAGGCGCTGCAGCGCGACCAGGGCGAAGATCGACGCGGCCAGGCCCAGCACCAGCGACAGCGGCCCCTGGTCGAGCAGGAAGGTCGCGAACGGGCCGAACAGGCCGAAGCCGATCTGGCTGCGCGCATCGCGCAGGGTGTAAGTCTCCGCCGGCTTGATCGCGAACATCGCCGCCAGCAGCGCGCAGCCGGTGTCGCGGCCGAACGAGAACCGCGCCAGCACCAGCACCGTGCCGACCAATGCGATCACCAGCACCAGCCGCAGCAGCGCCGGCTGCGCGCGCCGCCACGACAGCGCGCCGACGCCGAGGCCGACCACGGCGATGACCGCGGCGATGGACGGCGGCAATTGCAGCAGCAGCGGCAACAGGCAGCTGGCGCCGGCCAGCAGCGCCCAGCGCCGCGCGCCGGGTTCGAGGGGAACCGCCGCGGGCTTGGCGCGCGCCGCAGGGGCCGTCGCGTTATCGAAGGACGCGGACTCAAGCATGCGGCAGCAGCGCCAGCGCGCGCAGGCAGGCGTGACGGTGGGCGACGCCGTTGCCGGGGCCGAGCGCGGGCTGGCCGGGCAGGCTCAGGCGATAGCGGCAGCCGTCGCGCTCGGCCTCGTCGACCCAGCGCGCCAGCCGCGCGATCCGCGCCTCCTGGCCCAGCCCGTGCAGGCGCTGCCAGTCCAGTTCGATGTCGGCGCCGAGCGGCTGTTCGTACTCGCGCACCAGCAACTGGTCGCGCCGGGCCGAATGCTTCCAGGCGATCGCCCGGCGCGCGTCGCCGGGGCGGTAGCCGCGCAGGTGGTGGACGTCGTCGCCGCTGGGATGCAGGCGGGTCACGGTCTGGTCGCCGCCGCCGACCGGCAGCGGCGGGCCGTGCGCTTCCGGCGCGGGGTAGACCAGCAGCGGCGTTTCCGCCCACACGTTCGACCAGGCCCGCGCCAGGCCGAGCGGACGGGTGGTGGAGACCCGCAGCTTGGGCGCGTCGAGCCAGCCGCGGCGGTGGGTGGCGATGCGCAGTTCGGCTTCGCCCGCGCCTTGTTCCAGGTCCAGCCGCGCCGGCTCGATCTCGCCGGCGAGGCCGTCGTCGACGAGCAGGCCGCGCCGCACCCGGTCCGCGGCGGCGCGCGCGTGCACGCGCACCCGCATCGCGCTGCCGGCCGGCACCGGCTCGGCGTCCACGGCGATGATGCGCAGGCCCGACAACTGCAGCTGCGCCGCGATCAGGCTGGCCAGGCCGGCGCCGCCGAGCAGCAGCGCCAGCAGGAACGCCGGGTTGTTGTTGTAGTTCAGCGCGCCCAGGATCATCGCCGCCAGCAACGCCGCGTAGAACGCGCCGAATCCGGTCGGCAGCACGTAGATGCGGCGGCGGTCGAACTGCGCCGGCAGCGCCTCGGGCCGGCGCGGCCGGGTCCAGGCGTGCAGGCGCGCGCGCCACTGCCGCC
>NZ_LXSD01000497.1:0-2260 GCF_017168095.1 Lysobacter enzymogenes | reverse complement strand
CCGCCTTCCTGCGGCCCGCCGGGCGCGGAGCCGGCGCCGCTCAACGGCTCACCTTCGCGGTCAGCGCCGCGACCCGGCGGCCGAGCGCGCGCGCCAGCGCGGCCTCGTCGTCGCTGAGGGTCGGGTCGTCCTGGGCGCCGGCGACGTGGCTGGCGCCGTAGGGCGTGCCGCCGCTGCGGGTATGGCTCAGCGCCGGCTCGGTGTAGGGAATGCCGAGGATCACGCAGCCGTGGTGCAGCAGCGGCACCATCATGCTCAGCAGGGTCGATTCCTGGCCGCCGTGCAGGGTCGCGGTGGAGGTGAACACCGCCGCCGGCTTGCCGACCAGGGCGCCGCTGGCCCACTGCGCGCCGAGGCCGTCGAGCCAGTGCTTGACCGGCGCGGCCATGTTGCCGAAGCGGGTCGGGCTGCCGAGCACCAGGCCGGCGCATTCGTCCAGGTCGCGCGGCTCCACGTAGGGCGCGCCGTCCTCGGGCACCGGCGGCGCCGCGGTCTGGGTGATCGCCGCCACCGGCGGCACCGTGCGCAGGCGCGCGCTCACGCCCTCGACCTCGCCGACGCCGCGCGCGATCTGGCGGGCCAGGCGGGCGACGGAGCCGCCGCGGCTGTAGTAGAGCACCAACACTTCGGTCATCGGATTCTCCTTTGCGCGGGGAAGGATAGAGGAATGCGCGGCGGGCGGCCCTCACCCCAACCCCTCTCCCGCCCGCGGGAGAGGGGCTATCAGCGCGCGCAGCAGCTTGCTGTTCCTTCTCCCGCTAGCGGGAGAAGGTGCCCCGAAGAGCCTGCCCCTGCGAAAGCAGGG
This sequence comes from Lysobacter enzymogenes, assembly GCF_017168095.1. Lineage (GTDB taxonomy): Bacteria > Pseudomonadota > Gammaproteobacteria > Xanthomonadales > Xanthomonadaceae > Lysobacter > Lysobacter enzymogenes_D. The sequence goes on along the minus strand of NZ_LXSD01000497.1, from coordinate 1,455 downwards.
GGGCGGATGAGGGCCCCATGCACGCGCCCAACGCCCCATCGGTTACCCTGCGCCCGATGGAGCCCTTGGATTCGATCTATCGCTGGAGCGACCGCGTGCGCGACCGCGCGCGCGTGGACACCTTCTTCCGTTTCCTCGCCCGCCGCTTCCTCGACGACAACCTGTTCCAGGCCGCCGGCGCGCTGTCCTACACCACGGTGTTTGCGCTGGTGCCGCTGTCGATGGTGGTGTTCGGCGTGCTCTCGGCGTTCCCGATGTTCGGCGAATGGAGCGACAAGCTCAGCGACTACATCTTCTCCAACTTCGTGCCCTCGGCGGCGCGCTCGGTGGAGTCCTACCTCAAGCAGTTCTCGGCCAACGCCGGCCAGCTCACCGCCGCCGGCGTGATCGCCCTGGTGGTGTCGCTGCTGATCACCCTCAACGGCGTGGAAACCGCGTTCAACCGGATCTGGCGCGTGCATTCGGCGCGACCGCGCATCGGCCGCTTCCTGATCTACTGGACCGTGCTGACCCTGGGCGCGCTGCTGGCCGCGGCCAGCCTGGCGATCTCGGCGCGGTTCTTCGCCCTGGGCGTGTTCGCCACCCAGCCCGGCCGCATGCTCGAAGGCCTGCTGCTGCGCGGCGCGCCGATGGCGCTGGAGTGGCTGGCGTTCGCGGCGATTTATGTGGTGGTGCCGCACCGCACGGTGAAATGGCGCCACGCGGTGGCCGGCGCGTTCCTGGCGATGCTGCTGTTCGAGCTGATCAAGGGCGGCATCGGCCTGTACCTGGGCAGCTTCGGCTCGTATTCGAAGATCTACGGCACTCTGGCGTTCGTGCCGATCTTCCTGCTGTGGATCTACCTGAGCTGGATCGCGGTGCTGCTGGGCGCCTCGCTGGCGTCCTCGATCGCCGCCTTCCGCTACCAGCCGGCCTCGATGCGGCTGCCGCTGGGCTTCGAAATGTACGGCCTGCTGCGCTTGCTGGCGCGCTTCGCCGAAGCGCGCAAGCGCGGGCGCGGGCTGCACATCGACGACATCCAGCAGCTCGAGCCGATGCTGACCGATTCGCTGGTCCAGCAGATGCTCGAACAGCTCGGCGAGATCAGCGTGGTGCGCCGCGCCGAGAGCGGCGAATGGCTGCTCGCGCGCGACCTCGACGAACTGTCGCTGGGCGAACTGTACGAAGCCTGCAACCTGCGCATTCCCATCGCCGAAGCGATGCTGCCCTGCCGCGACGACTCGCTCGGCCAGTCGGCGGTGGCGGCGATGGACGAACTGCGCATACCGCTGCGCGCGCTGATGAAACGGCGCGTGTCCAGCATCCATGCCGAAGAGGAAGCCCCATGAAGTCCAGCTCCGCTCCCGTCCGCGCGCTGCCGCTGTCCGCGCTCGTCCTCGCCGCGGCGCTGTCGCTGGCCGCCTGCCAGAAGCCGGCGCCCGCGCCCGACGCCGCAACGCCTCCGGCGGCGACGGC
>NZ_LXSD01000496.1:0-11229 GCF_017168095.1 Lysobacter enzymogenes | reverse complement strand
AAACAGACGCAGCGAAGCCCACCTACCGTCATGCCCGCGAAGGCGGGCATCCAGGGCTTCATCGAGGCATAACGCTGAAGTCTCTGGATCCCCGCGTTTGCGGGGATGACGTTCTGTAAGAGACGCAGCCAGGCGTCAACCGACGCAACCCACCCAACGTCATTCCCGCGAAAGCGGGAATCCAGGGCTTTACCGAGGCATGGCTCTGAAGTCTCTGGATCCCCGCCTTCGCGGGGATGACGTTCTTTAAGGGACGCGGTCAAGCGTCAAGCAACGCGACCTATCTGCCGTCATTCCCGCGAAGGCGGGAATCCAGGGCCTTATCGCGACACGACTCTGAAGTCTCTGAACCCCCGCCTTCGCGGGGATGACGGTACGAGGCGGCCGCAGCGACGCGTCAGCGACGGCCTTACGCCGAAAACCCGCCGTCCACCGAAATCTGCGTGCCGGTGATGAACGCGCCGCCCGGGCCGGCGAGATGGGCCACGGTCGCGGCGATGTCGTCGGCGCTGCCGAATTCGCCCAGCGGCAGGCCCGCGCGCTGGTGGTCGGCGCCTTCGCCGTCGGCCGGATTCATGTCGGTGTCGATCGGCCCCGGCTGCACCGTGTTGACGGTGATGCCGCGCTTGCCCAGGTCCTGCGCCAGGCCCTTGCTCAAGCCGACCACCGCGGCCTTGCTCAGCGAGTACAGCGCCATGCCCGGCGCGCCGACGCGCTCGCCCAGGCAACTGCCGATGGTGATGATGCGGCCGCCGCGCGCGAGGTGCCGCGAAGCGGCCTGCGCCGCGACGAACGGCGCGCGCACGTGGATCGCCATGACCCGCTCGTAGTTCTCCAGCGTCTCGTCCTCGAACGGCCCGTAGGCGAAGACGCCGGCGTTGTTGACCAGGATGTCGAGTTGGCCGAGCTCGGCCACGGTGCGCTCGACCGAGGCGGTGACCGCCTGCGCGTCGGCGGCGTCGGCGGCGATGGCGACGGCGCGGCGGCCGCCGGCGCGGATCTGCGCGGCGAGGTCTTCGGCGCGCTGGGCCGAGCTGACGTAGGTGATGGCCACGTCGGCGCCGTCGGCGGCGAGGCGGCGGGCGATGGCGGCGCCGATGCCGCGGCTGGCGCCGGTGACGAGGGCGACTTTTCCTGCGAGGGGTAGGCTCATGTCTAAAGTTCCGAATGTTGGAAGAACGGGACAAGACTAGCCGGGCCGCGGAGCCTCCGTCACCCCGCGCCGCCGGGACGCTGCGTGCCGCCTGCGCCATCACACGGCGCCATCCGGCGGGTCGGCCGCAGCCCCTGCGACGCCGGGGAGCCGCGACCGCACCGACCGCGAACGGGCTGCCCGCGCAGACGACCGTCCGCCCGACACTCGCGCCGCGCCGCAGGCGAGCCCGCCCACACGCGTCAGCCGCCGCCGCGGACAGAGCTCCGGATCCCGCCCGAACCCCGTCGCGCCCACCGCGTCGACTGCCAAGATGCACAAGCCCCGCCGCGGGACGAGACGCTACACTCGGCCTTTCATCCCATTGTGTGGTTGGTCCATCGATGCGCACCTCGATCCTCACCGTCTGTCTCGTCGCGGCCCTCGCCGCCGCCGGCTGCTCGCGCGACGCCGCGCCCGCCGCCGACTCCGCCAAGCCCGCCGCGACCCCGGAGGCCAAAGTGAGCGACACCGCCGTTGCCGCGGCCGACCGCGACGAACATTCCTACGCCCAGCCCGACCTGGTCCGCATCGACGACCTCGCCCTGGAGCTCAAGGTCGACTTCGCCGCCAAAACCCTGTCCGGCAGCGCCACCTACACCCTCGACTGGACCGACCCCAAGGCCGTGCAGCTGGTGCTCGACACCCGCGACCTGAACATCGAGCAGGTGTTCGGCGAAGGCGCCGACGGCAAGTGGCAGGAGCTCAAGTTCGCGCTCGCCGACGCCGACAAGACCCTCGGCAGCAAGCTCACCATCGAGGCGCCGCAGCGCAACAAGCGCATCCGCGTCGCCTATTCGACCTCGCCGAACGCGTCCGGCCTGCAATGGCTGGAGCCGTCGATGACCGAGGGCAAGAAGCTGCCCTTCATGTTCAGCCAGTCGCAGCAGATCCACGCGCGTTCGTGGGTGCCGTTGCAGGACACGCCGAGCGTGCGCTTCACCTACACCGCGCACGTCACCGGGCCGAAGGACGCGATGGTGCTGATGAGCGCCGACAACGATCCGAAGGCGGCGCGCGACGGCGACTACAGCTTCAAGATGCCGCAGAAGATCCCGTCCTACCTGCTCGCGATCGCCGCCGGCGACCTGGTGTTCCAGCCGATCTCCAACCGCAGCGGCGTGTGGGCGGAGCCGGCGATGGTCAAGAAGGCCGCGAGCGAGTTCGCCGACACCGAAAAGATGATGGAGACCACCGAGAAGCTCTACGGTCCCTATCGCTGGGAGCGCTACGACATCCTGGTGCTGCCGCCGTCGTTCCCGTACGGCGGCATGGAGAACCCGCGCCTGACCTTCGCCACCCCGACCGTGATCGTCGGCGACAAGTCGCTGGTGTCGCTGGTCGCGCACGAGCTGGCGCACAGCTGGTCGGGCAACCTGGTCACCTTCAGCAGCAGCAAGGACGGCTGGCTCAACGAAGGCTTCACCAGCTACGTCGAGAACCGCATCGTCGAGGCGCTGTACGGCAAGGAGCGCGCCGACATGGAGAACGTGATCGGCCGCAACGAACTGGCCGCCGAGTTCAAGACCATCGATCCCAAGCTGCAGGCGCTGGCGCTGAAGCCGGGTACGCTGAAGGATCCCGACGACGCCTCCAGCGCCACCGTCTACACCAAGGGCGCGTGGTTCCTGCAGTTCCTCGAGCAGCGCTACGGCCGCGACGTGTTCGATCCGTTCCTGCGCGGCTACTTCGACCACTTCGCGTTCCAGTCGATCCCGACCGCGAAGTTCGTCGAATACGCCAAGGCCAACCTGCTGGCCAAGCATCCGGGCAAGGTCAGCGAGGCCGAGCTGGACGAGTGGATCTACGGCCCGGGCATTCCGAAGTCGGCGCCGGCGACGGTGTCGCCGCGCTTCGACGCGGTCGACGCCGCGCGCAAGGCCTGGATCGACGGCGGCAAGCTGCCCGACGCCGCGGCGACCGCGAAGTGGAGCACCCAGGAATGGGTGCACTTCATCGAAGGCATGCCCGAAACGCTCAGCGTCGATCAGCTCAAGGCGCTGGACGCGGCCTACAAGTTCACCGGCACGCCCAACGGCGAGATCGCCCAGCGCTGGTATCCGCTGGCGGTGCGCAGCGGCTACCGCCAGGCCGACGCCGCGATCGCCGCGTTCCTGGAAAAGATCGGCCGCCGCAAGCTGATCATGCCGACCTACGACGAGTTGGTGAAAACCCCCGAGGGCCTGAAGCTGGCCGAGGACACCTTCGCCAAGGCCAAGCCGGGCTATCACCCGATCACCACCGGTTCGGTCGAGGCGGTCATCGCCAAGGCCAAGGCGGCGCCGGCCGCGCCGGCGGGGCAGTAAGCTCCGGGCGCGCGAACGCATGCGCAAGCGTCGCGCCCTGTTCAAGACGGCCGCCTTCGGGGCGGCCGTCTTGCTGTGCGCGCTGGCGGTCTGGCTGTGGCCCGATCCCTATCGCGCGGTGCTGGCCGACTATGCGCGCCAGCGCTGGCTCGCCGGCCTGACCCGCAACGCCGCCAAGATCGACGACCACCGCTGGGTCTACGCCTACAACGACGAAGCGCCGGCCGGCGCGCCGACGCTGGTGATGATCCACGGCTTCACCGGCAGCAAGGAGAACTGGTATCCGCTGGCGCAGCGCCTGCGCGGCCGTTACCGCCTGTTCGTGCCCGACCTGCCCGGCTGGGGCGAAAGCGAGCGCAAGGCCGGCGGCGACTACGGTTTCCTGGCGCAGAGCGCGCGCGTGGCGCGCTTCATCGAACAGGTGGCGCGCAAACCGGGCAGCGAGGTGGTGCTGCTCGGCCATTCGATGGGCGGCGGCATCGTCGCCTTGACCACGGCGCGGCATCCGCGCGACGTCGACCGCATGGGCCTGTTCGACGCCGCCGGCGTGCGCTTCAACGACAACGCGTTCGGGCTGGCGGTGCTGCGCGGCAGGAATCCGTTCGCGGTCGACGACGCGGCCTCGCTGCAGCGCTACATCGACATCGTGTTCTACGACGAGGCGGCCAAGCCGATCATCCCGTGGCCGGCCAGCCGCTTCTACATCGACAAGCGCCGCCGCGACGCCGCATTCGAGCAATCCGTGCTCGACAGGATCGGCCGCAGCGACGAGCGTTTCCTGCCGGGCATCGAGGCCGCCGGCATCCGCCAGCCGTCCTTGCTGCTATGGTGCGCGCAGGACGTGGTGATCGATCCCAGCGCCCTGGACTTGTACGCCGCGCGCCTGCCGCAGGCGCAGCGCGTGCTGTTGCAGGGCTGCGGCCACATGTCGATCGTCGAACGCCCGCAACAAGCCGCCGACGCGGTGAACCGACTGATAACCGAGGCACGCCCGCGATGAACGTCCGCCACGCCACCGCCCTGCTCGCCGCCGCGCTGATCCTGGCGGCTTGCGAAAAACCCGATCCGAAGATCGCCGAGGCCGCGCAAGCCGCGCAGAAGGAACAGGCCGCCGCCGCCGAAGCCAAGAACTTCGACGCCGCCTATGCCGAGCAGAAATGGGACATGGCCGCGGCCTACGGCGAGATGGTGACCTCCAGGTACGCCGGCACGCCGACCGCCGAGCGCATCCGCGCGCAGTACGAAGAGGCGCAGGGCAAGGCCAAGGCCGCGCGCGAGCAGCGCCGGGTCGAGTCGCTGTGGTCGTACATGAGCACGCCGGTCAAGCTGGCCAAGGGCAAGGACGGCACCCAGCTGTCGGCCTCGATCTACGCCAAGGCCAACGTGGAAACCGACGGCGGCACGCCGCGCCCGGTGCAGCTGATCTTCCGCGACCATCCCGACTGGGGCCGCAGCAGCTACCTCGTGCTGCAGACCGGCGACTTCAATTGCTACGGCGGCTGCAAGCTCAAGGTGACCGCGGACGGCAAGACCAGGACCATGGCCGGCAGCCGGCCCAAGACCGACGAGGCCATCGCCATGTTCGTCGAAGACGAGCGCGCGCTGTGGAAGCTGGTCGGCGGTGCGAAAGAGTTGAGCATCGAATTCCCGGTCAAGGCCGGCGGCACCCGCACCGCGGCGTTCGAGGTCGGCGGGTTGAAGCCGGAGAAGATGCCGGGCTGGAAGTAGGCGAACGCCCACCGCGCCGGCATCGCCTTGGCCCTGGCTCCGTCCGACCAAGACCCATAGCCGCGCCGAAGCCGCGGACGGAACCCGTACCATGCCCGACCGATTCGACCGCATCCGCTGGCGCCGCATCGCGATGCGCACGCTCGCCATCGCCACAGTCGTGCTGGCCGCCGGCGTCGCCGCGCGCGCATGGTTCCTGCACTGGCAACCCGACCGCGAGCGCTATCCGCTGCGCGGCATCGACGTCTCGCATCATCAGGGCGCGATCGACTGGCACGCGGTCGCGCGCGACGACGTCGCCTTCGCCTACCTCAAGGCCAGCGAAGGCGGCGACCACCGCGACCGCCGCTACGGCGAGAACGCCGCCGGCGCGCGCGCGGCCGGCGTAGCGGTCGGCGCGTATCACTTCTTCACCTTCTGCCGCGGCGGCGCCGAGCAGGCGGCGAACTTCCTCGCCGCCGCTCCCGCCCGCGCCGATGCGCTGCCGCCGGCGCTGGACCTGGAATTCGGCGGCAACTGCGGCCGCCGCCCCGACGCGGCGGCGATGCGCGCCGAACTCGACGCGTTCCTGGCGCCGGTGGAAGCGGCCTACGCGCGGCCGGCGCTGCTGTACGTCACGCCCGAATTCTTCGACGCCTACCGCGACGCGCTGCCGCCGCGGCCGCTGTGGCGGCGCTCGATCCTGCACGCGCCGGATTCGCGCGCAGCGTGGACGCTGTGGCAATACCACAACCGCGCGCGTGTCGCCGGCATCGACGGGCCGGTGGATCTCAACGTGTTCGATGGCGACGCCGCGGCATTCGCGCGCTGGCGCGGCGCTACCCGCTGACCGCGCGACTGCGCGATCCCCCTGTAGGAGCGACGCGAGTCGCGACCGCGAATCCGCAACTACGGCGAAAGGTTCGGCGCGATCGGCTACCCCGCAGTCGCGACTCGCGTCGCTCCTACAGGTAGGTCGTCCAACTTTCGATCACAGCTCGTTTTTCACCTGGCCCGCGCTCTGCGCCGGCGCGACCGCCTTCGCCTTGAACTGCGCGTCGAAGAACTTCACTGCCGCCGCGTTGATGTCGCGGTGCGCCGCCGCGCGATCCACGCCCGCCGCGTCGGTGCAGATCGCCGGCACTTCCTTGGCGAAGGCGGCGCTGCACGGCGGCAGGAACACGTAGTGCCCGGCGCCGGGCACTTCAGCGAAACCGGCCAGGTTCGGAATCAGGCCGCGGATACGCAGGCCGTTGTCGGCCGGCGCCAGCACCTGGTCCTTTTGCGCGACGTACAGGAACACCGGCCGTTTCATCCCGGCGAAGCTGTCGGCGTCGAACAGGATGCTGAAAGGCGCCATCGCGAAGCCGGCGCGCACGCGCGCGTCGACGGTCGGCGGCGGCGCGTCGAAGGTGCGCATCTTCGCCGGCAGCGGCCGGTCGCACAGCTCGGGCATGCCGGGATGCTGCGCGCAGTACTTCGGGAACAGATCGAAATCGGGTTTGGCGCCGAGCAGCAGCAGCGTGGTGTAGCCGCCGGCGGAGAAGCCCGCGGCGCCGATTCGCTCGGCGTCGACGTGCGCGCCGATGCGCGGGTCGGCCAGCAGCGCGTCGATGACCGCGCTGGCCTGCCAGGCGCGGCCGAGCAGGGCGCGGTCGGTGCCGGCGCCGCTGGCGTCGTCGTAGCTGTCGCCGGTGTGCTGCGGCGCGGCGACGATGTAGCCGTGCCGCGCCAGGTCCGCGGCGAGGTCGTGGTGGCCGTACATGCTTCCCAGGTGGCCGTGCGAGAGCACGATCAGCGGGAACTTGCCGTCCGCCGGCGCGGCGTCGCGCCGGGCCTGCACGGTGTAGGGCCCGATGTCGGTGGAGGCGTCGGCCTTGGCCTCGCGGCTGGGATAGAAGATCGCCGCCGGCACCTGGGTGCCGGTGACCGGCTCGCGGGTTTGCAGCGTGCCCAGGCCGACGCCGTCGGCGTGCGCGGCGCAGGCGGCGAGCAGGGTGGCGAACAGCAGCGGCAGGCGGAGCGGGGCGCGGCGCGGCATGGGCGGATCCTGGCGGGAGGTCGCGCCGATTCTAAACCCGAGGGTTCTGAGTCTGTGGGCTCTAAGCCTGTAGGTTCTGAGCCTGTGGGAGGGCCTTCAGGCCCGATGCTCTTGGCTCAGATCGCCGCGACCTGAAACAAAAGCATCGGGCCTGAAGGCCCTCCTACAGGAGCAAGTGCCCGGGCTGAAAGCCCAAAAAAAATCCCGGCCGGAGCCGGGATTTTTCGCAGGCGCGAACGCCGCTGCGCTTACAACGCGTAACCGAACTGCTGACGGAACTGCTCGGCGAACTCCGTGTAGTCGAAGCGCTGGTTCTGGGTGCCCGGGTGCTCGACCTTCAGCGCGCCCATCAGATTGCCCATGCGGCCGATGGTCAGCCAGTCGTAGCCCTTCTCGATGCCGAAGATCAGGCCGGCGCGGAAGGCGTCGCCGCAGCCGGTCGGATCGGTCACGCGGCGTTCGTAGGCCGGCGGAATGGTGTAGGTCTCTTCGGGCGTGTGGATGATCGCGCCGCGCGGGCCGAGCGTGGTGATGTAGGCCTTCACCCGCGACACGATCTGCTTCTCGTCCCAGCCGGTGCGGGTCTGCAGCAGGTTGGACTCGTAGTCGTTGACCACGACGTAGTCGGCCTGCTCGATGAACGCGCGCAGCTCTTCGCCGTTGAACAGCGGCATCGCCTGGCCCGGATCGAAGATGAAGGGAATGCCGAGTTCGGCGAATTCCTTCGAGTTCTGCAGCATGCCGTCGCGGCCGTCGGGCGCGACGATGCCGAAGGTCACGCCGGCCACGTCGCGCACATGGTTGCTGTGCGAGTTCGACATCGCGCCCGGGTGGAAGGCGGTGATCTGGTTGTTGTCCAGGTCGGTGGTGATGAAGCACTGCGGGGTGAACTGGTCTTCGAACACGCGCACGCAGTCCAGGCGGATGCCGCAGGCTTCCAGGTGCGTGCGGTACGGGCCGAAGTCCTGGCCGACGGTGGCCATCGGCAACGGATCGCCGCCGAGCAGCTTGAGGTTGTAGGCGATGTTGCCGGCGCAGCCGCCGAATTCGCGGCGCATGCGCGGCACCAGGAACGACACGTTCAAGATGTGGACCTTGTCCGGCAGGATGTGGTTCTTGAACTGGTCCGGAAACACCATGATGGTGTCGTAGGCCAGCGAGCCGCAGATCAGCGCAGACATGTAGGTTCACCCCGAAGATTCGTTATTGGACACGTCGTCGTTGCGGAGTCCGATCCGCGAACGCAAAAACGGGCGACTTTGTGGCCGCCCGGCGGCGGTAGGGTAGCCGCTGGACGCGCGCGCGGCCAGTTCTTTGCGCCGCCGGCCCCGGCCGCCCCCGGTTTTCCGACCCGGCGACCGGGCCCTCCGGCCCCCGGGCCGGACCCGTCGCCCGGGGGTGGAAGACAGGGCCGGCCCACGACCCGAGCCCGGCCCGGTCCGACCCCGGACCCAGGGTTATCCCCAGGGTCGGCGACCGCTCCGGCCGGGGTCTGGCTGAATAGCCGGCGTCCCCCGAAACCGTTGATTTTCCTTGCTCGCAGGGGGGGCGATTGCTAGGCTAACGGCCCCGCTCCGCCCCCATTTTTGACGGCCCAATCCCCCGATGTTCAAGAAGTTTCGCGGCATGTTCTCCAACGACCTGTCCATCGACCTGGGCACGGCGAATACCCTCATTTATGTCCGCGGCCAGGGCATCGTGCTGAACGAGCCGTCCGTGGTCGCGGTGCGCCAGGACCGCATGATCGGCGGCAACCGCACCGTCGCCGCGGTCGGCGGCGAGGCCAAGCAGATGCTCGGCCGTACCCCGGGCCACATCACCACGATCCGGCCGATGAAGGACGGCGTCATCGCCGACTTCACCTACACCGAGGAAATGCTCAAGCATTTCATCCGCAAGGTGCACAAGTCGCGCTTCCTGCGTCCGAGCCCGCGCGTGCTGGTGTGCGTGCCCTGCGGCTCGACCCAGGTCGAGCGCCGCGCGATCAAGGAATCGGCCGAAGAGGCCGGCGCGCGCGAGGTCTACCTGATCGAGGAACCGATGGCCGCGGCGATCGGCGCCGGCATGCCGGTGACCGAGGCGCGCGGCTCGATGGTCGTCGACGTCGGCGGCGGCACCACCGAGGTCGCGGTGATCGCGCTCAACGGCATCGTCTACTCGGCCTCGGTCCGCATCGGCGGCGACCGCTTCGACGAATCCATCATCAACTACGTGCGCCGCACCTACGGCACCCTGATCGGCGAAGCCACCGCCGAGCGGATCAAGCTCGAGATCGGCTGCGCCTACCCGCAGGAGCGCGCCAGCACCGTGGAAATCTCCGGCCGCAACCTCGCCGAGGGCGTGCCGAAGATGGTCACGATCAATTCCAACGAAGTGCTCGAAGCCCTGCGCGAGCCGCTGTCGGGCATCGTCTCGGCGATCAAGCTGGCGCTGGAGCAGACCCCGCCGGAACTGTGCGCCGACGTCGCCGAGCGCGGCATCGTGCTGACCGGCGGCGGCGCGCTGCTGCGCGACCTGGACCGCCTGATCAGCGAGGAAACCGGCCTGCACGTGCAGGTGGCCGACGACCCGCTGACCTGCGTCGCCCGCGGCGGCGGCCGCGCGCTGGAGCTGGTGGACATGCACGGCAACGAGTTCTTCGCGCCGGAGTGATCCTGCCGTCGCTGCAAACGCGCGGTACGCGCGGACGGCGTTTCCCCCGATGCCGTCCGCTCGTGCGTCCGCCGCGCGGCGCAATGGGTAAGATCCAAACCGAGCCTCATCGTCACGCGCGCAGCGAACTTTCGCTGCGTTCGCGTTTCTACTCCACCTGATTCCGACAGCGACCTTCCGGCCCGATGCCCCCTTACGCCGGCCCACCCACCGCAGCCCGCAGCGGCGAAGTCGCCGACACGTTGCGCCTGATGGCCTATCTGGCGCTGGCTTTGGTGCTGATCGTGCTCGACCACCGCGGCGGCTGGCTCAGCCAGGCGCGCAAGCAGGCCGCGACCATCGTCGCGCCGCTGTGGGCCGTGGCCGGCTGGCCCGGCCGGCTGGTCGAACGCGTCAGCGACGACGCCGGCACCCTGAGCCAGCTGACCGACGAGAACCGCCGCCTGCGCAACGAAGCGCTGCTCAACCAGGCGCGCATGGCCCGGCTGCAATCGGTGGCCGCCGACAACCTGCGCCTGCGCGGGCTGCTGGAAGCGGCCGAGCGCGGCAACCTCGACGTGGTGCTGGCGCCGATCCTCGACATCGACCTGGACCCTTCGCGCCAGCGCCTGATCCTCGACGCCGGCAGCCGCGAGCGCGTGCGCGTCGGCCAGAGCGTGATCGACGCCGGCGGCCTGCTCGGCCAGATCACCGGCATCACCCCGCTGCACGCCAGCGTGCTGCTGATCACCGACCCCTCGCACGCGGTGCCGGTCGCGGTCGCCCGCAACGGCGTGCGCCTGGTGGCCTACGGCGAAGGCCGCAGCGACCGCCTGACCCTGCGCAGCGTGCCGCTGTCCAGCGACGTGCGCGTCGGCGACGTGCTGGTCACCTCGGGCCTCGGCGGGCGCTTCCCGCCGGGCTTCCCGGTCGGCACCATCGCCGCGCTCAAGCCCGACGACAGCCGCGCGTTCCTGGTCGGCGAAGTGAAGCCGGCCGCGCAGCTCGACCGCGGCCGCGAAGTGCTGGTGCTGCTGTCGCTGCCGCCGCCGCCGGTGGACGCGGGCGGGTTCGACACCCAGCCGGCGATGCCCGAGACCGCCTCGGCGTCTTCGCCGGCGGCCCAGGCCGCGGCCGAGCAGGCCGCCGCGCAGCGGCTCAGCGAGCTCAAGCAGCGCAAGCCGAAGGCGCGCAGCGCGACCGCGCCGGAAGAGCTGAAATCCGAGATCGAACCGGCGCCGCCGGCCGACAGCGCGGCCGCAGCGGGCGCGCGTTCGAACGCCGGCGCTAACGCCGGCAGCAACGCCACCGCCGCCGGCAACCGCAACAACGCCGCCCCCGCCGCGCGTGCG
>NZ_LXSD01000495.1:0-1429 GCF_017168095.1 Lysobacter enzymogenes | reverse complement strand
CGGCGGAACCGGCCGCCGCTTCGGCGCTGCGTGCCGATGCCTTGACGTTCAAGCCGCGCGCGACCGCCGCGCGGGCTTCGCGCTGGCCGTACGCGGCCGCCGCCGCGGTGGCCGCGCTCGCGGTCGGGCTGGGCTGGGGCTGGCTGCATTACGGCGCGGTCGAGCGTTCCAGCTACCGCACCGCGCTCGGCAAGACCGACGAGGTGGCGCTGGCCGACGGCTCGCGCGCCACCCTGAGCAGCGACAGCCGCATCGAAGTGGCGCTGTCGGGCGCGCGGCGGCGGGTCGAGCTGGCGCAGGGCGAGGCTTTCTTCGACGTGGCCAAGGATCCGGGCCGGCCGTTCGCGGTCGAGGCCGGCGCGCGCCGGGTGGTGGCGGTGGGCACGCATTTCTCGGTGCGCCGCGACGGCGCCGACCTGCGCGTGGTGGTCACCGAAGGCACGGTGCGGCTGGAATCCGAACCGGTCGGCGGCCACCCGCAGCCGACCACGCTGCTGCCGGCCGGCAGCATCGCCCTGGCCGGGCCCAACGGCGTACTGGTGCGCAGCGTGCCGGTCGAGGAGGCCGAACGTTACGTCGACTGGCGCCACGGCTTCCTGGTGTTCCGCGATACGCCGCTGGCGCAGGCCGCGGCCGAGTTCAACCGCTACAGCGCGCGCAAGCTGGTGATCGCCGACGTGGCCGCGGGCGAGCTGCGCGTGGGCGGCAATTTCCGCTGGTCGAACGCGGAAATGTTCGTCGGCTTGCTGGAGCAGGCGATGCCGGTGAAGGCGGAGCGGTTGCCGGATCGGATCGTGTTGCGCAGTCGTTGAAGGAGCGCAAAGCGGGAGCGCGGGACCGGGCTCGCTCCTGTGGGAGGGCCTTCAGGCCCGAAGCTTTTCGCTCCGCTCGCCGCGATCTGGGCCAAAAGCCTCGGGCCTGAAGGCCCTCCCACAAAAAAACGGGGCCTCAAGGCTTCCCCAACGCAAGGCCTCGCGAAAAAATCCGTGTCCTTTTCCGCCGCCGCATGCGGGATTTGCCGAGTTCGTTCGTCTGACTTACACAACGGCGCCAAGCGAGTGCCGATGGGGAGGGGTAAACCGATGCTGCGTGCAGTGCGTGGGTTGCGTGTCGTGTTGTTGAGCCTGGCCTGTTCGGCCGCGTTGTCCGCGCAGGCGCAGGGGGCGCCGGCGCGGGTCGAGATCCCGGCGGGCGACCTGTCGGCCGCGCTGGATGCGCTGGCGCGCCAGTCCGGCGCCCAGTTCGTCTATTCCGCCGACCAGCTGCGCGGGCTGCGCACCGCCGGCGTCAGCGGCACCATGCCGGCCGGCGACGCGCTCGACCGGCTGCTGCGCGGCAGCGGCTTCGTCGCCCGCCGCGATCCGTCCGGCGGCATGGTCATCGTCAAGGACGCGGCCAAGCCCAAGCCGGCCGCGGCCGCCGCGGCGCG
>NZ_LXSD01000494.1:0-24039 GCF_017168095.1 Lysobacter enzymogenes | reverse complement strand
GCGCGGCTTGAGCCGGGCGCGAGGCGGGCACATAGGCGGCCGGCCGGCGCGGCGGCGCCGGCGAGGCCGCCGGCGACTCGTCGTCGGCGTCGCGCGGATCGACGAAATGGCCGTGCAGGAACATCAGATTCTTGTAGATATTCATGGCCTGGTCTCCTTGAGGACCGAGCCCGGCCGGCGCGTGGGGAACGCCGGGGACTGCGGACGATGCTCAGGCTACGCTCGCCAAATACGGCAAAAAAGCGATACGTTTGCAAGCCAGACTTGAACCGGATCGAACGCTCCGCCACCACCGGGAACCGCCGCGATGAACCGTCCGCCGTTGCACGCCCTGCTGGGTTTCGCCACCGCCGCGCGCTTGAACAACCTCACCCGCGCGGCCGAACAGATGCACCTCACCGTCAGCGCGCTGAGCCATCAGATCCGCACCCTGGAGCAGCGCCTGGGCCGGCGTCTGTTCGAACGCGGCCCGCGGGGGGTGCGCCTGACCGCCGACGGCGAGCGCCTGCTGTCGGTGGTGGCGCCGCACCTGGACGCGCTCGACCACGCGCTGCGTCCGTACAGCCCGCGCCGCGACGACGTGCTGACGCTGAGCCTGATGGCGTCGATGGCCTCGTCCTGGCTGGTGCCGCGGCTGGGCGGCTTCGTCGCCCGCTTTCCGCAGCTCGAGCTCAACCTGTTCTCGTCCGCGGCGCTGGTCGATTTCGACCGCGAGCCCGGCATCGACGCGGCCATGCGCGGCGGCTACGGGCGCTGGCCGGGGCTGGTGATCGAGCACCTGTTCGACGAAACCCTGATCCCGGTGGCGAGCCCGGCGCTGGTCGAGCGCATGGGCGGCCTGCCGGCGCAGGAGGACCTGCACCGCTGGCCGCTGCTGGGCGACCTGTCGACGTATTGGCAGGACTGGTTCGACCGTTACGGCGGCAAGCCGCCGGCGCGCTTCGTCGCCCACTTCGACGACTCCGAGACCATGCACCGCGCCGCGGTCGAAGGCCTGGGCGTGGCGCTGGGGCGGATGGCGCGGACCCGGCTGCTGATCCGCAACGGCCAGCTGGTGCCGCTGAGCCAGGGCCGGCTGAAGATCGACTGGGGCCACTACCTGGTGTATCCGCCGCGCTCGGTCGATCACGCCGGGCTGGAATCTTTCCGCACCTGGCTGCATGAACAGGCACGCGAATACGTCGAACAGATGGACAGCGACCTCGCCGTGCGCGACCTCGCCGGCGCGCCGGCGGCGACGCGCAAGCCGCGCGCGAAGCGGGCCTGAGCGTTCCCGTCGCGACCCGGCGCGGCCGCGACCGGCGCGCCGCGCACAGATGCGCTGCAGCGCAAGCTGAACGCATGCGGTAGGCTGCGGCCTTCCGAACGTCAATGGAGTGGGTTGCATGGAACGTCAACGCCTTGCCCGACTGCTGCTCGCCGCGGTCCTGCCCGCCGGCCTGTGCGCAGCCGCGCATGCCCAGGAAACCAAACCGACCGAAGCCGCCGTAGAGCAGGCCGCAGAAAAGCCGGCCGAAGCCGCGGCTGCGCAGGCCGCGCCGCCGGCCGCGACGCCGGCCGCCGTGCAGACCGCCCCGGTGCCCACCGGCCCGGCGCAGACGAGCGCCGAGAAGCCCGCAGAACAACCCGCGCCGAAGCCGGCCGAACCGGCCGCGGCGCCAGCCGCCGAAAAGCCGGCCGAAAAACCGGCCGAAAAACCGGCCGAACCAGCGGCCGAGAAGCCCGCCGCCCCGGCCGCGCAAGCCGCGCCGAAGCCGGCCGAAAAGACCGCCGAGAAGCCGGCCGCGCGCAAGCCCGCCGCCGCCGCCGCCGCGGGCAATCCGCTCAAGGCCGCCATCGCCGGCAGCTGGCGCGACCCGAACAACGTCGCCCGCGATGCGTACCGCCACCCGCTGGAAACGCTGCAGTTCTTCGGCGTGCGCCCGGACCAGACCGTGGTCGAAATCACCCCGGGCGGCGGCTGGTACTCGGAAATCCTCGCCCCGTACCTGCGCGAGAAGGGCCGCTACGTGGCCGCGGTGGTCGATCCCGACAGCCAGACCAAGGACAGCGCGCGCATCTACTACACCAAGGCCAAGGCCGGCCTGGAGAAGAAGTTCGCCGAGGCGCCGCTGCAGTACGCCGGCGCCGTCGTCGCCGCCTACGATCCGTTCAAGCCCGCGTTCGGCCCGGCCAATTCGGCCGACGTGGTGCTGACCTTCCGCAACGTGCACAACTGGCGCAGCGCCGGCCAGGCCGAGGTGATGTTCAAGGGCTTCTTCGACGTGCTCAAGCCCGGCGGCACGCTCGGCGTGGTCGAGCACCGCGCCAAGGCCGACGTGCCGGCCGACGACAAGAGCGGTTATGTCGGCCAGGCGCAGGTGATCGCGATGGCCGAAGCGGCCGGCTTCCGGCTCGAAGGCAAGAGCGAGATCAACGCCAATCCGCGCGACACCAAGGACTATCCGAAGGGCGTGTGGACCCTGCCGCCGACCAATCAGCACGACGCGGCGGACGAGGCCAAGTACAAGGCGATCGGCGAGAGCGACCGGATGACGCTGCGGTTCCGCAAGCCGCGTTGATCGCGGCGGGCGCGCGGCGCGCGATGTCGGCGACGAGGTCGCGCGGCGCGGTTCGACGATAGTGGAAGAAGAAGCCGGCGCGCGAGCGTCGGCTTTTTCGTTTGTGCGGCGGTGTTTGCGCGGCGGTGTTCGCAGCGGGCCGGCGGGTTGCGGGCCGCGGTGTGGCGGGGGCGCGGGCGCAGGTGTCTTGCGGCGTGGCTGTGTTGGCGCGGTCGCGGCTTGCGCCGCTCCTACAGGGGGCTTCGGGTCAGCGGGGGCGGACGGGGCGGTATTGCTTGCGTTCGCCGTAGGCGGCGGCCTTGTCGTCGATGTTGGCGCACAGGCGCGCGCCGCACAGGGTCACGTCGGCCTGGTTGTAGGCGCGCAGCAGTTCGGCGGAAATGCGCTGGCGGTCGATGTCGGCGCGGTATTGCCACAGCAGCCAGCCGCCGCCGAGCAGCAACAGCAGCACGCTGCCGAATGCGGCGCCGACGATCTTCCACACCAGGTGCCGGTGCAGCTGCTCCATGCGCTTGAGCTGCGCCGCCAGGGTCTGCGAGCCGTCGTGGAGCAGGCTGCCGGCGTCGCGCAGGCGTTTTTCGTAAGCGCCGACCGGTTGGGACAAGCCGCTTTCGAGCTTGCCCATCACCGCGCCGGGCAGGCTGCGCAGGCTGTCGTCGGCCGATTGCCGGACCACGCCGGGCACTTGCTGCGCCAGCGTCTGCAGGTGTTCGGCCAGCGCGCGCTGGTGGCGCTCGAGTTCTTCGCAGCGGCGCTCGAACTGCTCCATCAGTACCGCGGTCTTGCTGATCAGCGCTGTCAGCTCGTCGTGTTGCATCCGCTTCTCCCTGCTTCTCCTTGTCCGCCGCGCCGGCCGGCGGGCGAACCCAGTGCGCCTGCCGCGATGCGTCCGGCCCGAGCCTACGCGAGCGCTCGCGCCCGCGGCAACGCGCGGCGGCGACCGCGCCTGTCGATCGGCGGTCCGGCCCGCCCGTCCCGTCACATCCCGCCCGGCCCCGCGTCTAGGTCGTCAGTCATGGCAACCCTGGCCGGCCCCGCCACATCTCTATCCACGAAGCCGGCAGAGGCAGCCGCCGGCCGGCCCCCAAACACCCGCCGGGGCATGACCAAAGAGACACATGACTTCCAGCACATAGCGACTTCTGCCCAGGTGTTGTACTTTACCAACACACCGAAGCACTACTACTCCACGACAGACAGAAAGGACCCCACCATGAACGCCACCAACGCCCGCACCGCCACCGCCGCCCCGACCACCAAGACCCCGGCCGCCAACGCCCCGGTCCGCCACGTCCACCGCCAGCGCGACTTCGGCGTCGGCTACGGCAACTCCAGCGGCTACGCCAGCAACCGCAGCTACGCCAGCAACTGGGTCCAGCCGCGCTTCCGCTTCGCCTGATCGGCGATCGCGCGTCCATGGTCCGGTGGTCCACGCTTCCCTGGCCCGGATCGGCGCACTGAGCGCTCCCTTTTCCCCAAAGTCACAGCGCGCGCCGATCCGGCCTCTTTTCCCGGACTCCCCTCACCCGATCCGCAACCCGGCTCCACCCCGCTCCAGACCGTCGTAGCCCGACCCACACCGCAGCTCGTTCCCGGCGCAAGCCGACACGTCCAGGCTGGTCCGGTCGTCGTCGCGTCGCTATCGTTGCCCGATGAGCGCATCCGACCCGACCAGCCCCGCGGCGCCCGCCGCCGAACCGTCCGCCGCGAAGACCCTGTTCCGCGGCAGCACCACCGTCGACGACCTCAACCGGCTCTCGCGCAACACCGCGATGGAGCCTTTAGGCATCGTCTTCACCGAAATCGGCCCCGATTACGTGCGCGGCACGATGCCGGTCGACGCGCGCACCCACCAGCCCTACGGCCTGCTCCACGGCGGCGCCTCGGTGCTGCTGGCCGAAACCCTGGGCAGCAGCGCCGGCAACCTGTGCTGTTCCGAAGGCCGGGTCTGCGTCGGCATCGAGATCAACGCCAACCATGTGCGCGGGGTGCGCAGCGGCACCGTCACCGGCACCGCCCGGCCGATCCACGTCGGCGCCAGCACCCAGGTCTGGGAGATCCGCATCGAGGACGACGCCGGCCGCCTGGCTTGCATCTCGCGCCTGACCCTGGCCGTGGTACCCAAGGCCTGAGCCGGCGGGTAGGCTAGGGCTCCGCGTGGCGCGCGATGCGCGCCCGCACCGCGCCCACCGCCGAGGCCCCGTGCGCCGACCCACCATCAAAGATGTCGCCGAACTCGCCCAGGTCTCGCTGAAGACCGTCTCGCGGGTCATCAACGACGAGTCCGGCGTGCGCGCCCGCACCCGCGCGCGGGTGCACGAGGCGATCGCCGAACTCGACTACCGTCCCGACCCGTCCGCGCGCAGCCTGCGCAGCGCCCAGCCGTATGCGCTGGGCGTGGTCTACGACAACCCGAACCCGTACTACATCATCAGCGTGCAGAACGGCGTGCTGGCCGCCTGCCGCGAGACCGGCTACGGCCTGCAGATCCACCCCTGCGATTCGTCCTCGCCGCTGCTGGCCGCCGACCTGATCGACCTGGTCCAGGGCGCGCGCCTGGCCGGCCTGGTGCTGGCGCCGCCGATGTCCGAGCGCATGGAACTGGTCGGCGAACTGCTCGCGCACGGGATCAAGCTGGTGCGCATCGTCTCGGCCGCCGAAGACCCGCGCGACGGCGCGCCGTGCGTGTGGGTCGACGACCGCGACGCCGCCTACGACATCACCGAACACCTGATCCAGCTCGGCCACCAGCGCATCGGTTTCCTGTGGGGCGGCAAGTCGCACCGCTCCAGTTGGGAGCGCTACAAGGGCTACGCCCAGGCGCTGACCGACTACGGCATCGGCGAAGACGAAAACCTGGTGCTGCCCGGCGACTATTCCTTCGACGACGGCTTCCGCGGCGCGCGCCGCCTGTTCGCCCTTCCCGACCGGCCGACCGCGATTTTCGGCAGCAACGACGAAATCGCCGCCGGCGTGCTGGCGGCGGCGAAGTCCTCGGGCATGCACGTCCCCTACGACCTGTCGATCGCCGGCTTCGAGGACAGCCCGTTCTCCAAGCAGTCGTGGCCGACGCTGACCACCGCGCGGCAGGCGACCGAGGAGATCGCGCGGCATGCCGCGTACCGGCTGATCGCCGAATTGCGGCGCGAGAGCGAGACGCCGGTGGAAGCGCCGGCGAACGAGGGGTTCAGCCCGATCCTGGTGGTACGCGGGTCGACGGCGCCGCCGCGGCCGCCCGGGGGCGCTTGAGCCCCGCGCCCGCACTGCCTCGAAACCCCTGTAGGAGCGACGCGAGTCGCGACCGCGACACCGCAACTGCGACGAAACCTTCGACGTAGCCGCATCGGCGCGGTCGCGGCTTGCGCCGCTCCTGCAAGGGCCGCGGCCTGCTTACTTCAGCGCCGCCGCTTCGCGCGCCAGCGCCTCGATCTTGCCCCAGTCGCCGGCCTTCACCGCCGCCGCCGGCGCCACCCACGAGCCGCCGACGCACGGCACGTTCGCCAGCGCCAGATATTCGTGCGCGTTGTTCGCGCCGATGCCGCCGGTGGCGCAGAAGCGCAGTTCCGGCAGCGGCCCGCCCAGCGATTTCAGCGCGACCGCGCCGCCGATGGATTCGGCCGGGAAGAACTTGAGCTGGGTGTAGCCCTGTTCGAGCAAGGCCATCGCTTCCGAAGCGGTGGCCGCGCCCGGCAGCCACGGCAGGTCGATGTCGCGCGCGGCGGCGATCAGGCCGGGCGAACTGCCCGGCGACACTGCGAAGGTCGCGCCGGCCTTGAGCGCATCGGCGAAATCCTGCGGCCGGCGCACGCTGCCGACGCCAACCGCGGCGCCTTCGACTTCGGCGGCGATCGCGCGCACCGCGTCGAGCGCCACCGGCGTGCGCAAGGTCACCTCGATCGCCGGCAGGCCGCCGGCGACCAGCGCGCGCGCCAGGGGCACGGCGTGGGCGGGGTCGTCGATCACCAGCACCGGCACCACCGGCGCCAGCGCCAGCACCGCGCCGACGCGCTTTTGCAATTCCGCGATCGCAGTCATTCGTTGGTTCCTAATACGTGGCGACTCAGGCGCGCGCGGCGACTTCGTCGATGTGCTTGAGCAGGTCGGCCGGGTCTTCGTAGACGCGGAAGCCGCCGGCGCGTTCGAGTTCGTCCTGGCCGTAGCCGCCGGACAGCAGGCCGACGCCGAGCGCGCGGGCGCGGCGCGCGGCGAGCAGGTCCCAGATGCTGTCGCCGACCACGACCGAATGCTCGATGTCGGCGCCGAGCTTGTCGGCGGCGGCGAGGAACAGGTCGGGATCGGGCTTGGCGTAGCGGACCATGTCGCGGGTGATCACCACGTTGCGCTCGGGATCCACGCCGAGCGCGACCAGGTTGTGGCGCGCGGTTTCCATGCGGCCGCTGGTGGCGATGGCCCAGGGGATATCGTTGTCGCTGAGGTACGCGAGCAGTTCGACCGCGCCCGGCAGCGGCCGGATCTGCGTGGCCTGCGCGGCGTAGGCCTGCGCATGCAGCGTGTGCAGGCGCTCCACGCGCTCAGGGGTGATGTCGATTCCGGTCTCGCGCAGCAGGATGTTGGTGAACAGCCCGCCGCTCATGCCGATCTTGCGGTGGATGCGCCACACCGACAGCGGGATGCCGTCGGCGTCGAGCGCCTGTTTCCAGGCAAGAACGTGCTGGTAGACGCTGTCGACCAAGGTGCCGTCGAGGTCGAACAGGAAGGTGGTGCGGATGGGGGCGGGCATGTCGCGCTCCGAAGTCGCAGGATGGGCCAACGAAGAACTTACCTATCGTCATGCCTGCGAAGGCGGGGATCCGGAGACTTCGGCGCCCTGTAGCGATGAAGCCCTGGGTTCCCGCCTTCGCGGGAACGACCGGTGCAACTGGCGCGGCGAAGTCCTGACTCCCATCTTCGCGTGAACGACGGATGTTGCATTCGCGGACATTCGCTTTCGATTGAATCGATCACAAGAGCCCGCGTTCTTTCCTGCCGTCATTCCCGCGAAGGCGGGAATCCAGAGACTTCAGCGCCCTGTCGCGGTGAAGCCCTGGGTTCCCGCTTCCGCGGGAACGACGGGCAAAACTGTCGCGATGAAGCCCCGGGCTCCCGCCTTCGCAGGAGCAACGTTCGCGGCGACGCGAGCCATCGATGCCCACGCCGCCGTCTGAATCACAACGGCACCGGCCCGAACACGCCCGCGCCCTGATCCGCCGGCGCGGCCGCGGCGCGGAACGCGGCGAACAGTTCGCGGCCGAAGCCGACATGGTGCGAGGACAGGTCGGCGGTGGCGACTTCGCGCGCGGCCCAGTCGGCCGGCTCGATCACGCTCAGCGTCCCGGCCACCGCGTCCACGCGCAGCACGTCGCCGTCGCGCAACTTCGCCAACGGGCCGCCGGCCTCGGCTTCGGGGGTGACGTGGATCGCCGCCGGCACCTGGCCCGAGGCGCCGGACATGCGGCCGTCGGTGACCAGAGCCACGCGATGGCCGCGCTTCTGCAGCACGGTCAAGGTCGGCGTCAGCTGGTGCAGCTCCGGCATGCCGTTGGCGCGCGGGCCCTGGAAGCGCACCACCACGACCACGTCGCGATCCAGTTCGCCGCGCTCGAACGCCTGCTTCACTTCGTATTGTTCGGTGAACACCCGGCACGGCGCTTCGACCACCCATCGGTCTTCCGGCACCGCCGAGACCTTGATCGCGGCGGTGCCGAGGTTGCCGGTCAGCACGCGCAAGCCGCCGTCGGCGCGGAACGGCTCGGCCACCGGGCGCAGCACCGCGGTGTCGCAGCTGGTCGGCGTCGACGGCACGTACTGCACTTCGCCGTCCTCGCCCAGGCGCGCCTCGACCCGATAGCGATCCAGGCCGTGACCGGCGACGGTTTCCACATCGCCGTGCAGCAGGCCGTGATCGAGCAGTTCGCCGATCAGGAACGCCAGCCCGCCGGCGGCGTGGAAATGGTTCACGTCGGCGCTGCCGTTGGGATACACCCGCGCCAGCAGCGGCACCGCCGCGGACAGCGCGTCGAAATCCTCCAGCCGCAGTTCGATGCCGGCGGCCGCGGCCATCGCCACCAGGTGCAGCAGGTGGTTGGTCGAACCGCCGGTGACGTGCAGGCCGATCACGCCGTTGACGATCGCGCGCTCGTCGACGATGCGGCCGATCGGCCGGTAGTCGTCGCCGAGCGCGGTGATCTGCGCGGCGCGGCGCGCGGCCAGCGCGGTCAGCGCATCGCGCAGCGGGGTGTTGGGATGGACGAAGCTGGAGCCCGGCAGATGCAGGCCCATCATCTCCATCAGCATCTGGTTGGAGTTGGCGGTGCCGTAGAAGGTGCAGGTGCCCGGGCCGTGGTAGCTGCGCGCCTCGGCTTCGAGCAGTTCCTCGCGCGTGGCCTCGCCGGTGGCGTAACGCTGGCGCACGCGCGATTTCTCGTCGTTGGGCAGGCCCGAAGTCATCGGCCCGGCCGGCACGAAGATGCCCGGCAGGTGGCCGAAGTGCAGCGCGCCGATCAGCAGGCCGGGCACGATCTTGTCGCACACGCCCAGGTACAGCGCCGAATCGAACATGTCGTGCGACAGCGCCACCGCGGTCGACATGGCGATCACGTCGCGCGAGAACAGCGACAGCTCCATGCCTTCGCGGCCCTGGGTGACGCCGTCGCACATCGCCGGCACCGCGCCTGCGACCTGCGCAGTCGCGCCGGCTTCGCGCGCGGCGGCCTTGATCAGGTCGGGAAAGCGCTCCAGCGGCTGGTGCGCGGAGAGCATGTCGTTGAACGAGGTGACGATGCCCAGGTTCGGCGCCGCGCCGCTGCGCAGCGCCTGCTTGTCGCCGACGCTGCAGGCGGCGAAGCCGTGGGCGAGGTTGCCGCAGGACAGGCGCCGGCGGTGCGGGCCGCTGCCGCAGGCCGCGTCGATGCGGGCCAGATAAGCGGCACGGCGCGCGCGGCTGCGTTCGACGATGCGTTGGGTGACTTGCGCGACGACGCGATGCAGTTGGGTCTTCACTTGAACCTTGGTCGATGCGGGGCGCCGACCTCGGCGCCTGGCCGGTGAATCCGAGAATACGGCCCCTTCGCGAAAAAGGGAGAGAGGGGGGGGATTTGCTCTTCCTGCACCTTCCGAAGAAGCGCCGGCAAAAGCAAATCCCCCCGCGTCCGCGGTGCGGACGCGGCCCCCTGCGCGAGGGGGCGACAGCAAAAGCCTTAACTGGGAGGGGAGGGAGTCAGGGCTTGGCTGTCTGCGGAACCCAAAAAGAGCGGGCCCCAATCAAAAGATGCGGGTTACGGACTCCAATACAAGGTCGGCGCGCTCGGCGCGCCGGCCAGCGCGGCGCGGATCGGCAGGGTCGAACGCGGATCGCGCTGCGCGGCTTGCAGCAGCGCGAGCTTCTTCTCGCCCTCGATATGCAGATACAGCGCCGGCGCGGTGAAGATCGCGCTCAGGGTCAAAGTCATGCGCGGCTCGGGCATCGCCGCGGTGCGCACCGACATCACCGGCGCGCGGCCGCGCGGCTGCAGGCCGATCTCGCGCAGCGCCGGATTGTCGTGGCCCAGGTCCGGGAACAGCGAGGCGGTGTGGCCGTCCTCGCCCATGCCCAGCACCGCCACGTCCAGCGGCAGGCCTTCGTTGGCGATCTTGGTCAGCACCGGCATCAGCGCCATCTCCGGCGTCTCCACTGGGCGATACAGCGGCAGGAAACGCGCGGTCGCCGCATTGTTCTGGAACAGGTGCTCGCGCAGCAGGCGTTCGTTGGAACGCGGGTGCTCGGCCGGCACCCAGCGCTCGTCGATCGGCAGCACGGTCACCCGCGCCCAATCCAGGGTCTGCTGCGAGAGCTGCTGGAAGAAACGCTTGGGCGTGTTGCCGCCCGACAGCGCGAGGCTCGCCTCGCCGTGGCGCGCCAAGGCCGCGCGCAGATCGGCGGCGACTTGCCGCGCCAGCGCCGACGCCAGCTGCTCAGCGTCGTCGAACCGTTTTTCGTGCAAGGGCAGCGGCAAGGGTTCGATCACGGTCAGTCGCTCAGCCTGCATCTTCATGCCACGTCCTCCCATCGCGTTCGATCAGCGCCACCGCAGCGCTCGGTCCCCAGCTGCCGGCGGTGTACGGGCGCGGCGCCTCGGCGCTCGCGGCCCAGGCCGCGCGGATCGGGTCGATCCACTTCCACGCCGCGTCGACTTCGTCGCGGCGCATGAACAACATCGGATTGCCGCGCACCACGTCCATCAGCAAGCGCTCGTAGGCATCGGCCTGACGCCCGCCGAACGCGGCGGCGAAGCTCATGTCCAGCGGCACGTGGCGCAGGCGCAGGCCGCCGGGGCCGGGCACCTTGTTCATCAGCCACAGCTTCACGCCCTCGTCGGGCTGCAGGCGCAGCACCAGCTTGTTCGGCTGCAGGCGGCTGGACGGGTCTTGTTCGGTCAGGCCTTCGAAGATCGAATGCGGCACCTGGCGGAAGGTCACCACGATCTCCGACACGCGCTCGGCCAGACGCTTGCCGGTGCGCAGGTAGAACGGCACGCCGGCCCAGCGCCAGTTCTTCACCTCGGCCTTGAGCGCGACGAAGGTTTCGGTGAGCGATTGCGCGCCCAGTTCCTGCGCGTAGCCCGGCACCGCGCGGCCTTCCACGGCGCCGGCCTTGTACTGGCCGCGCACGGTGAAGGCGGCGGCGTTGCCGTTCTCGATCGGACGCAGCGCGCGCAGCACCTTGAGCTTCTCGTCGCGGATCGCGTCGGCGGCCAGCGACGACGGCGGCTCCATCGCCACCAGGCACAGCAGCTGCAGCAGATGGTTCTGGACCATGTCGCGCAGCGCGCCGGACTTGTCGTAGTAAGGCGCGCGCGATTCCACGCCGACCGTCTCGGCCACGGTGATCTGCACGTGGTCGATGTGCTCGGCCTTCCACAGCGGCTCGAACAGCGCGTTGCTGAAGCGCAGCGCGGTCAGGTTCTGCACCGTCTCCTTGCCGAGGTAATGGTCGATGCGGAAGATCTGGGTTTCGTTGAACACCCGCGCCAGCGCGTCGTTGATCGCATCGGCGCTGGCGCCGTCCTTGCCGAGCGGCTTTTCCACCACCACCCGGGTCTTGGGGTTGACCAGCCCGTGCGATTGCAGGCGGTCGGAGACCACGCCGAACAGGTCCGGGCCGACCGCGAGGTAGAACACCCGCACCCGCTCGGCATCGCCGAACTCGGCGGCGAATTCGGGCCAGCCGCTGTCGGAGCTCAGGTCCAGGCGGCGGTACGACAGCAGCGCCAGGAAGCCGTCGAGCACGTCGGTCTGGGTGGCCTGTTCGCCGGCGAACTGGATCAGCGCGTCGCGGATCTTGCCGCGGTAGGCCTCGTCGCTGCGCTCGTCGCGGGCGATGCCGACGATGCGCGCGCCGGCCACGATCTGGCCGTCGGCGTAGCGGTGGAACAGCGCCGGCAGCAGCTTGCGCAGGGCGAGGTCGCCGGTGCCGCCGAAGATCACCAGATCGAACGGCGCCAGCGGCGCCAGGTGCGGCGGTTGCGAGGGGGTAGGCACGGAATAGACGCTCATGACGGGTCCGGCGGGGTCTCGACTGGTCTCGGTGAAACCATACCAGCAAAGATACCAGTAAGATACCACCTGTGCAAAACAACCACGAATCAATGGTTTAAACAGGTTTAGCAGGCTTTTGTTGCCGCCAATGGTCTGCCACTGGTATCTTTTCCCCATGCAGGACTATCTGCAAAGCGAATTCCGCCGCCAGTCCGACGCGCGCCGCGCGCCGGCTTACCAACACCTGCGCCGGACCCTGCAGCACGCGATCGAGAACGGCGAACTGACCGCCGGGCAAGCGCTGCCGGGCGAACGCGAGCTCGGCAAGCTGCTGGACCTGTCGCGGGTCACCGTGCGCAAGGCCATCGCCGGCCTGGTCGGCGACGGCCTGCTGGTCCAGCGCCAGGGCGCCGGCACCTTCGTCGCCGAGCGCATCGTCAAATCGTTCTCGCGCCTGACCAGCTTCACCGACGACCTGCGCGCGCGCGGCCTCGACCCGCGCTCGACCTTCCTCGAACGCGGCCTCGGCGAGGTCACCCCGGAAGAGGCGATGGCGCTGAACCTGTCGCCCGGCGCGGCGGTGATCCGCTACTACCGCCTGCGCACCGCCGACGGCGTGGCCCTGGCGCTGGAGCGCACGGTGGTGCCGGCCGCGGTCATCGGCGACCCGGACCTCGTCGAAAACTCGCTCTACGAAGCCTTCGCCAAGCTCGGCATCCGCCCCACCCGCGCGCTGCAGCGGCTGCGTGCGATCGCCTTCGACGCCGAGCAGGCGCGGCTGATGAACCTGCCCGAAGGCGCGCCCGGATTGTTCATCGAACGTCGCACCTTCCTCGACGACGGCCGCGTCGTCGAGTTCACCCGATCCTTCTACCGCGGCGACGCCTACGACTTCGTCGCCGAACTCCAGAGCGAACCTACCCCGTGAGCGCCGACCCCCTGCTCGACCCCAGCATTACCCGGATGTACGCCGAAGCGCAGGAAGCCGGCGACGCGGTCGCGCGCCAGTTCCGGGCCAACGCCGACATCGTCGACGAACTGGCCGACCGCCTGCGCGCGCGGCCGCCGCGCTTCATCGTCACCTGCGCGCGCGGCAGCTCGGATCACGCCGCGACTTACGGCAAATACTTGTTCGAGACGCAGTTAGGCCTGGTCACCGCTTCGGCCTCGCCGTCGGTGGGCTCGGTCTACGCGGTCAAGCCGCGGCTGGAGGACTCGCTGTTCGTGGCGGTGTCGCAGTCGGGCAAGAGCCCCGACCTGGTGCGCAACGCCGAAATCGCCAAGGCCGCCGGCGCGCAGGTGCTGGCGCTGGTCAACGTCGCCGATTCGCCGCTGGCGCAGGTCGCCGACACCGTGCTGCCGCTGCACGCCGGCCCCGAGAAGAGCGTCGCCGCGACCAAGAGCTACCTGTGTTCGCTGGCGGCGATGCTGCAGCTGACCGCGCGCTGGAGCAGCGACGCGCGCCTGTTCGACGCCGTGCATGCCCTGCCCGACGCGCTGCGCGAGGCGTTCGCGCAGGATTGGTCGCCGCTGGTCGAAGGCCTGCGCGAGGCGCACAACCTGTTCGTGATCGGCCGCGGCCTCGGCCTCGGCGCGGCCCAGGAGGCGGCGCTGAAGTTCAAGGAAACCTGCGCCCTGCACGCCGAAGCCTTCAGCAGCGCGGAAGTGAAGCACGGCCCGATGGCGATCGTCGGCCCGGGCTTCCCGGTGCTGGCCTTCGCCCAGGACGACGGCACCGGCGACGGCACCGTGGCGGTGGCGCGCGAGTTCCGCCAGCGCGGCGCGCCGGTGTGGCTGGCCGCGCCGGGCATCCACGGCTTTGAGGCGCTGCCGCTGGCGCGCTCGCTGCATCCGGCGATGACCCCGCTGCTGACCGTGGCCAGCTTCTACAAGGCGGCCAACGCGCTGTCGGTGGCGCGCGGGCTGAACCCGGACGTGCCGCCGCATCTCAACAAAGTCACCGAGACGGTCTGAGCCGATGACCGCCACGGCTTTCGTCAACGGCCGCGTGCTCAGCGAGCGCGGGTTCGAATCCGACCTCAGCGTGATCGTCGAGGACGGCTACATCGTCGCGGTGCTGCCGGGCCCGGCGCCCGGCGGCGCGCAAGTGGTGGACCTGCAAGGCCGCTACCTCGCGCCGGGCTTCATCGACACCCAGGTCAACGGCGGCGGCGACGTATTGTTCAACGACGCGCCCACGGTCGAGGGCCTGCGCACCATCGCGCAGGCGCATCGCCGGTTCGGTACCACCGCGATGATGCCGACGCTGATCAGCGACGACGTCGAGGTGATGCTGCGCGCGATCGCGGCGGTGCGCGAGGCCATCGCCCAGGGCGTGCCCGGCATCCTCGGCATCCATCTGGAAGGCCCGTACCTGGCGCCGGCGCGCAAGGGCGTGCACGACCCCGAAAAGTTCCACACCCCGGGCGCCGACGAGCTCGACCGCATCGCCTCGCTCGACAACGGCAAGACGATGCTGACCCTGGCGCCGGAGCGCTTCGACGACGCCACCCTGCGCGCGCTGGCCGCGCGCGGCGTGCTGCTCAGCGCCGGCCACACCGCCGCCGACTACGAGCGCCTGCGCGCGGCCTTCGCCAACGGCGTGCGCGGGGTCACCCACCTGTTCAATGCGATGACGCCGCTCGGCAGCCGCGAACCGGGCGGCGTCGGCGCCTGCCTCGACGATCCCGACGCATGGTGCGGGGTGATCGTCGACGGCGAACACGTGCACGACGCCTCGCTGCGCATCGCCATCGCGGCCAAGCCGCGCGGCAAGATCATGCTGGTCACTGATGCGATGCCGCCGGTCGGCGGCGCAAGCGAAGACTTCGTGCTGTACGGCGAGACCATGACCTGCCGCGACGGCAAGTGCACCACCGCCGGCGGCACCCTCGCCGGCTCCGCGCTCGACATGGCCGGCGCGGTGCGCAATACCGTGCGACGCCTGGGCCTGCCGCTGGAGGAAGCCTGCCGCATGGCCTCGACCTACCCGGCCCAGTTCCTCGGCCTGGACGGCGAGTTCGGCAAGATCCTGCCGGGCTATCGCGCCGACCTGGTCGCGCTGGACGACGACCTGTTCGTGCGCGACAGCTGGATCGGCGGCGCGCGCTGAGCCCGATCGCGGCGGCTTGCGCCGCGGCCCTTGCCTGTCGCAATCCCCCGCCGCTGCAGGGCAGCGGCGGCGGCCTGCCCTGCGCCGGGTTCCGCGCAGTTCTCGCGCAGACGAGCCGCGCATGCACATGCGATCCGCTCGCCGCATGCAGTTTTCACATGCGCACTGCGGCCGGTTACAAACCGGCACACGGATGCGGTCGGCAACGTACCTTTAAAACCCGAACCGCGCTTTTTTCCGCGGGTTTTCGCAGGCGAGCATGAATGCCGGTTTAGCCGCGGCATCGCCGTTGCGCCTCGCGTGTGCGAACGGACTGCATTCGCTGTAGAGCCTCGCCCGCGCTTACGGTTTTGCTAACGCGGACGGATCCGGGACTGCCTAGCGTGCGGCGCCTGTGCTCTGCGCGCCGCCGTCCGAATGGCCTCGTCCCGTCCCGATGCATCGCTCCGCCTCGCCTTCGTCCCCGGCCGTCCCGCGCCGACGCGCTGGCGCCGGTTCGCCACGCTGCTGCTCGTCACCACCGCCGCCACCGTCTTGCTGTTGCTCGACGACCGCCTGCAGCAATGGCTCGGCGGTGCCGGCAACGACGCGCGCCTGCGCCCGGAATGGGTCGCCGCGCTGGCCGTGCTCAACGCCGGCCTGTGGCTCGGCGGCAGCCGCTGGGCCGCCAATGCGGTGCTCGGCCTGTTCGCCTTGATGCAGCTGTGCCAGCTCTCGCACATCGCCGCGATCGGGCGGCCGCTGACGCCGCTGGACGTGGCGATGATTCCGCGCGAGCTGCGCGACATCCTCGGCGCCGGCCGCGCCGAATTCGCCGCGCACTGGCCGACCCTGCTCGCCGGCGGCATTCCCTATGCGCTGCTGTTCGCGCTGTACAACCTGGGCCTGCGCCGGCTGGCGCTGCCGCGCGCGCGCTGGGCGCTGCTGGCGGTCGCCGCGTTGCTGGCCTCGCAGCCGTACAAGGCCTCGCGCCAGAGCATGGTGCGGTTCCTGCCGCAGGCCGGGCACAGTTCGCTGTTCAACGCGTTGCGCGCCTTCAGCTACAGCGCGGTCAATCTCGGCGGCGTGCGCGTCGACCGCGGCGCGCCGGCGTACCGGCCTTATCGCGTCGAAGCCGCGCCCGTGGCCGCGCCGCCGCAAGCGATCTGGCTGGTGATCTTCGATTCCACCCGTCTCGACCGCTGGGGACTGGCCGGTCATGCGCGCGACACCACGCCGAACTTCTCGCGCTGGGTGCGCCAGGATCGGGCGCGCTGGCACCGCGGCATCGCCGGCGCGGCCTCCACCCGCGCCTCGCTGACGCTGCTGCTCAACGGCGTGCGCGAACCCGGCAACCTGCAGCAACTGCGTTCGCACGACAGCAACCTGTTCCGCCTGGCCAAGCGCGCGGGCTACCGCACCTACTGGCTGTCCACCCAATACCGCGACGATCTGCTGCAACAGTTCGGCGCCGCCAGCATCGACGTCGCGCGTTCGCGCGAGGACGCGCCGGCGCAGGTGCACGCGCACGGCGACGAAGCGATCTTCGACCAGCTCTACGCGGCCGCGCCAGCGCGCGGCGAACGCCGGCTGATGGTGTTGCTGCTGCGCACCGCGCACCTGCCGTTCGAAGACGCGTACCGGCGCCAGCCCCCGCGCTATGTGCGCTGGGCCGACAGCGTCGCCGCCGGCGCGGACGACCGCGACGCGGCCCGGCGCAACGCCTACGACAACGCCATCGCCTATCAGGACGACCTGGCTGCGCGGCTGTACGCGCGTTTCGAGGCGATGGGCGAACAAGGACTGTTCGTGGTCACCTCCGACCACGGCCAGATGCTCGGCGAAGACGGGGTGTGGGGCCACAACGTGCTGACGCCGCAAGTCGCGCAGGTGCCGATGCTGGTGCGCACGCGCGGGCCCGGGCAGGCGCCGCTGGCCGGCAACGGCGAGTGGCTCGCGCACCACCAGTTGTTCCTGGCCCTGGCGGCGCGGATCGGCTATCGCATCGACAACCCCAACGCGGTGCCGGGCCGCTATTTCCTGCAAGGCTCGGACGTGTTCGGCGACAACCTCTATCGCGAGGCGCGCGCAGCCGGAACCCAGTTGCAGTTGGGCGCGCCGACGGCGCTGCGGCACGGCCGCTGAGGGCGCTCAGCCGTCGCGGCAGTCGCGACGCGCGCGCTTCGCGTCGGGCGCTCTCGCCGGCGCCGATGACAGCGGCGCGCGCGCCATGGCGCGGGCAAGGCGGAACGCGGTACTGAGCTGACGCCGGATAGTCCCCGGCTCCGCGAATGTAGCCGCGCGCCGCGGCGTGCGCGGCGGTGTGCGGCGCCTGCGTCGTCTGCGCGCCGCATTCGCTCCGGCCGGGATGCAGCGCGCTGCGCGCATCGCCATCTCGGAATGCACGCAAGGCAGGGAGAGCCACACGCGGCTGTGGCGCGTCGCTCCGGCCGATGCCGGACGCGCAACGCCGACGTGCGTCCGCCGCGACGGACGCACGTCGGCGAGGATCAGCCTTCGCCGTCGCTGTTCGCGGGATCGGCGGTCGGGGCCGCAGCCGGAGCCGCGGCCGCAGGTCCATCCTTCGCCGGCGCCTTGGCGTCTTCAACCACTGTTTCGGCAGCGGGTGCCGACGCCTCCGCCGCGACCGGTGCGTTGGCTGGAGCGTTCGCCGGCGCGTTGCCCCCGGCCGGGGTAAAGCGCGCCAGCATCGCCGCATACGGTTCCGGCGTCGGCGCCAGCGTGTCGGCCGGAAGCTTGAACTGTTCGGTACCGAGCAACCGCACGCAGTTCCAGCCCAATGCCGTGGTGTAGTCCTTCACCATGCGCGCGCCGTCGGCGAGCAGTTGTTCGCGCTTGGGCGGTTCCCTCTCGGCCTTGGAGTCGGCAGAGCACACCGCGCTGGATAGCGCGCGCCCGTCCTTGGCCACCAACTGCACCTTCACCGAATACATCACGTGGTAATTGTTCCAGTCGGTCGGAAAGTAGACATACCCCCAGCCGAGGGAATTCACGTCCAGCACATAGTCGGCCTCGGGATGCAGTGCGGCGATCTCCTTGGGCTTCTTGGCCTTGGTCGCGGCGGCGTCGGGCGCCAACAAGCGCGCGCCGTAGGCGTTCTGCAGGCCGGTCGCCAGTTGCTCGCGCACCAGCAGCGCCGGATCGGCGATCTGGTTCTCGCGCACCATGTCGTTTCCGGCCTTGAACATCGCCAGTACGCCGAACATGCCGAAGCCGGCCTTGCCGGCCGTCATCGCGCCGAAATCGGCCGTCTCGTGCAGGGTCAGCGCAACGGTCTTGTCCTTGAGCGCCGCCGCATCGGCCGGGATGAGCGGGATCAGCTTGTCCTTGGCGACAGCCGGCAGCGCGGCCAGCGCGAGCGCGCCGGCCAACAACGTGGTCTTCATGTTTTCCCCCTGAGAAATCGAAGCCGCCGGCAAGAGCGCAGGACGGCGAACGGCGCGTCGCCGCTCTGCGCCGGCTACGCCCGCGGGATGCTATACAACGCCAGCGGCGGCGCCAAGCGCGCTCGCGCGCGGCGGCTCATGCCGGCGCGCGCGCCTGCCCGCAAGCCGCGCACAGCTTCGCCCGAGGCGTGCGCAACGGTGTGCCGCAGTGCGCGCACGGCGGGCCGTACAACGCCAGGCGGTGATGGCGGATCGCATCGAGGCGGGTTTCGCGGCAGCCGGTCAGGCGCTCGTACAGATCCAACGCGTCCTTGCCCGCCGCCGGCAGCGCGGCGTGCAGGCCGACCTGGTGCTCCTGGCGGTAGCGCTTGATCCGCACCACGGCCGCGTCCAGGGCCGGCGCCATCCGCGCCCACTCGTCTTCGTCGAGCATCGGCAACGCCTCGCGGCAGCGCCAGCAGTACAACGTCTTGGCCATCGGCCGAACCTCCGCGGCACGGGTGCCGGCTGCCTGAATGCGCAGACGGTATACCCATTCAGCCACGGCACGAAGCGGCGCACAAACCGCACACCGAGCCCGCCTGGCGGCCCGATTGCGCACACAGGCTATAATTCCGAGTCTTTGCTCGGCTCCCGGCGCGCCACACCGGACCGCACGGACGCCCGCCGCATCGCCCCCCGCCAGCCCATCCGCGGCATCGCCGCGAGAGCCCGCCCATGACCAGCACCGCAGAACTCAGCTCGCCCTCGTCGGCGAACACTGACCTCACCAACTCCGTGCTCGATCCGGACTACACCCTCGAGCACAAGTACACCCGCCAGGAAGGCCGCATCTATCTGTCCGGCGTGCAGGCGCTGGTGCGCCTGCCGCTGATGCAACGCCTGCGCGACCAGGCCGCGGGGCTCAACACCGCCGGCTTCATCTCCGGCTACCGCGGCTCACCGCTGGGCGGGTTCGACCTGGAGCTGTGGCGCGCGCGCAAGCACCTGGAAGCGGCCGGGGTGAAGTTCACCCCGGGCCTCAACGAAGACCTCGGCGCGACCATGGTCTGGGGCACGCAGCAGACCAACCTGTTCCCCGGCGCCAAGGTCGAGGGCGTGTACGGCATGTGGTACGGCAAGGGCCCGGGCGTGGACCGCACCGGCGACGTGTTCAAGCACGCCAACGCCGCCGGCACCAGCAAGCACGGCGGCGTGCTGGCGCTGGCCGCCGACGACCACGCCTGCCGCTCCTCGACCCTGCCGCACGGCTCGGAAGGCGAGTTCACCAGCGCGATGATGCCGATCCTCAACCCGGCCGGCGTGCAGGACATCCTCGACATGGGCCTGATCGGCTGGGCGATGTCGCGCTACACCGGGCGCTGGGTCGGCTTCAAGACCATCGCCGAGACCGTGGAGTCGTCCGCCTCGGTCGACGTGAATCCGCTGGCGCTGCAGATCGTCACGCCCGACGACTTCGTCATGCCGGCCGGCGGCCTCAACATCCGCTGGCCCGATCCGCCGATGGACCAGGAAATGCGCCTGCACCAGTACGCGGTCAAGGCCGCGCAGGCGTTCGCGCGCGCCAACCGGATCGACCGCATCGTGATCGATTCGCCGAACCCGCGCCTGGGCATCATCACCACCGGCAAGAGCTACCTCGACGTGTTGCAGGCGCTGGAATACCTGGGCCTGGACGCGCGCGCCTGCGCGGACCTGGGCATCCGCGTGTACAAGGTCGGCATGACCTGGCCGCTGGAGCCGGTCGGCCTGCGCGCGTTCGCGCGCGGCCTGGACGACATCCTGGTGGTCGAGGAGAAGCACGCCTTCATCGAAAGCCAGATGAAGGAATCGATGTACAACTGGGACGGCGGCAAGCGTCCGTCGATCGTCGGCAAGTACGACGAGAACGGCGAGTGGATCCTGCCGTCCACCGGCGAGCTGACCCCGGCGCGCATCGCCGGCGTGATCGCGCGCCGCATCCAGCGCTTCCACGACTCCGAGCAGATGCGCAACGTGCTGCGCTGGATGGAGGAGAAGGAAAGCGAACTCGCGTTGCCGCGCGCCGCGTTCCCGCGCGTGCCGCACTACTGCTCGGGCTGCCCGCACAACACCTCGACCGTGGTGCCGGAAGGCTCGCGCGCGCTCGGCGGCATCGGTTGCCATTACATGGTCACCTGGATGGACCGCGACACCAACACCTTCACCCAGATGGGCGGCGAAGGCGTCACCTGGTGCGGGCAGTCGGCGTTCACCGAAACCGAGCACGTGTTCCAGAACCTCGGCGACGGCACCTATTTCCACAGCGGCTCGCTGGCGATCCGCCAGTCGGTCGCCGCCGGCGTCAACATCACCTACAAGATCCTCTACAACGACGCGGTGGCGATGACCGGCGGCCAGCCGGTGGACGGCACCCTGTCGGTTCCGCAGATCGCCCACCAGGTGCGCTCGGAAGGCGTGCACACCATCGTCCTGCTGTCGGACGACATCGCCAAGTGGAACCGCCGAGAGCTGTTCCCCAGCGACGTCGAGTTCTACGACCGCAAGGAACTCGACGCTGTGCAAAAGCGCCTGCGCGAGACCAAGGGCGTCAGCGTGCTGATCTACGACCAGACCTGCGCCACCGAAAAGCGCCGCCGGCGCAAGCGCGGCAAGATGGTCGATCCGCAGAAGCGCGTCATGGTCAACTCGCTGGTGTGCGAAGGCTGCGGCGATTGCGGCAAGAAGTCGTTCTGCGTGTCGGTGCTGCCGAAGGAGACCGAGTTCGGGCGCAAGCGCGAGATCGACCAGTCGAACTGCAACAAGGATTTCTCCTGCGTCAACGGCTTCTGCCCGAGCTTCGTCACCGTCGAAGGCGGCGGGCTGAAGAAGAAGAAGGGCTCCTCGGTCAAGGATCGCCTCGCCGACCTGCCGCTGCCGCAATTGCCGGCGCTCGACCAGCCCTGGAACATCCTCATCACCGGCGTCGGCGGCACCGGCGTGGTCACCATCGGCGCGCTGCTCGGCATGGCCGGGCACCTGGAAGGCAAGGGCGCGACCGTGCTCGACCAGACCGGCCTGGCGCAGAAGGGCGGCGCGGTGACCACCCACATCCGCATCGCCAAGACCCCCGAGGACATCCACGCCGTGCGCATCGCCGCCGGCGAGGCCGACCTGGTGCTGGGCTGCGACATGGTCGTGGTCAACGACTACTGGGCGCTGTCGAAGATCCGCGCCGGCCGCAGCCAGGTCGTGCTCAACAGCTACGAAGCGATGCCGGGCACCTTCACCACCCGTCCGGACATGCAGTTCCCGGCCACCGACATCGTCGCGGCGATCAAGCTCGCGCTCGGCGACCAGACGCCGCATCTGGTCGATGCGACCGAACTCGCCACCGCGCTGCTCGGCGACGCCATCGCCGCCAACCTGTTCATCCTCGGCTACGCCTGGCAGCGCGCGCTGGTGCCGATCAGCTTCGACGCGCTGATGCGCGCGATCGAGCTCAACGGCGCGGCGATCGAGATGAACAAGACCGCGTTCGCCTGGGGCCGCCTGGCCGCGATCGACCCGCGCGCGGTGGCCGAGGCCGCCGGCGTCACCCGCAAGGTGCCGACCGCGGCCGAAGCGACGCCGCGCGACCTGCCGCACCTCAAGCCCGGCGAGTGGGAAGGCACCGAATGGGGCGCCACCTCGGCGCCACGCGCGACCCGCAACGAGGACGAGTTGCGTCATGTGCCGAACAAGGCCGACGGCGACAACGTCGCGTTCCTGCCACTCGACGACCTGCGCCTGTCGCGTTCGCTCGACGAACTGATCGCGCGCCGCGTCGCCTTCCTCACCGACTACCAGGACGCCGCCTACGCCAAGCGCTACTCCGACTTCGTCGCCAAGGTGCGCGAGGCCGAGCAGAAGAAGGCGCCGGGCTCGACCGACCTGGCCGAAGCGGTGGCGCGCTACTTCTTCAAGCTCATGGCCTACAAGGACGAGTACGAAGTCGCGCGCCTGTACACCAGCGGCGAATTCCAGCGCCGCCTGCAGCAGCAGTTCGACGGCGACTACAAGCTCAAGTTCCACCTCGCCCCGCCGCTGCTGGCGAAGAAGGACGCGCAGGGCCGGCTGATCAAGCAGGAATTCGGCCCGTGGGTGTTCACCGCGTTCAAGTGGATGGCGAAGCTGCGCAAGCTGCGCGGCGGCACCTTCGACATCTTCGGCTACACCGAAGAGCGCAAGATGGAGCGGCGCCTGATCGGCGAGTACGAGCAGACCGTCGGCGGCCTGCTCGACAAGCTCGACAACGGTAACGTCGACCTCGCCGCGGAAATCGCCGGCATTCCCGAGCACATCCGCGGCTACGGCCACGTCAAGGAAGAGCACCTGCACAAGGCCAAGGCGCGCGAGGCGGAGCTGCTGAAGGAATTCGCCAATCCGCTGCGGATCGTGCAGGCGGCGTAAGCCGGCGCGCGGCGGGTCGGGCGGGCTTCGTGCCCGCCCGATCGCGACATCCCGACGCCCACCAACGCCCCGCCCGTGCGGGGCGTTGGTTTTTCTGCGCTTGCCCGCCACCGCGCGCGGGCGGACACTGCGCCTACGCCTGCAACCGCGCCCGGATCATGAAACCGCCCATCTGCCACCTGTGCGGCCGCCACCTGCTCGACGCAGGCGGGCCGCAAGGCGCCGACCTCGTCGCGTTCGCCGACTTGCAACCGTTGCCCTACGGCGTGGCCGGCCATCCCCATGGCCTGGAATGGTTCTGCGCCGAGCACCTGAGCGCAGCGCAGTCGCTGGCCCGGCTGGACTGCGCCGAAGCGATGCGACAACTGCGGGAGCGCTATGGCCCGGAGCCGCTGTAGGAGCGACGCGAGTCGCGACCGCGACACCGCAACTGCGCCGCAAGTTTCGTCGTAGCCGCGTTGTCGCGGTCGCGGCTTGCGCCGCTCCTACAGGGAGCCGCCGCGGCAACACCCGGCGGCTCGGGTTCAGATCGCCTGCAACGCCCGTCGCACTACCTGCGCGCTGGCCTCGTCGCCGGCGCTGACCATCGCGTAGTTGTAGCCGCCATGCGACCAGTACTGCGTGAGCAGGCCGCCGTCGCGGCGGTCGCCGCGCGGGAGCATGTGGTGGCGCGGGCCGGGCGGGCGGATGTAGAAGCTGATCGCTGCGCCGGCTGCGTCCTGGTACACCACCAGCGCGGCGGCGCCCTGGTCGGTGGCGAGCGCGCGCGCGCCGACCGGGCGGTAGCCGGCGGCGCTGAGGTCGGGCAGGCGCATGGGTTCGCGGAAGTTCGCGTCCAGCCACGGCTGTACGTCGCCGCCGGGGATGTCGCTGCGCAGGTCGTGGCGCGCGGCGAATAATCGGTGCGCGGCGATGGCGTCGGCCATCGGCGCGACGCCGGCCAGCATCGGCGCGGGCGGGCGGCTCCATTCGCGCGCCTGCCAGCCGCCGATGCCGCCTACGCCGAGGCTCAGCAGCACGCTCGCGGCGACCGCGTAACGCGCGCGGCGGCGGCGCG
>NZ_LXSD01000493.1:0-5082 GCF_017168095.1 Lysobacter enzymogenes | reverse complement strand
CCGGCTCCGACCGATGCCGCCCCGGCCGCTCCGACCGACGCCGCCGCCCCGGCCGCCGCGCCGACCGCCAGCGTCGGCGTGCCCGAGTGCGACGACTACCTGACCAAGGTCCGCACCTGCCTCACCGACAAGGTCCCGGCCGAACAGCGCGCCGGCCTGCAGGCCGCGCTCGACCAGAGCCACAGCGCCTGGACGCAGATGGCCGCCACCCCGCAGGGCAAGACCGCCCTGGCCGGCGCCTGCAAGACCGCGCTGGAGCAGAGCAAGGCGCAGTACGCGGCGATGGGCTGCACGCTGTAATTCGCCCGCTTCGTTGCACGACGACGCCCCGGCTCGCCCGGGGCGTCGTTTTTTGCGGAGCCGGCCCCATCGCGGCGCCGATGAAAGACCGCTGCCTGCGCCGGCGACGGCGGCTGCCGGCGTTGCCGACGCCCGCCGCCGATCCGGCCCGAAACCGTAACCATCCCGCCGCCCGCCCCATGCGATCATCGCGCGCATGTCCAGACTCCTCCTCCCCTGCGCCGCGCTCGCCGCGGCCCTGCTCGCGGCCTGCACGCAAGTGAACGTCCACGGCGATCCCAAGGCTTACGTGCGCGCCCAGAGCGACGCAGCCGCGCCCGCGCGGCTGCGCGTGGCCACCTACAACACCTCGCTCTACGACGAGGCCGACGGCGGCCTGATCCGCCGTTTCGAAGCCGGCGACGACAACGCGCGCAAGATCGCCGCGGTGCTGCAGCGCGTGCGCCCGGACCTGGTCCTGCTCAACGAATTCGACTACGACCCGCAGCAACGCGCGGCCGACCTGTTCCAGCGCGACTACCTCGAAGTCGCCCAGCCCGGCGGCGGCGACGCGCTGCGCTATCCCTACCGCTACCTCGCCCCGGTCAACACCGGCGTGCCCAGCGGCCTGGACCTCGACGGCGACGGCAAGGCCGGCGACGCCGCGCGCAGCGACCGCGCGCGCGGCAACGACGCCTGGGGCTACGGCCTGCACCCGGGCCAGTACGGCATGCTGGTGCTGTCGAAATACCCCATCGACACCGCCGCCGTGCGCAGCTTCCAGACCTTCAAGTGGTCGCACCTGCCCAACGCGCGGCAACCGCGCGACCCGGCCACCGGCAAGCCGTGGTACTCGGCGGCGGTGTGGCCGCAGCTGCGCCTGTCGTCGAAATCGCACTGGGACGTGCCGGTGAAAACCCCGCTCGGCGTGCTGCACTTCCTCGCCGCGCATCCGACCCCGCCGGTGTTCGACGGCCCGGAAGACCGCAACGGCGCGCGCAATCACGATGAAATCGCGCTGTGGGCGCGCTACCTCGACGGCGGCGCGCCGGCCTGGCTGTGCGACGACCAGGGCCGCTGCGGCGGCCTGGCCGACGATGCGCGCTTCGTCATCGTCGGCGACATGAACGCCGACCCGGTCGACGGCGACGGCGTGCCCGGCTCGATCAAGCAACTGCTCGACCACCCGCGCGTGGACTCCACCCACGTCCCGCACAGCGAAGGCGCACGCGAACGCGCGCAAGCCTACGGCTTCGCGCGCAAGGGCGACATCGCCGCCCACACCGGCGACTTCGGCCCCAAGGCCGGCACCCTGCGCCTGGATTACGTACTGCCTTCGCGCGGCTGGAAGGTCGAGGACACCGGCGTGTTCTGGCCGAAGGCGGGGACGGAGGAGTCGAAGATCTCCGAGGCCAGCGATCATCATTTGGTGTGGGTGGATTTGGCGAAGTGAGGCGCGGCCGCGCCCTTCGTCGCAACCTAGCGAACGCGGACGCATCGGGATCGGCGTAGCCGCACACGGCTGCTGGACGCGGTCGCGGCGACCGACATGAAGAATTCGACGTGACTGCGACCGAGAGCCGCGAGTTGATCGGGTTCAATACCCTGGAATCATCGGTTGTCTATTCGCACGAGATCGAGAAAATCATTGCCACGACGACCCACCGCTTCGCGGCGCAGGCATGAACACAGAATCGGCAATGGACGCGCTGGAACAGTGGCACGGCGCGGCGCTGTGCGCGCCGCTGCGCGCGTTCGTGCTCGCCAATGGCGGCCGCGAGGTCGGCGCGGTGCGGTTCTACGCGCCCGATGAAATCCTCTAGCGTAATCCGGCTTACGAAACCCGCGAGTACTGTTCCGGTTTTTTGACCCTCGGCGACGATGGCGGCGGCCGCGCGGTGGTGGTGCATGGCCGCTTGCGGCCGCCGACCGTGTTCGTGGTCGGACACGGCAGCATGAGCGAGGCGGATTTCGTCGCGGTGGGCGCCGGTTTGCAGGAATGGATCGATGGCGGCTGCCCTGTCGATTGAGCTCTCCGGCGGTGTGATTCGCGGCTATCGGAGCGGAAAGCGTCGGGCCTGAAGGCCCTCCCACAATAAAAAGAGCTGATTCGTGGGAGGGCTCCAGTCCCGATGCATTCGGCGCCGATCGCGGCGAACCGATCCGAACGCGCCGGGCCCGAAGACCCTTCCACCAGAGCCGGCACTGCGCGCTTTTGTGGGAGGGGCTTTCAGCCCCGAGGCTGCCGGCTCAGTCGCGGCGAATCCCCGGCCGAACGCCATCGTCGGCTCACTCGGTGCGAAACTCGCGGACGACTTCGATCAGCCCAACGATGTGATCGTTCAGCGTTTCCAGCTCTTCGGCCGGCACCCACCACTCGGTGTGGTGCGCGCCGCCCACCTTCTGGACCGGGTAGCGCGCCATGAACCGCGCATCGACTTCGAAGCGCGTCACCGCGCCGTAGCCGCTGTCCTTGACGTTCCAGCGCTCGGCGATTTCGGCGGCGTAGCGCTCGTTGGTCACCGGATAGAAGATCGGTTGCTCCGGCAGGCGCGGCGGCCAGCGCTTGAACGCGTTCTCGCGCAGGCGCTGCAGTTCGATCGGGCCGACGGGGCGATACAGGGTGACGGTGTTGTCTGGCATGACACGAATCCTTGTGAACGAAAAACGGCCGCGTTACTCGCGGCCGCGCACAGGATAAACCGCTGCGCGCTGCGAAACCATGAGGCTTGTGGGAGGGCCTTCAGGCTCGATGCGGTCCGGTCGGATCGCGGCGATCTTAGACAAAAGCATCGGGCCTGAAGGCCCTCCCACAAGTGCTGAGCATCGGGGCCTGGAGCCCCTCCTACAAATGCGAAGCATTGGGCCTGAAGGCCCTTGCAAGATCGAAGCTGCGGGCCGGGAGGCCCGCCTATCGTCACTTTTTGTCGTCTCCCGCGGCGATCACCGGCGCGGGCACGTCGGGCACCGCCGGAGACGGCGACGGCGACGGCGCGGGCGTCTCCGGCTCCACCGTCGGCGATTGCGGCGCGGTTGGCGGCGCGGCGGCCGCGGCGGGCTTGGCGGCCGCGCGCGCGATGCGCGGCCCGAAGCCGAACGAGCCTTCGCCATGCGCCGACACGATCATCCGCAGCATGTTGCCCGGCACCATCAGCTCCAAGGTCATCTCGCGGCCGTCGGCGGTGCGGCCTTCCAGGGTCATCTCGGTGAACGCGCCGCCGGTGTCGATTTCCTTGCACAGCACATGCGGGCCGGCGGGGCCTTCGAGCAGGTAGGGACGAATGGCCTCGCCCAGCGCTTCCAGCGCTTGCGGGAAGAAGAACACGGCGTAGCCCTGGGTCTCGTTCATCGTCGCTCCGGTGCGAAAGGTCGTACGGTTCGGATCGCGCTCAGCGCAATTCGATTTGCAGTTGCGCCGCGGCTTCGCGCGCCTTGGCGCGGGCTTCGTCGATGTCGCCGCCCAGGGCCAGGGTCACCGCGACGCGGCGGTGGCCTTCCACGCGCGGCTTGCCGAACAAACGCAGTTGCGTGTCGATCTGCCCCAGCGCCGCGTCGACGCCGGAGAACACCGGCACGCCGTGGCCCTGCGCCAGCACCGCGCAGGACGCGGCCGCGCCGTGCTCGCGGATGGTCGGGATCGGCAGGCCGAGGATCGCGCGCGCGTGCAGCGCGAACTCGCTCAAATCCTGCGAGATCAGCGTAACCAGGCCGGTGTCGTGCGGCCGCGGCGAGACTTCGCTGAACCACACCTCGTCGCCCTTGACGAACAGCTCGACGCCGAAC
The DNA here is from genome assembly GCF_017168095.1 of Lysobacter enzymogenes. Taxonomy (GTDB): domain Bacteria; phylum Pseudomonadota; class Gammaproteobacteria; order Xanthomonadales; family Xanthomonadaceae; genus Lysobacter; species Lysobacter enzymogenes_D. Next base: position 1,020 of record NZ_LXSD01000493.1, on the reverse strand, counting down.
ACGCCGAAGCCGCCGAGGTCGTCGGTGATGGCGCGGGCGATCTCCTGCGCGCGCGCCAGCGCCACCGGGTTCATCGGCTGCGGCTGCCAGCTTTCGCGGTAATCGCCGTCGCGCTGCAGGTGGCCGATCGGCGCGCAGAAGGTGGTGCCGCCGGCGTGGCGCACGGTCAGCAGGGTGATTTCGTAGTCGAAGTCGATGAAGCCTTCGACGATGACCCGGCCGGCGCCGGCGCGGCCGCCGGTCTGGGCGTAGTCCCAGGCCTTGCCGATGTCGGCTTCGCCGCGCACCAGGCTCTGGCCCTTGCCCGAGGACGACATCACCGGCTTGACCACGCACGGCAGGCCGATCTCGGCCACGGCGGCGCGGTAGTCCTCGAGGGTGTCGACGAAACGGTACGGCGAGGTCGCCAGCCCCAGGGTTTCGGCGGCGAGGCGGCGGATGCCTTCGCGGTCCATGGTCAGGCGCGCGGCGCGCGCGGTCGGAATCACTCGGGTGTCGCTGCCGTCGCGGGCGAACTCGGCTTCCAGCTCGACCAGGGTCTGGGTGTGGATCGCCTCGATCTCCGGCACGATCAGGTGCGGCCGCTCGGCCGCGATCAGCGCACGCACGGCCTGGCCGTCGAGCATGTCGAGCACGTGGCTGCGGTGCGCCACCTGCATCGCCGGCGCGTCGGCGTAGCGGTCGGCGGCGATCACTTCCACGCCGAAGCGCTGCAGCTCGATCGCCACCTCCTTGCCCAATTCGCCCGAACCGAGCAGGAGCACGCGGTAAGCGTGCGGGGACAGCGGCGTGCCGAGCGTGGTCATGGCGTGCAACCTCGAAAAGCGGGGGACGGAATGAGCCTAGTCTAACTTTCCGCGCCCGCCGCGGCCTTGCCGGGCTATGGCGGCGGCGGGCGCGCATGCGATGCTGTGGTCCATGTCCCCCGCGTCCGAACGGCACGCCGAGCGTGCCGCCGCCCCCGCTGTCTCCGCGTCGCCCGGCGCCGCGCGCCGCTGGCGCTGGCTGGCCGCCGGCGCG
>NZ_LXSD01000492.1:0-342 GCF_017168095.1 Lysobacter enzymogenes | reverse complement strand
ATCGCCCCGCCGCCGCTTCGCCGCCGCCGCGCCTGCCGCTGCCGGGCGCAACGCAACGCATCGAACCGTCCGCCGCGGTGCGCGCCGCCGCATCCGAGCCGCGTCCGTCGCGGATCGTGCTCGACTCGCCGCCGCTGCCGCCGCCGCGCTACGTACCCGGCGAAGCGCCCTATGTCGCGCCGCTGTCCGGCGGCGTGGTGCGGCAGGCCTCGCCGCTGTCGGACGGCATCGGCGACGACTCGCAGGCGATCCCGCTGCGCCACTCGCCGCCGCCCGCGCCGAAGCCCGCGGCCCAGCCCGCGCCTGTGCCTGCGCCTGCGCCTGCGCCCGTGGCCAAGCCCA
>NZ_LXSD01000491.1:0-7000 GCF_017168095.1 Lysobacter enzymogenes | reverse complement strand
CTGCATGCGGACGCGGCGCGGGCAAGCGCCGCGCGGCCGCATGCCGGCCGCCCGCGGCTCGGGACGCAGACAGCGGCCCGGCCGAGGGGCGTCAGCATCGCGGCGCGGCCGGCGCCGAAACCGGGCCGGGTTCTCAACTTCACCTTTGCTTACAAACGCCGTGCGCGGCGTGGCCGCGTGGGTGAACGGGCGCGGCGATGCCCGCGTTCGGAATCGGCGTCGCAGTTCCGCGTTCGGCCCGGCGGCGCCGGCGGCGGGGCCCGGCGGGGAGCCGTATACGCTGGGCTATCCTGCGTCGCTTACGTCACTGTGTTGAGGAAATGGATCGGTCCTGGCGCCTACTGTGGCAGACCCTGCTGGCCCTGTTGGGTCTGAGCGCAGCGGCGCTGGCGTGCGCGCAGCCGTTCGCGGTCGCGCGGCTCGGGCCCGGCGTGGATCCGCCGTTGGCGCAGGTGCTGTCGGGGCGGCTGGACGCGCGCTTCGCGCCGCAGCAGGGCGAGCGCATCGTCTATCCCGACCGCAAGCCGCAATGGCTGCGCCTGGTCGCCACCGCCGATGTCGGCGAGGACGAACTGCCGCAGCTGGTGATCGACCAGCCCTACCGCAAGTTCTTCGACATCTGGCGCCACCGCGACGCCGACCCGGTGCGGCGCGCGCTGCACGGCCGCGGCAGCGAGTTCCAGCATTCCTCGCGGTTCGTGGTCTATCCGCTGGAAGGCGGGCTGCGCAAGGGCGAGGTGATCTACCTGCGCACCTGGGCGACCGAGTTCACCCCTTCGACCCTGCGCATCGAGCCGCTGGCCCAGGTCCACCGCCAGGACATGAGCCACGTCGCCCTGCGCAGCGTGGTGCTGACCGCGCTCGGCGCGACCGCGATCCTCGCCTTCGGTTTCTGGGTCGGCCTGCGCGAGCGCGGCTATGCCTACCTGTCGCTGACCTTGCTGGTGCAGACCGTCAACCTGGCGGTGGAGGGTGGCGAGATCCGCATGCTGCCGTGGTTCCAGGACGTGCTGCCCAACCGCCGCACCAACGTCGTGCTCAACACCGCGGCGGTGATCGCCAGCGTGCGCTTCCTGGTGTTCTACCTGGACCTGCGCGCGACCCAGCCCGCGGTGACGCGCATGCTCAACGCATGCAGCTGGGTGCTCGGCGCGCTGCTGCTGGTGTCGCTGGTGCACACCTGGAGCTTCAGCGCCAGCTTCGGCAACCTGGTGCTGCTGGCGGTGATCCTGACGGTCGCCTATGCCAGCGCGGTGGCGATCGCCCAGCGCCAGCGCGAGGCCTATTTCCTGCTCGCCGCGTGGGCGCCGCTGCTGGCGGTGCTGGTGGTGCTGGTCGGCGGCTTCCAGCGCTGGTGGCCGATGTTCGCCTGGCTCGAATACGCCTACCCGGTCGGCCTGGTGTTCGGCGGCCTGGGCCTGCTGCTGGGCCTGGCGGCCAAGCTGCAGAAGCTGCGCCACGACCACGACACCGCCAAGCACCGCGCCACCTACGACCGCCTGACCAGCGTGATGAACCGGCAGGCGATCGAGCAGACGCTGCGCGACGCCATCCACGACGCCCACCGCACCCGCCGTCCGCTGACCGTGGTGTTCTTCGACATCGACCACTTCAAGCGCATCAACGACCAGCACGGCCACAGCGCCGGCGACGAAGCCCTGCGCTCGGTCGCCGAGCGCACCCGCCAGCGCCTGCGTTCGACCGACCTGTGCGGCCGCTACGGCGGCGACGAGATCCTGGTCGGCCTGCCCGGCACCCGCCTCGAGCAGGGGCTGGTCGTGGCCGAGCACCTGCGCCGCGCGGTCGGCGCCAATCCGCCCAGCGTCAACGGCCAACCGCTCAACCTGAGCCTGAGCATGGGCGTGGCCGAACTGCGCGCCGGCGAGAGCTACGAACAATTGCTCGAACGCGCCGACGCGGCGCTGTACGCGAGCAAGGCCGGCGGACGCGACCGGGTCACCGTGCAGCAGGCCACGGGCGAGGAAGTGCCGATCTGACCGTCGCGCGCGGCGCGCCCGCTCAACCGCGTTGCAGCGCCCGCGCCACCGCCTCCAGCCCGCGCCGCGCCTGCGCGCGCTCGCTGCCGGCGAAGCCGAACACCAGGCCGCCGCGTCCGCGGTTTGCGTATTTCGACAGCGGGTGCACGATCGTGCCGGCCGCCGCACAGGCCGCGGCCACGGCGCGGTCGTCCAGCGCCGCGGCGGCGTCGGTGAAGCGCGCCGCCACATGCAGGCCGGCCAGCGCCGGGCCGAAATGCAGCCAGCGCTGCAGTGCGCGGGCTTCGTCGAGAAACGCCAGCCGGCGCCGGTCGTAGGCGGCGCGGGTCTTGCGCAGGTGCGAGCCGAGGTGGCCTTCGTCGATGAACGCCGCCAGCGCGCCCTGCATGAGCAGCGCGGTGTGGCCGTCGGCGATGTGCTTGGCGTCGACGAAGGCATCCACCAGCGGCTCGGGCACGATCGCGTAGGCGATGCGCAGCGCCGGAAACAGGATCTTGTTGAAGCTGCCGATGTAGACCGTGCGGCCGCGCTCGTCCATGCCTTGCAGCGAGGCGATCGGCCGGCCTTCGTAACGATAGTCGCCGTCGTAGTCGTCTTCGAGCACATAGGCGTCGCGCTGGTGCGCCCAGTCGAGCAGGGCGCGGCGGCGCGGCAGCGACAGTTCGACGCCGAGCGGGTATTGATGCGCCGGCGTGACATAGGCCAGGCGCGCGTCGGGCGCGGCGCGCAGGCCGGCGGCGACGTCGAGGCCGTCGTCGTCGACGGCGACATCGACCACCTCCAGCCCGGCGCTGCGCAATCCGTGCCGCACCGGCGGATAGCCGGGCGATTCGCACCAGGCCCGGTCGCCCGGATCGGCCAGCACCTTCGCCGCCAGCTCGACGGCCTGCTGGGTGCTGGTGACGACGATCACCTGCTCGGGCGAACAGCGCACCGCGCGCATCGCCGCGGCGTGCGCGGCGATCGCGCGGCGCAGCGCCGGCAGGCCGTTGCTGGCGCCGTAGTGCCAGTAGCCGTCGCCCGGCCGCGCGGCTTCGCGTTGCAGCAGGCGGTTCCAGATCTCGCGCGGGAACAGGTCGGTCGGCGGCAGCGACGGCGCGAACGGAATCGACGCGGCCGGCTGGTAATGGCCCGGATAGGCGCGCAAGGCGTCGGCGCGGCGCGAGAGGCGGCGCGGCGCGGTGTCGGCGGCGGCGAGGCGCTCGCGTTGCGGCTGTCGCGGCGGCGCATCGCGCTCGGGCAATTGCGCGGCGACGTAGCTGCCGGCGCCGCGGCGGCGCACGATGTAGCCGTCGGCGGCGAGTTGATCCAGGGCCCAGTCGACGGTGTTGCGGGCGACGCCGAGATCGCGCGCGAGAGTGCGGCCGGACGGCAGGCGCGCATTCGGCGCCAGCGCGCCGCTGAGGATGGCGGTGCGGATGCGCTCGCCGATGCGCGCGTAGGCGGGCTGGCCGGCGTCGCGGTCCAGGCCGGTGACATCGACGCTGAATACGGAGCCGGCATGCTTGGCCATGCCGGTAGCGTAGCCGGTCCGCGCGCGCGGCGGGGATGAGGGATGTCATACGGGCGGCGGGCGCGCGTCGCCAAGCCCGCGCAGGACGCAGAGGATCTCGGCCTCCCCGCGTTCGCGTGGACGAGGGTTCGAGATCCCCTCAGCCGCGCTCAGGCCCCGACCCGGGTGTGCTCCATCTTCCAGTTGGTTTCCCACTGCTTGCCGTCCAGCGAGAACGCCTGCTCCCAGCGCGCGTGATCGGCATCGATGCGGGTCCAGCGGAAACGCACCTTGACCGGCCGGCCTTCGTCGTGGTCTTCGCCGTAGAACTCGCCGCGGTCGCCGTCGAAGCCGCCGGCCACCGGAGGGAACAGCTGGCCGGTGCTGCTGTTGATCCAGTACAGGTACCAGCGCTGCTCCTCGAGATTGAACACGCGCAGGGTCATGCCCTGCCAGCCCTTGGTCGGGAACACGCCTTCGTCGAGATTGACGATGCCGCCCATGCGGCTCTCGCAGCGCAGCGAGGCGGGGAACTCGTCCCAGTCGCGGCTGCCGACCCAGCGCCGCTTGAGGCGGTAGTTGCGGAAGTTCCACGCGCCGACGAAGAAGTCGAAGTCGTGGACGCTGCCGGTCGGCAGCGCCAGATCGGTGCCGGGCAGCGTCTTGGCGGCGCCGGTGGCGGCGGTCGCGCGGGCGAGCGGGGCCAGGCTCAGCACGGCGGTGCCGGCGAGCGCGTCGAAGAGGATGCGGCGGCGCGATGGGGAAGTCGGTGCAGGCATGCGGGCGATTCGCGGGAACGGGCTTGCACGGTGCGCGCGGCGGGGCGAGGGCGACAGGGCCATTCATGCCGTCGGCGCACGGCCACTGCCGGCGGCGGCGAGATTCGACCGCGGCGATGCCCGGTTACGACTCCAGCCGCCTCGCCCTGCCGACCCTTGGGTCGCGCATCCGCGATTGAGTGTGACTGCGGCCGGATTTGGCTGAAATCTGAATCGCTCCCTTGCCTCAGCGCATCGATGCTTTTATTCAGCTGATTCAGTGCCTTGAGCGCGACGGAGGCCTCCCGCCGAGCTTTACCGGGTACCCACGCGCTGGGTGGCCAGCGCCTGCTGACGCAGATGCGCTTCGGCACAGGGCGGGCCGCAATAAAGGCGCGCCCGGTCGGCCGCCTCGAACGGCTCCAGGCATTCGCGATTGAGGCAGTGGCCGCGCGCCGCCGGACGCGGCTGGGTTTCGGCCCGCCGTCGTTGCGCCAGCAGCGACTGCGCCAGATTGATGGCTTCGAAATGTTGCGCTTGATCGATGAGATCGGACATGAGGCATTCCCGATGCGCCGAGGCGTTGCGCGCGTCGGCGGGGCGGCGCGACGGGCGTCGGCCGGAACGGCAGCCAGGATTCCATCGCCGCGTCGCACCGAGCGAAACTGATCGCCAGCACAACGCCGCGAATCCGCATCGGCGTAATCCGGGACGCCGTCGCAGGCGCTGCACCGGCGCTCGGCTAGATTGGCTCATCGCTGCATGCATTCCGCCGATGAGAGGCCGCCATGAGCACGCACACCGTTTCCGCCGCGCAGGCCGACCGCGCGATCCAGGCCCTGCATAACGCGACCTGGTTCGCGTTGTGCGAAGGCGACCGCTACACCGCGATGGGCCGCAAGGCGGTGGCCAATTCGTTCTACAACCTGCTGCCGATGCTGGCGGAGATCCGCCGGGCCATCGTCGAGGCGCCGGCCGCGCAGAACGACGTCGAAGCGCGGTTGCGCCTGGTGGCGGTGGCCGCCGACGCGGCCGCGGACGACGAAGGCGCGGCGCCGGCGAACGATTGAGCGTCGCGCGAGGTTCGTCGTCGCGATCGCGGCGAGCGGCGGGGCCGCGAACTTGCGTTGCGCCGTCCCGGCGCGCGCGACCGCGACCGAGGACCCGTGACCTATGGCCCCAGCCGCGCGCGGCCGCTCGGGTTAGTCTGCGGCGCATACGAAAACGGAGCGTTCCGATGTTCGCACGCGCAAGCAAGGCGGCCCGCGCCGCGCGATGCACCGCCGTGGCGATCGCGGCGATGTCGGCCGCGGTCGCGGCCGGCCAGCCCGCCGCGCCGCCGCTGCCGGAGGGGCAGGCGCTGACCGATTTGGTCGCCGGGCTGGATACGCAGTTGTTCGACTCGTTCAACCGCTGCGCCGATCCGGCCCAGCTCGCCCGCCATGCGGCGCTGTTCGACGAGAAGGTGGAGTTCTACCACGACCGCGGCGGCGTCACCTGGACTCGCGAGCGCATGCTGGAAAACACCCGGCGCAACGTGTGCGGCAAGATCCGCCGCGAACTGGTGCAAGGCAGTTTGCGGGTGTATCCGTTGCCCGGATTCGGCGCGATGGAGATCGGCGAGCATCGCTTCTGCGCGCCGGACGGCGGCGCGTGCGCGGGCCGCGGCGAGTTCGTCGTGCTCTGGCATCGCGACGGCGACGCCTGGCGGGCGACGCGCGTGCTCAGCTACGCGCATCGCGCCGAGCCCGGCGCGCGCTGATTCCCGCGCGCCGCCGCCGCGCTCGCGGTTCGTCCGTCGAGTCGCGCCGGCGCGCGTTCGCGGCAGCGCTCATGCGTACCCGGCCGCGCGCGCGATCCGCCACAGGCCGTGGCAGAAGGCGGTGTCGCCTTCGACGATGTAATGCGGGCAGCCGTAACGGCGCAGCGCCAGCGCGTAGATCGCCGCCAGGCGGGCGTCGCCGACGATGGCGGTTTCGCAGTTCGCGCCGTCGGCCGCCAGCGCGCTCAGGCATTCGTAGCCGATCAGCAAGCCCGACAGGAACGCCGGCAGCTCTGCGGCCGGCGCGGCGTCGCGCATCTGCCGTGCGTGCGCGCCGGACAGCTCGTGCTGCCAGTCCGGATGCGTGCGAGCGGCGTCCAGGCCGAGCAGGAAACCGCGTTCGGACCAGGCGCGCGTCGGCGGGCTGTGCGCTGGCAGGCTTCGTTCGAGCAGCGACGTGCAGCGCTCGCCGGTCGCGTAGCCGGAACATCCGGTCATGGCGCCATCGCTCAGCCGCAGCCAGCGGCTGTGCGGACCCGGCGCGACCGCGCGCGCGGTGCCCGGCGGAACGCCCAGGGCCTGGGTTTCCGCGCCGCGCATGACGTCGGCGACACCGGTGGCGACGGCAACGCCGGGAACGATCGCGGCGCGTCGGCCACGGAATCGCAGCGGTTGCAGCCGCGCCGCGAGCGCGGCGGCATCGGCCGGCAGCGGCGCGCACGGCGTTTCCTGCCAGCCGTGGCGCGCGCCGGCCATGCCGGCGAGCAGGATCGGCGCGCGGCCGTCGTCGAGATCCGCGCCCAGCAGTTCTTCGAGCGCGCCGGCGAACGCGTCCGGCGAGGCCAACGCGGACAGGCCGCGCGCGCTGCGGCGGGTGGCGAGCACGCCGCCGCGCGCGTCGAAGGCGTGCACGCGCAGATGGGTCGCGCCCCAGTCCACGCCGATCAGGGCGACGTCCGGCAGGCGCGGCCCGCGCGTTGCCGGCGGGCGG
>NZ_LXSD01000490.1:0-212 GCF_017168095.1 Lysobacter enzymogenes | reverse complement strand
TTTCGCACCTCAGCGTCAATACCTGTCCAGTGAGCCGCCTTCGCCACTGGTGTTCTTCCGAATATCTACGAATTTCACCTCTACACTCGGAATTCCACTCACCTCTCCAGGATTCTAGTTACCTAGTTTCAAAGGCAGTTCCGGGGTTGAGCCCCGGGCTTTCACCTCTGACTTGAGTAACCGCCTACGTGCGCTTTACGCCCAGTAATTCC
>NZ_LXSD01000489.1:0-7201 GCF_017168095.1 Lysobacter enzymogenes | reverse complement strand
CTTGGCCACCGCCGCCGGCGCGCGCGCCTGCACCTTGGCCAACGCCGCCAGCCGCTGCGCCATCGTCCCCGACGGCGCCGCCTGGGCCGGCGCATCGGCTTCGGCGCGGGCGTGGCGCAGCACGTCGCTGAGGTACCAGCGGCCGTCGATGCGCTCGACCAGCACATACGCATCGACCGGCTGCCCGCCCACTTGATAGCGGATCCGCACCTTGGCGGTGTCGCCGGTCTGCACGTCCAGGGTCGCGTCGACGCTGTCCAGCGCCGCGTCCAGGTTCAAACCGTACTCGCCCAGCACCAGCTTGAGCCGCTCCACGAACGGGCCGAGCCGGCGCAGGCTGCGCTCCATGCCGGTCTTGGCGAACGCGTCCGGCGCGGCCAGGCCGGTGGCGCGCGCGGCCGAGACCAATTGCGGAATCGCCTCGCGCGCGCGCCGCGAATCGCCCAGCGGCGCCGCCTGCGCCCAGCCGCTCAGCGCCTCGATCAGCTGCGCGTGGTGATCGCGCTCGGTGTCGCTGTAGCCCGGCTCGCTGCGCACGTACTGGCTGGCGAACAGGCCCAGGGTCTTGGCCGCCGACTGCAGCTCGGCGTCGGCGCCGGCGAACTGGCGGCGGTAGGTCGCCACCAGCTTGCGTTCGGCGTCCTGCTCGGCCAGCGCGGCGATGAAGGAAGGAAAGCGGTCGTCGAGCGGCAGCTCGGTCAGCGGCCACACCGTGCGGCCTTCGGCCCAGGCCGTTTCCAGGCGCTGGTGCAGTTCCGGCGGCACCGCATGGCGGGCGTAGGCGGCCAGGTCGTTGTGGCGCAGGTCGGAAACCAGTTGGGTCACCGCCTGCGCCGGCAGGGTCGGCACCGCGTCGGGCGGCGCCGGTTCCGGGCCGCAGCCGGCCGCCGCCAACAGCACGGCGGTCGTCAGCACGGCAGCGCTGGCGCGTCGAACGAGAGACATGCGGACGAAGGCTCTGGCGCGGAGCGCATCCGCGGACCGGCATCTTGGCCTCGGCCCCGGCGCGGCACAAGCGGGGGCTCACGCTCGCTCACGCTTACGACGCGAACGCACAGTTGGCGACGGCACGGGTCGATGTGCGACGACTCAGCACGTCACCCATATTCTGTGATGAACAACACAAATATGCGGCTGAACAGGTGCGCCCCCCGATCTCGTGAAGAGCATCACCCCTGCCCTGCGCAGGCATGGCTAAGGTGCCCGCGCTGGCATGTTTTATGCGTTCTAAACGGGCAAAACCGGCAGTAGACGCTCGCCCGACCACCGCGCTTGAAGCGCAGGAGAACGAACCATGCGATTCCCGTCGATGCGTTCCACGTCGCGCCGCCCGCTGTTGCGCCGCGCCTGCTTCGCCGCCCTGGCCCTGGCCGCCGCGAGCCCGGCGTTCGCGGCCACCGATACCGCCAACCTCAACGTCACCATCACCATCACCAGCGTCTGCGACATCCACACCACCGCGCCGCTGCCGGTGAACTTCGGCAGCGTGGCGTCCAGCGCCACCAACGTCGACCAGCAGGGCCAGCTGACCGTCAATTGCACGCCGGGCACGGCCTACACCATCGCCCTGGACAACGGCCAGAACGGCACCGATGTGAACAGCCGCAAGATGGCCAACGGCGCCAACCTGGTGCCGTACCAGCTCTATCGCGCCGCCGCGCGCGGCCCCACCGACGTGTGGGGCAGCACCACCGGCGCCGGCGGCAACGTGCTGGCCGGCAGCGGCACCGGCGCGGCGGTCAACGTGCCGGTGTACGGGCGCACGCCCAGCGCCAACTTTCCCGCTGGTACTTACAATGACGTGGTGATCGCCACGATCACCTACTGACCGCCCGCGCGATGGGCGGCGAGCGGCGCGAACGGATCGTCCGCAGTCCCCTTCGGCTGGCGCCTGCCCGGCTCGCGCTGAGCGCGGCGCTGGCCGCCGCGTGCGCGCCGGCGCTCGCGGCCGGGCTGCAGGTCACCCCGACCAGCCTGACCCTGGCCCACGACCGCCCGGCCGACGCGCTGTGGCTCAGCAACACCGGCCCGGCCACGCTGCACGCGCAGGTGCGGGTATTCCGCTGGAGCCAGGCCGACGGCCAGGAACGGCTCGATCCCGACCCGGGCCTGGCGATCAGCCCGCCGATGCTGGAACTGGCGCCCGGCGCGCGCCAACTGGTGCGGGTGATCCGGCTCGGCGCCCCGCCCGAACGCGAAGGCGCCTACCGCCTGATCGTCGACGAACTGCCGACCGCGCAGACGCCGGCGCCACCGGGCCTGCAGTTCGTGCTGCGCTATTCGGTGCCGGTGTTCCTGGCCCCGGCCGGCGGCGCGGCCGGCGCGCCGCGGCTGCGCGCGCAGTTCCAGTTCGAAGGCGAGCGGCCGTGGCTGGCGGTGGACAACCGCGGCGACCGCCGCGCGCAGCTGGCCGACGTGGCCTTCGTCGACGCGCAAGGCCGGCGCCACGCGCTCGCGCCCGGCCTGCTCGGCTACGCCCTCGCCGGCCAGCGCATGCGCTGGCCGCTGCAGACGGCGGCCGAACCGCTGCACGGCGCGGGCGAGCTCAAAGCGAGGATCAATGGCGAACCCACCGAGCAGGCGCTGGCGCTGGACCCGCCGGCTCGCTGACGCCATGCCGGCCGGCCTGCTCCTGGCGTCGCAGTTCGGCCGCGCGGCCGAGCCGCCGCGGCTGCCGACGGTGCCGGCCGTGCCCGGCGTGCATGCGGCCGCAGCCGGCGCCAGCGCGGCGAACATGACGCTGTACCTGGAAGTCAGCCTCAACCAGACCGCCTACGGCCCGCCGCAACCGTTCGAACTGCGCGACGGCCGCCTCTACGCCAGCGTCGCCACCTTGCGCGCGATCGGCTTCGCCCTGGCCGATCGCGATCCCCGCGACGTCCTCGCGCCCGACGCGCTGCCGGGCGTGAGCGTGCGCTTCGATCCGGCGCAGCAGCGCGCGGCCATCGACGCGCCGCTGTCGCTGCTGGATCTGCAGGTCAGCCGCCTCAACGCGCCCGGCGCCGAGGTGCCGCGCGCCACCGCATCGCCCGGGCTGCTGCTCAACTACGACCTCTACGCCAGCCGCGACGACCGCAGCGACAACGCCACCGCGTTCTTCGAGGCGCGCGCGTTCGGCTTCGGCGACGGCGTCTTCAGCCAGACCGGGGTGATCCGCCACTACCGCGACGACGGCGCGCCGCGGCGCACCGATTCGGTCCGCCTCGACACCAGCTGGCGCTGGTCGAAACCCGAATCGATGTTCGCCCTCGCCATCGGCGACGTGATCAGCGGGCAGCTCGACTGGACCCGCCCGCTGCGCCTGGGCGGCGTGCGCTTCGGCCGCGACTTCGGCCTGCAGCCGTACCGCATCACCACGCCGCTGCCCACCCTGGTCGGCGAAGTCGCGGTGCCTTCGGCGGTGGACCTGTACGTCAACGGCCTGCGCCAATACAGCGGCGAAGTCGCGCCGGGCCCGTTCCAGCTCACCACCGTGCCCGGCATCACCGGCGCCGGCAGCGCGCAGTTGGTGGTCACCGATGCCTTCGGCCGCGTGCGCACCATCGACTTTCCGTTCTACGCCGCGCAGCAACTGCTGGCCAAGGGCCTGTCGGACTGGTCGGTGAGCCTGGGCGTGGCGCGCGAAAGCTACGCGCTGCGGTCGTTCGACTACGGCCGCGAGCCCTTGCTCAGCGCCGACCTGCGCTACGGCCTCAGCGACCGCCTGACCGTCCAGGCGCACGCCGAAGGCGGCGACGGCGTGGTCAACGCCGGCGCCGGCGCGGCGTGGCTGCTCGGCCAGGCCGGCGTGTTCGGCGCCTCGCTGAGCCACGGCCGCGACGGCGGCGATGCCGGCTGGCAATACACCGCCAGCTACAACTGGAGCAACGGCCGCTTCAACTTCGCCGCCGACACCCAGCGCACCCACGGCGATTACCGCGACCTCGCCTCGCGCTACGGCCTGGGCGCGCCGCGGGTCAGCGAACGCGCGACGATCGGCTGGAGCGACGCGCGCATCGGCAGCCTCGGCCTGAGCTACGTGCGCCTGCTCTATCGCGGCGAAACGCCGGCGCGCTACGCCGGCGCGACCTGGAGCCGCAATCTCGGCACCCGCGCCGCGCTGAGCCTGTCGTACAACCAGAACCTCGACCGCGGCGCCGACCGCACCGTCTATCTCGGCTTCAACCTTAACCTGCAGCCCGATCCGGCCCGCCCCGGCACCCAGCTCAGCGTGTCGGCGCAGCGCGCCGGCGGCCTCGACCAGGCCGCGATCGAACTCGCCCGGCCGGTGCCCGGCGACGGCGGCTTCGGCTGGCGCCTGCAGGCGCGCGGCGGCGACGGCGAGGAAGGCGGCTTGGCCGAAGCGGCGTGGCTGACCGACGCCGGCCGCTTCAACCTCGGCTACGCACGCCAGGGTTCGCGCGATTACGGCTACGCCAGCGCCAGCGGCGCGCTGGTGTGGATGGGCGGCCACGGCTTCGCCGCGCGCAGCGTCAGCGATGCGTTCGCGGTGGTGTCCACCGGCGTGCCCGGCGTGCCGGTGCTGCTGGAGAACCGCCCGTTCGGCCGCACCGACGCCTCCGGCGCGCTGTTGGTGACGCCGCTCAACGCCTGGCAGCGCAACCGCATCGGCATCGATCCGATGGAACTGCCGGCCGACACCCGCCTGGACCGGGTCGAAACCCTGGCCACGCCGCGCGACCGCTCCGGCACCGTGGTGCGTTTCTCGATCGAGAAGATCCGCGCGGCGGTGCTGATCTTGCGCGACGCCGCCGGCGCGCCGCTGCCGCTGGGCAGCGCCGTGCGCAGCGGCAACGGCGAGCGCGCCACCGTCGGCTACGACGGCGAGACCTATCTGGAAAACCTGCTCGAACGCAACGAGTTGCGGGTGGACGCCGCGGACGGCGAATGCGTGGTGCGCGTCGACTATCCCGCCGACGCGCAAGGCATCGCCCGGATCGGGCCGCTGACCTGCGCGCGCGAGGCGGCGCGATGAGCGCGCGTCTCGCGCTGCTGCGCGGCCTGCTGGCGCTGCTCGCCGCGCCGGGCCTGTGCGCGCCGGCGCAGGCGGCGACCTCGTGCGCGGGCAGCATGACCAACCTGACCTTCGCCGCGACCACCGGCGCGGTCACCGACGCCACCGCCACCCTCACCGTCACCTGCACCACCGGCGCGCTGTCGCTGCTGGCCAAGGCGCGGGTCAACATGTGCGTGAGCATCTTCAGCGGCACCGACGGCGGCGGCACGCTGGCGCCACGGCGCATGATCAACGGCTTCTCCGACCCGCTGCAGATGCAGCTGTACACCGACGGCGCGCGCAGCCAGATCTGGGGCGCGCGCGGCAACGCCACCGTGCCCAACTTCCTGCCGCTGCAGTTCGACTACGACGTGCCGCTGCTCGGCGGCAGCCAGACCCTCACCGCGACCTTGTACGGACGCATCCCCGCGCAGACCGCGCTCAACGCCGGCACCTACACCAATCGCTTCACCGGCGCGGCCGACACCAAGATCGAATTCCAGTTCGCCGAAGCCTTGCTGGGCACCCCGCCGATGCCGGCCTCGTGCGTCAGCGGCGGCAGCACCGGCACGGCGAGCACGTTCCCGTTCACCGTCTCCGGCTCGGTGCCCAACACCTGCACGCTGAGTCCCAAGCCGGTGCCCGACCTCGCCTTCGGCAACGTGCCGGGCCGCATCCTCAGCAATGTCGACCGCACTACCGCGATCGGCCTGACCTGCACCGGCCGCACCGCCTGGCAGCTCGGCATCGGCAACGGCCTCAACGCCAGCGGCACGATCCGGCGCATGCGCAGCGCCGGCGGCCAGTTCGTGCCCTACGAGCTATACCGCGACAGCGGCCGCAGCCAGCGCTGGGGCACGACCCTGGGCACCGACACGGTCGCCGGCACCGGCACCGGCGCGGCGCAATCGCAAACCGTGTACGGCCGCGTAGCCCCGCAAATAGCGACCCCAGGCAGCTACAGCGACACGGTGGTGGTGACGGTCACCTACTGAGCCCGGCGGCGACGCTCATTCCACCTGCGGATGCGCGCCGACGCACCAGCCCACAAAACGCTGCGCGCCGTCGCGGGCCAACGCCCGTTCGCCCAGCGTTTCGCCGCGCAGCGCCAGCGCCAGGCCGCGCGCGACCGGGTCGAAGCGCGAGCGCAGGGCGCGCGGCAATTCGTCGAAGCGCCGCTCCGCCTGCGCCGCGAACCGGCGCTGCTCGGCCGTCGAAGCGTGGGAAAGGAAGAACAGCATCTGCCGCCACGCGTAGGCGCATTGCTTGATCGCGATCAGCCGCGCGTGGCGCGCGGCGGCGAGATTGCGCTGGCGGGCGACGATCCAGCGCAGGCATCGGTCGGCCAGTTGCGCGTGCCCGGCGCCGATGCGCGCGGCCAGCCCGAGTTCGGCGTACAGCGCGGCGAGGTTGTGCGTGGTCAGTATCTGCTGCTGTTCGACGATCCGGCCGTTGATCGCGGCGCGGCCGCCGGCGCACCCGGCCTCGCCGGCCCGCTCCGCGCACAGCCGCGCCAGGCTCCGGGTGTCCTCGGGCAGGGCCAGCACGCGTTCGCAGTCGATGTCGTAGTAGCGGGCGTACAGCGTGCCGCGCATGGTCTGCGCGGCGAGCTTGGCCGCGCGCACGTACTTGGGCGCGAACGCGTCCATGAAGATGTCGGCCGCCACCTCCTGCGTCAGCGGCAACTCCAGGCCGGCATGGCGCGCCATCGCATCGAGTTCGCCCACCAGCCGGTTCGGCACGATGGATCGGGGAAACCGGGTCAACGCCAGCGCCGCGGTATCGGCCAGTCCCGCGCGCGCGTCGCGCGGCGCGCGGCCGCCGTCGCGCAGGCCGTCCAGGGCCGCCACCCACGGCAGCTCGCCGATCCGCACCTGAGGGGCCAGGTCCAGCAGCATCAACGAGCGCCGGCGGCGGAAGGCGCGATAGACCGCGGCGTACAGGCGGCGCAGCGACGCCTCGCCCAGCCCTTCGGCGCGATCGGCCGCGGCGACCTGCGGCAGCAGCCGCGCCAGTTCCTCGGCCGAACCGATCAGGCCGCGTTGCGCGAGTTCGCCCAAGTCCGCACGCAGGCAGCGCTGCGCGCTGCGGCGCACCGCGTCGGGCACCGCCGCCTGCGCGGGCGCGCCGAAACGCGTGGCTTCGGCGGCGTCGAGCGGGGCCAGGATCGGCGCGAGATCGTCCACGCCGCGGCCCTGCGGCCGC
>NZ_LXSD01000488.1:0-4713 GCF_017168095.1 Lysobacter enzymogenes | reverse complement strand
CCGCCCGCGCCCGTGCCCGGCGCCGGCGCGCGGCGGGCGCTGACCCGCGCCGACGGCGGGCGCAAGTTCGAACACAGCCACCGCACCTACGAGATGCTGTGCAGCGAACTCAGCGGCCAGTCCAACCTGTTCTGGCGGGTGACCGTGCGCGACAAGCCGCCCGGCGACGAGGACGCGTTCGTGTCGCATCCGGGCGAGGAGTTCGTGTACGTGCTCAAGGGCAAGGTCGCGCTGCACACTGACGCCTACGAACCGCTGGTGCTGGCCGCGGGCGACAGCGTGCTGTTCGACGCGCAGACCCGCCATGCGTATTTCGCGGTCTCGCGCGAGGCGGTGCTGTTGATGTCCAATACCGTCGGCGAAGACGGCGCGCGGGTGCAGAGCGAGGCGGCGAGCGCCGGGTTGCGGCCCAAGCGCAAGCGCTGACTCGTCGGAGCGTCGCGGCAGCGCGGCGTTGAGCCCGGCGGGCCGGCCGTCGTACCGAGCGTTCGCCGCTGAATCCCGCGACCTGAATCTTTCCGCCCGACTCACGCCGCTTGAATTCGGCGGCACGAACTAACCCGTGCCAAGCGAGCCGCACGGCGAAGTCAGCCGCCGAGCAGGATCAGCTCCGCCGCCTTCTCGCCGATCATGATCGCCGCGGCGTTGGTGTTCGCGCCGACCAGGGTCGGCATGATCGAGGCATCGGCCACGCGCAAGCGCTGCACGCCGTGCACGCGCAAGTCCGGGCCGACCACCGCCAGCGCGTCCACGCCCATGCGGCAGGTGCCGGCCGGATGGCTGAAGCGCATGCAGTGCTTGCGCAGGAACGCATCCCACTCGGCGTCGCTGTCGACCTGCGCGCCCGGGCGCAGTTCGCGCTCGACATGGCCGCGCATCGCGCCGGTCGCGTACAGCCGCCGCGCCAGCTTCGCGCCTTCGCGCAGCAAGTCGCGGTCGTGCGGATCGGCGAGCATTTCCAGGCGGATTTCCGGCAGCTCGGCCGGATCGGCCGAGCGCAGCCGCAACGTGCCGCGCGCGCGCGGACGGCAGACATTGACCGCGATGACCACCGCCGGCACCGGCAACAGCACCGGGCCGTCGCCGGACGTGTTGTAGCCGATCGGCGTGAACACCAGTTGCAGGTCCGGCCGCTCGACCTGCGGCGCGCTGCGGGCGAAGGCGACGGCGTGGCCGATCGGCGTGGTCCCGGGGCCGCGGCCGCGCAGCAGGAAATCCAGGCCGTGGCGCAGCACCGACAGCGGGCCGGTCTCGACGTTGTAGGTGCGCATATTGACCTGCGCGGTGACCAGCGCGCCGGGATGCTCCTGCAGGTTCGCGCCGACGCCCGCGCTGTCGCGAACCACGCCGATGCCGTGGCGTTCGAGTTGCTGCGCCGGGCCGATGCCCGACAGCATCAACAGCTTGGGCGAGGCCAGCGCGCCGGCGCAGACGATGACCTCGCGCCGCGCGTGCGCGACCTTGCGCTGCCCGCGATGGCGGTACGCCACGCCGTGCGCCGCAGCGTCGGCGATCAGCACCCGTTCGACCAACGCGCCGGTAACGATGTCGAGATTGCGCCGCCGCCGCGCCGGGCCCAGGAACGCGCGCGCGGCGCTGTGGCGCCAGCCGCGCAACTGGGTCGCCTGCAGATAGCCGGCGCCGAACGGGTCGCCGCCGTTCAACGCGTCGTTGCGCGGCAATCCCAGTTCTGCGGCCGCGTCGAGGAAGGCCGCGGCGAGCGGATGCGGACTGCGCAGGTCGGCGACGCTGAGCGGCCCGTCGCCGCCGCGGCCCGGGCCGGCGCCGCGCGAGTTGCGTTCGCTGCGCACGAAGCACGGCAGCACCTCGTCGAAGCTCCAGCCCGGATTGCCGGCGCGCGCCCAGTCGTCGTAGTCCTCGCGCGCGCCGCGCAGGTAAATCATCCCGTTCACCGAACTGCTGCCGCCGAGCACCTTGCCGGCCGGCCAGTCCTCGCTGCGTCCGTCGCGGCTGGGGTCGGGCTCGGTGCGGTAGGGCCAGGTCACCTTGCCGCTGGACAGCGCCATTTCCTCTCCGGCCGGTACATGGAGATAGGGATAGATGTCGGCCGGGCCGGCTTCGAGCAGCAGCACGCGCACGCGCGGATCGGCCGAAAGGCGATGGGCGAGCACGCTGCCGGCCGAGCCGGCGCCGACCACGATGTAGTCCCACGCGGGGAAGGAAGCCTGATTCACGCACGGACCTCGCCGGTTGGGCCGCCGTCCGTCGGCTGAGCCGGGGCGCGACGGCGAGAGGGTTTGACACCCGGATCGGGATGAGCGAAAACTACCACGCGATGTTTCCATATGGAAACAAAGTTAACAAAAGGAAACGTCTTCGAATGTCCGACCCGAACCTCAGCTCGATCGCCACCGTCGACGACGTCGTCCGCCTGATCCAGGCGCGCCGCCCCGACCACGTCAACGTCGGCTACGGCGACATGCCGGGCCAGCTGCGGGTCAAGTACGTGTCCGCCGAGCGCTTCCTCGGCGCGCTGGACAAGGGCATCGGCTTCGCCGGCGCGGCGCTGGCGCTGGATCACGGCGACGTGCAGCGTCCGGCGCAGGGCGTCAGCAGCGGCGACGCGGTGACCTTCGGCGACCGCCTGTGCCGGATCGTGCCCGACAGCGTGCGCGAGATCCCGTGGGAAAGCCCCACGCGCAATCTGCTGTTCCTGGCCGATTTCGAGGAGCCCGAAGGTCCGCTGCAGCCGCGCAACGTCTATCGCCGGGTGCTGGCGCGCGCGCGGGCGCAGGGGCTGCGCGCGTTCCACTCCAGCGAATACGAATTCACCATGTTCGAAGAAACGCCGCGTTCGGTCCGCGAGAAGGACTATCGCGGCCTGCGCCTGGCCACGCTCGACAACTCCTATCACCTGATGCTTCGGCAAGGCGTCGGCAGCGGCTTCTACAACGCGCTGATGGACAGCTGCAAGCGCATGGACGTCCCGCTGGAAGGCGTGCACGAGGAAATGGGCGCGGGCTTCATGGAAGCCGCGCTGGCCTACGGCGAGGGCGTGCGCGCGGCCGACGACGCGATGCTGTTCAAGACCGTGGCCAAGATCGTCGCCCAGCGCCACGACAAGCTGATCACCTTCATGGCGCGCTGGTCCAACCAGGCCGACGGGCAGAGCGGCCACATCCACGTGTCGCTGCGTGACGGGCAGGGCGATCCGGTGTTCCACGATCCGGGCGAGCCGCGCGGCATGAGCCGGACCATGCGCCACTTCGTCGGCGGCGTGCAGCGCTTGCTGCCGGAGTTCCTGATCCTGTTCGGGCCGACGGTGAATTCGTTCCGCCGCTACCAGCCGTGGATCTTCTCGCCGGTGGCGGCGACCTGGGGCTGGGAGAACCGCACCTGCGCGCTGCGCCTGATCGGCGGTTCGCCGCATTCGCAACGCGTCGAATGCCGGGTGCCGGGCGCCGACGCCAATCCTTATCTGGCCCTGGCCTGCGTGCTCGGCGCCGGCCTGTGGGGCATCGAGCAGGCGATCGAGCCGGGCGAGGAAGCGACCTGGAACGTCTACGACAACCTCGACAAGGTCGCGCCGCAGTACCGCTTCCCGCGCAGCTTCGCCGCGGCGATCGAGCGCTTCGACGCCTCGCGCGCGGCGCGCGAGCTGTTCGGCGACCGCTTCGTCGACGCCTACGTGGAGATGAAGCGCGCCCAGGACGAAGAGTTCGCCGCGCTGGTCACCGACGTGGAACTGCGTCGCTTCTTCGAATTCGCCTGAGGCCGCCGGTGGACGCCTTCGAAATCGTTTCTCCGGTCGACGGCCGCTTGCTGTCGGTGGTGCGCCATGCGCGCGAGTCCGAGTCCGAACGCGCGCTGCAACGCGCGCAGGCGGCGCTGCCGGGCTGGCGCGCGCTCGGGCTGGACGCGCGCCTGGACGCGATCGAAGCCTTGGTCGCGGCGATGCAGGCGCGGCGCGCCGAGTTCGCCGAGCAGGTGCTGTGGCAGATCGGCCGGCCGCTGCAGTTCGCCGACGAACTGGGACGGGTGCGGGCGGGCTGGGAGCATACGCGCGCGCTGGCGCCGCAGTTGCTCGGCGAACGGGCCGTGGACGGCGGCGACGGCATCCGCCGCGCGCTGCGGCGCGAGCCCAAGGGCATCGCGCTGGGCATCTGCGCCTGGAATTACCCGGTGGCGATGGCCGCGCAGATGGCGATCGCGGCGCTGGCCGCCGGCAATGCCTTCGTGCTCAAGCACGCGCCGCAGACCGCGCTGGTCGCCGAGCTGATGGCGCAGTGCGCGGACGCGGCGGGCTTGCCGGACGGCGTGTTCCAGGCCTTGCACCTGCCGCATGCGATGGTCGAGCGGCTGCTGTCGCAACGCCGTTTCCAGGCGGTGCAGTTCATTGGTTCCGAACGCGGCGGGCGCGCGGTGCTGGCGGCCGCCGGCACCGGACTGGTCGCGGCCGGGCTCGAGCTGGGCGGCAAGGATGCGGCGTATGTGCGCGCCGATGCGGACCTGGACTGGACGGCCGCGCAACTGGTCGAAGGCGCGTACTCCAACTCGGGCCAGTCGTGCTGCTCGGTCGAGCGCATCTATGTCGACCGGCGCGCGTACCCGCGCTTCGCCGAGGCCTTCGTCGAACGCGCGCGCGCGTTGCGGCTGGACCATCCGCTGCGCTCGCCGGATCTGGGGCCGGTGGTCAGCGCTGCCGCGGCGCAGCGCATCGCCGGCGAAGTCGCCGCGGCGGTCGCCGCCGGC
>NZ_LXSD01000487.1:0-1517 GCF_017168095.1 Lysobacter enzymogenes | reverse complement strand
CGGGGGTGGGGCGGCGGGGCTGCGTTGCTTCGGTTGGTCGCGACTCGCGTCGCTCCTACAGGGAAATACGGAGCTTGACGGCGATCCTGTAGATGCGACGCGACCCCAATGCGGCCGATTCACCCACCACCTCAGCCCGCCCCCGCCGACGGCGCCAAGCTCGCGCCGAACTCGCGCATCGCCAACGCGGTAGCCGCATCGGCAGGAAAAAACGACTCGATCGCCAGCTCAGCCAGCGTCACGTCCATCGGCGTACCGAACACCGTCGTCGTGCTGATGAAGGACAAATCCCCGAACGGCGTGCGCATCCGACACGGCACCGCCACATGCGCGGCCCCGGTCACTTCCGCCGGATCGAAATCGGCAGGCGCCGGATAGGCCTCCAGCTCGGCGTAAAGCGCCTCCAGCACCGGATCGCGACTGGTCTGGATCTGATGCCGCAGCCGATGCAGGATGTGCGCGCGCCATTCGCCCAGGTTGAGGATGCTCGGCGCCATGCCTTCGGGATGCAGCGCCGCGCGCAGCACATTGGCCGGACCCGCCAGCAGGTGCTCGGCGACGCCGGCCAGCATCGGCGCCAACGCGCGGTTGTGCTGGATCAGGTTCCAGTGCCGGTCCACCGCCAGCGCCGGATGCGGTTCGTGCGCGTACAGCACCAGTTCGACCGCGGCGTAAGCCTCGCGCATCGCCGGATGGTCGAGCGCGCGCTCGGCGTAGATCGGCGCCAGCCCGGCCGCGGTCATCAGCGCGTTGCGTTCGCGCAGCGGCACGTCCAGGCGGTCGGCCAGGCGCAGCAGCATCGCCCGGCTCGGCAGCGAGCGGCCGGTTTCGATGAAGCTGACGTGGCGGGTGGAGATCTGCGCCATCTCGGCCAGATCGAACTGAGTCAGGCGGCGGCGCTGGCGCCATTGGCGCAGCAGCTCGCCCACGGGGGCGCAATCGTTCATGCGGCCACCTTAGCCCAGCCGCGCCGGCGCCGGCATTACCTGCGGGGTAATCGACCGGCGGCGCGCGCCGCGCTGTGATGGCGGCGTCCGCAACGAACGCACTCACGACAGGAGCACGCACATGGCCATCGCCATCGAACGCAACCCCGCCCACTTCCTGCGCCGCGTGGTCCAGGCCGACCTCGCCGTCTCTGCCGCCGCCGGCGCACTGCAATTGGCCGCGGCCGAACCGCTGGCGCGGCTGACCGCGATCGACGCCGGCGTCCTGCGCGGCTCGGGCCTGGTGTTGATGGCCTGGATCGGCTTCCTCGGCTGGGCGCTGAGCCGGCCCGCGATCACCGCGCCGATGGCGCGCGCGATGATCGGCGTCAACCTCGCCTGGGTCGCGGCCTCGGTGCTGGTGTGGCTGGAGGGCGCGATCGCTCCGAATCCGCTCGGCCTGGCCTACGTGCTGGCGCAGGCGGCGGTGGTGGCGGTGTTCGCCGATCTGCAGTACTTCGGCCTGCGCCGGCTGCGGCGCGGTTGAGGCGGCGATGGGCCCGACCCAGGCCAACCCGGGCGCGCGCGCCG
>NZ_LXSD01000486.1:0-1394 GCF_017168095.1 Lysobacter enzymogenes | reverse complement strand
CGCGCGCATCGGCGCCGGCGCAGGCCGGCGCGCGCGCGCCGCCGGCGACGTCGCGCCACAGGCTGGCGCCGG
Organism: Lysobacter enzymogenes; assembly: GCF_017168095.1. Classification (GTDB taxonomy): domain Bacteria; phylum Pseudomonadota; class Gammaproteobacteria; order Xanthomonadales; family Xanthomonadaceae; genus Lysobacter; species Lysobacter enzymogenes_D. Next base: position 1,322 of record NZ_LXSD01000486.1, on the reverse strand, counting down.
GCAGGAACGCGTAGTGCAGGCTGTCGCGGGCGATGCGCTTGAGGTCGCGGTAGCCCAGGCCTTGCTCTTGCGCGGCGCGCTGGTATTCGCCGCTCAGGTCGCTGCGCAGGATGCCCTGGTCGTCGGTGGACAGCACCACCGGGACGCCGGCGGCGCGGTACAGCGCCAGCGGGTGCGCGGCGCCGCGCAGGCCGAGGATGGCGGCGTTGCTGGACAGGTTGATCTCCACCGCGACGCGTTGCCGCGCCATGGTCTGCAACAGCGATGCCGCGTCGTCTTCGTAGGCCAGCGCGGCGGCGTGGCCGATGCGCTGCGCGCCGGCGACCTCCACCGCCTGGCGGATGTGGCCGCGCAAGTCCTGCGGCGGCGCCAGCGCGGGGTTCAGCTCGGCGGCATGCAGCGATACCCGCACCGCCGGATGGCGCTGCCTGAAGAACGCGATCATGCGCATGTGCAGGGCGTAATCGCGCGCCGCCAGCCGATGATGCTCGGGGCCGAGCAGGTCGACGCCGACGCAGCGCGGATCGGCCGCGGCCAGGGCGAAGGCGAAGGCGAGGTCGGCGAACACCCGCGCCGGTTCGTGGGTGCGCGTGGCGGTGATCAGGTAACGCACTTCCACCGCGCAGCCGGGCTGCGGCGCGCTGCCGGCGCAGCCCAGCGCGGCGGCGGCCTGCGCTTCGTCGCGGTCGAGTTCGGCGCGCGCGCGCGGCACCGCATCGGCCAGCGCCGGCCGCAGCGTCTGCGCCCACTGGGCGAAGCCGCGGCCGTCGTCGCCGATGGGCGCGGTGTCGGCGAAACCGCGCCCGGCCGGCGGCACCTGCATCAGTTCCAGATAGGCGGTGTGCTCGCCCGCGGCGATGCGGCGCACCGCCGCGAGCATGTCGCCGCCGCGCTGGCGCGAGAGGATGCGGAAACGATCGAACGCGGAAAAGAAGCGCTGTTCGACCGGCACCTGCGGATCGCCGATGCCGCGCTCGTAGCCGCGCACCGACATCGCATCGATGGCGCGGCCGTACAGCTCCAATGGCGCCGCGTCCACCGCCACGCTCGCCGGCGGCGCGCACGGCGGCGCGGCCAGGCGCGCATCCTCGCGTTGCAGGCACAGGCCGTCTTCGCCGGCCCAGCGCAGATAGTCTTCGGCGTAGACCGCGCCGCTGAGGTGGCTGTGCAGGTCGCCGCCCTTGGGCATCGCCTGCAGCAACGCGCGCAGATGCGGCGGGCTGGCGCGCACGCGCTCGAAGTAAGCGGCGGTGGCCGCTTCGGCGTCCTCGGCGTCCGTGCGCGCGCGCGCCTGCGCGGCGGCGGCGAGCGCGGCCAGGGCC
>NZ_LXSD01000485.1:0-2259 GCF_017168095.1 Lysobacter enzymogenes | reverse complement strand
GCAGCCGGCTGCATGCGCGGCCGCAGCGCGTCCGGCGCCCAATGGCGCTCGCGCGCGAACGGATAGGCCGGCAGGCGCACACGCGCCGGCCGCTGCGGGTACAGGCGCGGCCACGGCCATTCGACGCCGGCGACCCAGGCCGCCAGCACCTGCGCGTGCTCGCCGCGTTCGAGCAGCGCCAGCAGATCGTCGGCGGGCGCCCGCGCGCGTTCCGGATCGGCCACGCCGCGGTGGCAGCGGCTGCGGTCGCCGGCGAGGAAGTCTTCCAGCTTGCCGCGCAGTTCGGCGATGGAACCCGCGCTCAGGCCGAGCCGGTGGGCGTGGTGCTCGCGCCCGGTCTGCAAGGTGCAGGCGATCGCGTCCAGATCCGCGTCGCCGAAACCCTGCGCCGACAGGCTCGCCAGCAGGCGTCGTGCGGCTTCGTCCAGGCGTTCGGGCTCGGCCGCGCTCAACACGATCAGCGCCGGCCGCAGCGGGCGCGGCGCGGCCGCGCGCGCCGGCGCGAGGAACTCCTCGACCAGCAGATGCGCGTTGGAGCCGCCGGCGCCGAACGAGGACAGCGCGGCGGTGCGCGGCGCCGGGCTCGCGTCGGCGCGGCGCGGCGCCGGCCACGGTTCCAGCGTGCGCTGCACCGCGAACGGCGTCTGCGCGAAGTCGATGTTGGGGTTGAGCGTCTGCGCGTGCAGCGTCGGCACCAGGGTCGCGTGCTCGAACTGCAGCAGGATCTTGGTCAGCCCGGCGATGCCGGCCGCGCTTTCGCAATGGCCGATATTGGATTTGACCGAGCCGATCCGGATCGTACCGGCGGCCGGCGCGGCGTCGCCGCCGTGCTCGCGCAAGGCGCGGGTCAGGCCGGCGATCTCGATCGGATCGCCGAGCGCGGTGCCGGTGCCGTGCGCTTCGACGTAGCCGATCGCGCCGGCGTCCACGCCGCTGCGTTGCAGCGTGCGCCGGATCAGGCGCGCCTGCGCGGCGGCGTTGGGCACGGCGAAGCCGTTGGAGCGGCCGCCGTGATTGAGCCCACTGCCCTTGATCACGCCGTAGATGCGGTCGCCGTCGGCGAGCGCCTGCGCCAGCGGCTTGAGCAGCACCGCGCCGACGCCTTCGCCGGGCACGTAGCCGTCGCCGCCCTCGCCGAACGCTGCGCAGCGGCCCTGGCTGGAGGCGAAGCGGGCCTGCGACAGGCCCAGGTATTTGTTCGGATGCAGCGACACGTTGACGCCGCCGGCCAGCGCCACCGCGCACTCGCCGTCGCGCAGGCTGCGGCAGGCCAGGTGGATCGCGCTCAGCGAGGACGAACACATGCTGTCGATCGCCAGCGACGGCCCCTGGAAATTGCCGAAATAGCTGACCCGGTTGGCGATCGAGCCGATGCCCGAGCCCAGCGCCAGCGGCTCGCCCAGCATCTGCGCCTGCGCGCCGTACAACTGGTACTCGGCGTGCATCACCCCGACGAACACGCCGACGCCGCCGCCGGCTTCGGCGCCGCGGTTGAGCGCCTCGCGGGTATAGCCCGCGTCTTCCAGGGTCTCGTGCGCGCACATCAGGAACAGGCGTTCCTGCGGGTCCATCATCGGCGCTTCGCGCGGCGAGATGTTGAAGAAGCGCGGATCGAAATCGGCGACGCCGTCGAGGAAGCCGCCCCATTTGCTGTAGCTCTTGCCGTGCGCGGCCGGATCGGGATCGTAGAAGCCGTCCAGGCTCCAGCGTTCGGCCGGAATCTCGCCGACGCAGTCCACGCCGGCCTTGAGGTTGTCCCAGAACGCGGCCAGGGTCGGCGAACGCGGGTAACGTCCGGCCAGACCGACGATGGCGATGCCCTCGTCGCTCGGCTGCGGCGAAGACTGCGCGATCGGCGCAAGCGGCGCCGGTTCCGGCGCCGGCGCCGGCGCCGGCGCGATCACTGCTGCTGCGGCGGCATCGTGAGATTGCGCGGCGGCTGCGGCGGCCGGCGCGCGCCGGGTCGCCAGATGCGCGGCCAGTTCGGCGACCGTGGCGTACTCGAAGAACAGCGTCTTCGACAGCGGCCCGTAGGTCTTTTCCAGCGCCGCGGTCAGCCGCACTGCGATCACCGAGTCGATGCCGAAGCTGTCGAAGCCGTCGCCGGCGCGGATGCGCGCCGGCGGGATCATCAGCTGTTCGGACAGGAACGCGCTGAGCGCGGCGATCGCCGCGGCGGTGTCGTCGGCGGACGCTGCGGCCGGCGCGGACTCGCTGCGACGCGGCTCGAAACGGCTCGGCGCTGGCGCCCGCTGCGGC
>NZ_LXSD01000484.1:0-6158 GCF_017168095.1 Lysobacter enzymogenes | reverse complement strand
CGGCGACCGCGTTCGTGTGCGCGCTGGGCGACGACGCCGGCGGCCAACTGGCGCGCGCGCTCGCCGCCGGCGACGGCATCGACCTGCGCGCGCTGCAAAGCGCGCAGCCGACCGGCACCGCCGGCATCTACGTCGACGGCGAAGGCCGCAACACCATCGTGATCGGGCCCGGCGCCAACGCCGAGCTGTCGCCGGCCTTCGTCGGCGAGCACGCGGCCGCGCTGGACGCGGCGCAGGTGGCGCTGGCGCAGCTGGAAACGCCGGACGAATCGGCGGTCGCCGCGTTCGCGCGCGTGCGCGATGCCGGCGGATCGACCCTGCTCAACCCGGCTCCCGCCGACGCCGTGGCCAGCGACGCGCTGTGGGCGCTGACCGATGTGGCCACGCCCAACGAAACCGAGTTCTGCGCGCAATTGCGCCGGCGCGGCGGCGCGGCGCTGGATCCCGACGCGCTGGCCGGCCTCGACGAGACGACGCTGCACGCGCACTGCCGGCAGTTGCTGGCGCACGGCAGCGTGGTCATCACCCTGGGCAAGTCCGGCTGCTTCGTCTCGCATGCCGACGCCGCCCTGCGCGGCGACGCGCAGGCGTTCTACCGCGTCGAGGCCGCGGCGGTGAAGGCGATCGACACTACCGGCGCCGGCGATGCCTTCAACGGCGCGCTGGCGGCCGCGCTGGCGCGCGCGCCGGGCGCGCCGTTCGCCGAACACGTGCGCTACGCGGTGCGCTTCGCCGGTTTGTCCACCGAACGCAGCGGCGCCGCCGCGGCGATGCCGCGCGACGCCGAAGTGCGGGAGCGGTTCGGCTGAGCGACCGGGCCGGCCCGGTGCTGAGGGCCTGAAGTCTTTGTGGGAGGGCCTTCAGGCCCGACGCTCTGGTCCCGGATCGCCGCGATCTGAGCCGAAAGCGTCGGGCCTGAAGGCCCTCCCACAGTCGTGCCGGCAGGCTCTAAGCGATTGATGTGAATGGCCTTTTCCCCACAGCCTTCGGCACTGCCCCTCACTCGGCTTTGATCTGAGAATGGTTCGCATTAACATGCGAGCCCTGTCGCAGTTCTCAGGCCGTCCGCCCCCATGCTCCGTCCCCAGCTTCTCGCCAGCGCCGTGCTGGCCGTCCTCGTCGCGCCCGTCGCCCAGGCCGAGGAGGCCAAGGATCTCGATCGCGTCACCGTCTCGGCCAGCACCAGCCGCATGCCCAACTCGGAAGCCGCGCTGGCCAACACCATCACCGTGATCGACGCCGAGCAGCTCAAGCAGCAGCTGGCGGTGACCCAGGACGTGTCGCAGATCCTCGCCAACCTGATCCCCTCGTTCTCGCCCTCGCGGCAGAAACTGACCAACGCCGGCGAAACCCTGCGCGGGCGCAAGCCGCTGTATTTGGTCGACGGCGTGCCGCAATCCACGCCGCTGCGCGAAGGCGGCCGCGACGGCCACACCATCGATCCGGCGATGATCGAGCGCATCGAAGTCATCCACGGCGCCAACGCATTGCAGGGCCTGGGCGCGTCGGGCGGCATCATCAACATCATCACCAAGCGCGCCCCGCGCGAGGACGGCGCGGTGTTCCAGGACGTCAACGTCGGCGTCAGCAGCGCGCTGCCGAACCGCAGCGACAGCGTCGGCTACCGCGCGTCCTACGTGTTCGGCACCCGCAGCGGCGACGTCGATTTCGTCGGCGGCGCGTCCTACGCCAGCGAAGGCCTGTTCTACGACGGCGACGGCCGCGCGATCGCGGTCAACGACATCCAGGGCGACCTGATGGACGCGCGCAGCTACAACCTGTTCGCCAAGGCCGGCTGGGACATCGACGCGGACAAGCGCCTGCAGCTGACCGCCAACCGCTACCAATTGCGCGGCAACAACGACTACATCACCGTCAACGGCGACATCCGCACCGGCAAGCTCGCGACCTCCGCGCGCGGCAGCCGCGAGGGCCGCGGCGCGCAGAACCGCTCGACCTCGCTGGTGCTGGATTACACCGACAAGTCGCTGGCCGGCGGTTACCTCAACGCGCAGTTGTTCTGGGTCGACTTCAAGGGCCTGTACGGCGCCACCGACTGGGAAGACTTCTGGCGCGACGGCCGCGACCTGCACTGGTGGGACCAGTCGCAGAACGTCTCGGAAAAGGTCGGCGGCAAGTTCAGCTGGTCGCGCGACAACCTGTTCGGCCAGCGCCTGCGCGCGACCTTCGGCCTGGACTGGAACCGCGACAAGACCTACCAGGAACTGGTGGTCGCCAAGCTCAAGTGGGTGCCGGAAACCCAGTACGAATCCTGGTCGCCGTTCGTGCAGGCCGAGTGGTGGGTGGCCGACAAGGTCATGCTGACCGCCGGCGTGCGCCACGAGCGCGGCGAGCTCAAGGTCGGCGACTTCACCACCATTCCGGCCAACGCCGGCGGCAGCCGCTTCGTCCGCGGCGGCACGCCCAAGACCCGCGAGACCCTGCCCAACTACGGCATCGTGTTCGAGGCCACCGATTCGCTGAAGTTCTACGCGTCCTATTCGGAGGGCTACACCGTGGCCGACATCGGCCGGGTGCTGCGCGGCATCACCACGCCGAACCAGAGCGTGGACAAGCTGGTCGACCTGTCGCCGGTGGTGTCGGACAACCGCGAAATCGGCGTGGACTTCGACAACGGCCGCTGGCTGGCGCACCTGGCCGCGTACTGGTCCGATTCCGACCTCGGCTCGCGCCTGCAGTTCGACCGCAACACCCAGAGCTATTTCGTCGTGCGCGAGCGCACCGAAATCCGCGGCCTGGAAGGCAACGTCGCGTTCCAGTTCTCCGACGCCGGCCGCGTCGGCCTGGGCTATGCGCGCGGCAAGGGCCGCTACGACAGCGACGGCGACGACCGCGTCGACAGCGACCTGCCCGGCGTCAACATCAGCCCCGACCGGGTCACCGCGTTCTGGGACCAGACCTGGAACGAGCGGTTCTCCACCCGCCTGCAAGGCAGCCGCGCGATCGACCGCGACTTCGACGCGAAGGGCGTGCGCGTGGCCAGCGCCGACGGCTACACCACGGTCGACCTGCAAGGCCGGTTCAAGCTGCCGCTGGGCCAGCTCAACGTCGGCGTCGAAAACCTGTTCAACGAGCAATACGTGACCTATTACTCGCAGAGCACGCCGCGCAACGACACCTATGTGGCCGGGCGCGGGCGCGTGCTCAACCTGAGCTGGTCGCACCGCTTCTGACCTCCGCCCTCCGCGCCGAGCCATGAATATCAGCCAGGCCACCGCCGTAACGCACAAGCCCAAGCCGCGCCGCCTGCGCGCGGCGTTGAAGTGGCTGCATCTGTGGCTGGGGCTGACATTGGGCACGCTGTTCGCCCTGGTCGCGCTGTCGGGCACGGTGCTGAGCTTCCAGCGCGAACTGGGGCTGTGGGCGTATCCGCAGCTGCAGCGCGACGCGGACATCGACCAGGCGCAACGCGCGCAGGCGCTGCAGCGGATCGTCGCGCACTGGCAAGGCCAGGGCATGACCTCGCTGGATCTGCCCACGCCACAGTTCCCGGTGTGGCAGGGCTACTTCCCGAACAACGAGCGGCGCTATTTCGACCCGGCCAGCGGCGAGCTGCTGCTGACCCGCAACACCGGCAACGACCTGATCCTGTGGCTGCGCGACTGGCATACGCACCTGCTGGCCGGCAAGAACGGCGAGCAGGTGCTCGGCGCGGTCGGCATCGCCGCGGTGTTCATGCTGCTCAGCGGCCTGTACCTGTGGTGGCCGCGCTGGTCGGCGCTGGCGGCGAGCCTGAAGTGGTATCGCGGCCCGCCGACGCGGCGCTGGCTGAGCTGGCACCGCGGCATCGGCCTGTGGCTGTTGCCGCTGACCTTGCTGGCCTCGCTGACCGGCACCGCGATGGTCTACGACGAAGCCGCGCGCAGCGCCTTGCGCGCGGCGTTTTCCGAACCCAGGCCGGCCAAGCCGCCGACCCTCGCCGCGCGCGCCGATGCCAGGCCCGACTGGGCCGCAGTACTGCGCGCGGCCGATGCCGCGGTAGCGCCCGGCGGGCCGATGGCCGGCGCGCAATTGCGCCGGATCGGCCTGCCGAAGAAGGACAGCGGCCTGGTGACGATCCGCGCGCGCGCGGTCGGCGAGTGGCATCCGGTCGGGCGCAGCATGGTGTGGATCGACCCGTATCGCGGCGCGGTGCTGCGCACCCTGGACTCGACCCGGCAAGGCCCCGGCGCGCGCGCCTATGAGGCGATGTATCCGCTGCACGGCGGCTTCGTCGGCGGACGGGTGTGGCAGGTGCTGATCGCGCTGACCGGGTTGATGCCGCCGTTCCTGCTCGTCACCGGCTTCCTGTTCTGGCGGCGCCGGCGCGGGCGCTGATCCTGCCGCTCGCCCGCTGCCGCGGCGAGGCCCTGCTCTTGTGGGAGGGCCTTCAGGCCCGAGGCCTTTCGCTCGGACGCCGCGATCCGGAACAAAAGCCTCGGGCCTGAAGGCCCTCGCACAAAACGCAGGATTTATCCGCTTTCGCGCACGGCTTTCCGCCGCCGAAACATTTGTTGCGCCCACGCATCTCCGTTCCCGCGTCCGGTCCGGCTTCACAACGCCGTTCTAAGGACGTGTACGCCTATGGGCGTGCCCAGCAACATCATCACCGCCGCGACGGCGGCGCCTTGGAGGGGAACGGACATGGCAGGCAAGTACGTCGTCAGCAAGCAGAACAACGGGCAGTACCACTTCGTGCTCAAGGCCGGCAACGGCCAGGTGATCCTCAGCAGCGAGAGCTACAAGCTGAAGGCCTCGGCGCTGGAGGGGATCGAATCGGTGCGCAAGAACAGCCAGATCGACGCGCGCTACGAGCGCAAGCAGGCCGCCGACGGCCGCCTGTATTTCCTGCTCACCGCCAGCAACGGCCAGCCCATCGGCAACAGCCAGATGTACAAGGACGCCAGCGGCCGCGAGGGCGGCATCGCCTCGGTCAAGGAAAACGGGCCCTCGCTGAAGGTGGAAGACCTCTCGGGGCACTGAGCCGGCGTCCGCCCGCGCCGGCGCGCCCGGCGCCCGCCCCCGGCCCGCCGCGGCCGGGTGGCTTACAATGCGCGCCATGCGCATCGGCTCCCACAGCATCGCCCCGCGGGTGGTCCTCGCTCCGATGGCGGGCGTCACCGACAAGCCGTTCCGGGTGCTGTGCAAGCGCCTGGGCGCCGGGCTGTGCGTGTCGGAGATGACCACCAGCGATCCGCGCTTCTGGTCCACCGCCAAGTCGCGCCACCGCATGGACCACGCCGGCGAGCCGGACCCGATCAGCGTGCAGATCGCCGGCACCGTGCCGCAGGTCATGGCCGAGGCGGCGCGCTACAACGTCGGCCACGGCGCGCAGATCGTCGACATCAACATGGGCTGCCCGGCCAAGAAGGTCTGCAACGCCTGGGCCGGTTCGGCGCTGATGCGCGAGCCGGAGCTGGTGGCGCGGATCCTGGAGGCGGTGGTCGCGGCGGTGGACGTGCCGGTCACGCTCAAGATCCGCACCGGCTGGGACCACGATCAACGCAATGCGCCGCTGATCGCGCGCATCGCCGAGCAGTCCGGCATCGCCGCGCTGGCGGTGCACGGGCGCACCCGCGACCAGCAGTACGCCGGCAGCGCCGAGTACGACACCATCGCCGCGATCAAGGCGCAGCTGTCGATCCCGGTGATCGCCAACGGCGACATCGATTCGCCGCGCAAGGCCGCGGCGGTGCTCGCCCATACCGGCTGCGACGCGGTCATGGTCGGGCGCGCGGCGCAGGGGCGGCCGTGGATCTTCGGCGAGATCGCCCATTTCCTCGAGCACGGCGAGGAGCTGCCGGCGCCGTCGCTGGCGCAGGTGCGCGAGATTTTGCTCGGCCACCTCGAACACCTGCATGCGTTCTACGGCGAAGTCTCCGGCGTGCGCATCGCGCGCAAGCACCTGGGCTGGTACGCCAAGGACCGTCCGGAGAATGCGGCCTTCCGTGCGGTGGTCAACCGCGCCGAGTCGGCCGAGCAGCAGTTGCGGCTGACCCGCGATTACTTCGACGCCCTGGTGGCCGGCGTGGCGCCGGAGCTGCCGGCGGCGGCCTGAGCGGCGCCGCGGCGGATTCGCGCGCGGCGCTTGCCGGCATCCGAACGGATCGAAACGACGCGACGCCGGCCCGCGCGCGGCGTCCCGGGCCGGGGCGTGC
>NZ_LXSD01000483.1:0-3262 GCF_017168095.1 Lysobacter enzymogenes | reverse complement strand
GGGCGGCGAACTCGGCGCGGGCCGCTTCCTGCGCGCGCGCGGCGCCGGCGCGGGCCAGCAGCCAGGCCAGCGCGGCCGAGGCCAGGGCTGCGACGAAGACGACGGCGACGACAAGGGCTGGGGACATCCGGGACTCGGGACCAAGGCAGCGGGCGCTGCGAAGCGGGGGAGGCGGGCCGTCCATGCCCGGGCGCCGCGCGGCGGCGCGGCGTGCAGGCACGTGCGGGTGCCTAGTCTAGGGCCAGTCTAAACGGGTGAGTCTCAGGCCCTGCGACCGGCGGCGGCCGCGCGCGGCGGCGCGACTACTGCGCGATCGGTCACATATTTTGCGCAAGATGGGCAGTCCCTGTTCCATACGGAACGGCACTGACGGCGCCGACTGTGCCAATCTTGGCCGCAGCGGTCGGGCGGCGCAGGCCCGTTGCGTGCGAGGAGGCCCGCCCATGGACCCGCGAGACCCCCGACTGTACGCCGACCCGCGCGGCGTCTGGCGCGACGACGGCGCCGGCCGCGTGCACGGCATCCGCTGGCGCGACATCGACGGCATCGACGGCTACGCCATCGACGCGCCCGAGCGCCGGCTGATCTACCTCGAACTGGGCACCGCCAGCGGCGAGCGCCTGGAACTGCGCACCGACTGGCCCGGCTACGCCGACGTCGCGCGCGCGCTCAGCGCGCGCCTGCCGGGACTCGATGTGGAGGCGCTGCAGCGGCTGGAGCAGGCGCGGCCGGAGGATCCGCCGGCGATCCTGTGGTGGCGCGATTGAGCCCGCGCGAGGCTCAGTCCAGCACCCGGCAGAACACCGCCTTCAGATACCGCGACTCCGGCACCTGCGCCAGCCACGGGTGGTCGGCGCCGGCGCCGGCCACGCGCAGCACCTGCACGGTGCGGCCGGCGTAGAACGCGGCGCGGCGCAGCATGTCGAGGAACTGGTCCTCGCTGACCAGGCCGGTGCACGAGAACGTCGCGAACAGGCCGCCGGGCTTGACCACGCTCAGCGCGAGCTTGTTCATGTCCAGGTATTTCTTCAGCGCCGGGATCACCTGCTCGCGGTCGCGGGTCATCTTGGCCGGGTCGAGGATGACCACGTCGAAGCGCTCGCCCGCGTTGCCCATGTCGCGCAGGTACGGAAAGATGTCGGCCTGGACGAACTTGACGTGGGCGCCGTTGAGCTTGGCGTTGCCCTTGGCGATGTTGATCACGTCGGCGTCGATGTCCACGCCGATCACTTCCTCGGCGCCGCGCGCCTTGGCGTAGACGCCGAAACCGCCGGTGTTGCAGCACAGATCGAGCACGCGCTTGCCGGCGACCTGCTGCGACAGCCATTCGCGGTTCTCGCGCTGGTCGGCGAAGAAACCGGTCTTGTGCGCGCCGGCCGGATCGGCGCGGAACTTGATGCCGTATTCGGTGATGATCGCCGGCGGCACCGCCTCGGTGCCGCGGAAATCGAAGCTTTCCTGCTTCTGCACGTGCTCGTCGGCGAAGGCGTAGAAGCGGCAGCCCGGGAACTGCGCGCGCAGCGCGTCGTAGATCCACTCTCGGTGGCGGAACGCGCCGGCGCTGAAGTACTCGACCACGAGCAGGTCGCCGTAGCGGTCCACGACCAGCCCGCTGATGCCGTCGCCTTCGCTGTGCACCACGCGCCAGGCGTCGCTGACCTGGTCGAGCTTGAGCACGTCGCGGCGCAGCGACACCGCCGCGGCGATCTTGCGCGCGAACCAGTCGGCGTCGACCGCCACCTCGGGATCGTTCTCGAGCATGCGCAGGGCGATGCGCGAATGGCCGTTGTAGAAGCCGCGGCCGATCCAGTCGCCGTCCACGCCGATCACATCGACGATGCTGCCGGGCTTGGGCCGCTGGGCCGGCTTGTCGACCAGGCGCTGGAAGATCCAGGGGTGGGTGGATTTCCAGGCGTTCTTGAGGCGTACGGTGGGGAGTTCGGTAGTCATCGCGCCATTCTACCGGGCGCGGCGCCCGGTCCCGGACTGCGAACACGGGCCCAATCCCGCCGGCGGGACAATGAAGCCCACCCCGGCCGGCTTGTTTTGGCCGCGGCCGGTGCCAATCTGGTCCGTATGCACCTGCCTACCGACGCCCCGATCCCCGACACCCCGGCGCAGCGCAAGGCCGACCGCGCGCGGCTGGTCCGGGCCCTCAACGCCAGCCTGGCCTTCGTGCTGGTGCTGGCGGCGGTGTTCGCCGCCCAGAGCGGCTTCGACATTCGCCCGTTCACGGTCCAGCCCGGCTCGGCCGAGGGCCTGCTCGGCATCCTCACCGCGCCGCTGCTGCACGGCTCGATCGAGCACCTGGCCGCCAACGCGACCTCGTTGCTGCTGCTGGGCACCCTGGCCGGCGCGGTCTATCCCAAGGCGACGCTGCGCGCGCTGCCGCTGGCCTGGGTGGGCTCGGGGCTGGGGGCGTGGCTGTTGGGCGAGGCCGGGAGCCATCATCTGGGCGCCAGCGGTCTCACCCATGGCCTGATGTTCCTGGTCATGACCCTGGGCCTGCTGCGCCGCGACCGCTCGTCGATCGCTGCGGCGATGATCGCCTTCCTGCTCTACGGCGGCATGCTGCTGACCGTGCTGCCGCGCGAAGCCGGCGTCTCCTGGCAGGCCCACCTGGGCGGCGCGGTGGCCGGCGTGGCCGCGGCCTTCCTGTTCCGCCGCAGCGACCCGCTGCCGCCGCGCAAGCGCTACAGCTGGGAAGACGAAGAGGACGCCGAGCTGGTGCCGCTCAACGACGAACTGGAGCCGCCGAGCCCGCGCCAGGTGCCGGTGCTGTGGAACCGGCCGGATCCGCGCGATGTGCAATCGGGCGTGGTGCTGCGGTTCCCGCCGCGAGAGCCGCCGGCGGCGGAGTGAGCGGCGCCGGGGGGGCGCGCTCGAATGCGCGGCCTGAGGCTGTGGCGATATCCGGGGCGTCGCGTTCTCCAATGCGTGATTGCGGCGAAAGGCGGAATCCAACCGCAGCGACGCGGCTCCGCGGTGACCTCCCGAAGCCCGCAACCCCCAAGACCGTCATTCCGGCGAAAGCCGGAACCCAACCGCAGTCACGTGGCTCCGCCGCGATCTCCCGAAGCCCGCAACCCCCAGACCGTTATTCCGGCGAACGCCGGAATCCAACCGCAGCCACGTGGCTCCGCCGCGATCTCCCGAAGCCCGCAACCCCCAAGACCGTCATTCCGGCGAAAGCCGAAATCCAACCGCAGCGACGCAGCTCCGCCGCCACGTCCCGAAGCCCCGCAACCCCCAGACCGTCATT
>NZ_LXSD01000482.1:0-324 GCF_017168095.1 Lysobacter enzymogenes | reverse complement strand
AGGCGCTGGCCGCGGCCATCGCCGGCGACCGCGCCTTCGCCGTCGCCGCACCGTCGCGCGCGCCCACGCGCTCGGCCGCCGCGAGCGAGGACGCCAGCGATTTCCCGTTCTTCCGCCAACGCTACCTGGCCCTGCAGCAGACCCTGGAAGCCGGCGCCGCGCGCCTGCGCGAACGCCTGCGCGACCGGCTGACCTCGGCCTCGCCCGAACTGTCCAAGCTCGCCGCGATCGACGCGGTGATGGAACGCGCGCTGGCGCGGCGCGAACGCAGCCTGCTGGCGGCCGCGCCGGCGCTGCTGGGCCGGCGCTTCGAGCGCCTGCGCC
>NZ_LXSD01000481.1:0-9284 GCF_017168095.1 Lysobacter enzymogenes | reverse complement strand
GGCCGCGGTGGCGGCGGCCGCGGCGCCCGCGAGCGAGGAAGCGGCCGGCGCGATGCCGGCGCGCGAAGCGTCCGGCGTCGGCTCAGACGTCGAGATTGGCCACCTTGAGCGCGTTGTCCTCGATGAACTCGCGCCGCGGTTCGACCACATCGCCCATCAGCGTGCTGAAGATCTGGTCGGCGGCGACCGCGTCCTCGATGCGCACCTGCAGCAGGCGGCGGGTTTCCGGATTGACCGTGGTGTCCCACAGCTGCTCGGGATTCATCTCGCCCAGGCCCTTGAAGCGCTGGATCTGGCGGCCCTTCTTGGCTTCTTCCATCAGCCAGGCCTGGGCCTGGGCGAAGCTGGAGATCGCCTGGGCGCGGTTGCCGCGCACGATCTGCGCGCCGTCGCGCACCAGCCCGTGCAGCATCGCCGCCGCCTCGCGCAGCGCGCGCAGCTCGCCGCCTTCGAACGCGGCCAGCGGCAGCACCTGGGTCAGCTCCTGGCCCATGTGGGTGCGCTTGACCAGCAGCGCGGCCTGGCGCGATTCGTTGGCCGCATGCAGCGACAGCGCGTAACGCGGCCGGCCCAGGCCGGATTCGTTGAGGCGCTTTTCCAGCTCGGCGAAATCCACCGGCCGGTTGAGCAGGTGCTCGCTGTCGAGCGGGGTGAAATCGATCAGCGCGGTGAGCACGTTCGGGTCGTAACGGTGCGCGCTGCGGGCGATGGTTTCCTTGGCCGCGGCGTAGGCCAGCAGCAGCTTCTCCAGCGAAGCGCCCTCGATCGGCGGCTCGCCGTCGGCCGGGATCAGGCCCGCGCCTTCGACCGCGTTGCCGGCCAGGTACGCGTCGAGCGCCGCGTCGTCCTTGAGGTAGATCTCGTTCTTGCCCTGCTTGATCTTGTACAGCGGCGGCAGGCCGATGTAGATGTGGCCGCGCTCGATCAGCTCCGGCATCTGCCGGTAGAAGAAGGTCAGCAGCAGGGTGCGGATGTGCGAGCCGTCGACGTCGGCGTCGGTCATCAGGATGATGCGGTGGTAGCGCAGCTTGTCCGGGTTGTACTCGTCCTTGCCGATGCCGGTGCCCAGCGCGGTGATCAGCGTGCCGACTTCGGCGCTGCCGAGCATGCGGTCGAAGCGCGCGCGCTCGACGTTGAGGATCTTGCCCTTGAGCGGCAGGATCGCCTGGGTCTTGCGGTTGCGGCCCTGCTTGGCCGAGCCGCCCGCGGAGTCGCCCTCGACGATGAACAGTTCGCTCAGCGCCGGGTCTTTCTCCTGGCAGTCGGCGAGCTTGCCGGGCAGGCCGGCGATGTCGAGCGCGCCCTTGCGGCGGGTCAGGTCGCGCGCCTTGCGCGCGGCTTCGCGCGCGCGCGCGGCGTCGATGATCTTGCCGGTGATCGCGCGCGCTTCGTTCGGATGCTCCTGCAGGAACTCCTCGAGCCGCGCGCCGAAGGTGCTTTCCACCACCGGACGCACTTCCGAGCTGACCAGCTTTTCCTTGGTCTGCGAGGAGAAGCTCGGGTCCGGCACCTTCACCGACAGCACCGCGATCATGCCTTCGCGCATGTCGTCGCCCGACAGCGCGACCTTCGCCTGCTTGGCGATGCCGCTCTGCTCGATGTAGTTGGTCAGCGTGCGCGTCAGCGCGGCGCGGAAACCGATCAGGTGGGTGCCGCCGTCCTTCTGCGGAATGTTGTTGGTGAAGCAGAACATCGTTTCCTGGTAGGCGTCGGTCCACTGCAACGCCACTTCCACGGTGATGCCGTTCTGCTCGCCCGACACCGAGATCACGTGCGGATGCAGCGGCGTCTTGACCTGCGCGAGGTGCTCGACGAAGGAACGGATGCCGCCTTCGTACTGGAACACGTCGCGCCGGCCTTCGCCGCGCTCGTCGGTGAGGGTGATCTTGACGCCCGAGTTGAGGAACGACAGTTCGCGCAAACGGCGCGCGAGGATGTCGTAGTGGAACTCGATGTCGGTGAAGATTTCCGCCGCCGGCAGGAACCGCAGCGTAGTGCCGCGCTTGTCCGAGGCTTCCAGCTGCTTGAGCGGATACACCGGCTCGCCGAGCGCGTATTCCTGCTGGTAGTGGTGGCCGTCGCGCCAGATGTCCAGCCACAGGCGCGAGGACAGCGCGTTGACCACCGACACGCCGACGCCGTGCAGGCCGCCGGAGACCTTGTAGCTGTTGTCGTCGAACTTGCCGCCGGCGTGCAGCACGGTGAGGATCACCTCGGCCGCGGAAACGCCTTCTTCCTTGTGGATGTCCACCGGAATGCCGCGGCCGTTGTCGTAGACCGACACCGAGCCGTCGGTGTGCAGGGTGACGACGACATCGTCGGCGTGGCCGGCGAGCGCTTCGTCGATCGCGTTGTCGACGACTTCGAACACCATGTGGTGCAGACCGGTGCCGTCGTGGACGTCGCCGATGTACATGCCGGGCCGCTTGCGCACGGCTTCCAGGCCGCGCAGCACGGTGATCTTGCTGGAGTCGTACGTGGTCGAGGGCGGAGTCGGAACGGTTTCGTCGGTCATTCGCTTCGGGTCGGCTGCAAAGGCTGGCTGGGCCGGGTCGGAGGTGCGGGGCCCGGCCAGACATTAGCTATTGGAATCCAGAGGAAATTATAGCACCTCGCGCCCCCTGGCCCCTGGGTCCCCAGCCCCGCGTCCGGCGATGGCCTCTCAGCGCGTCCCAGGCGCCAGCAGCGCCTGCACGTCGAGCACCTCGAGGTCGTGCATCTGGCGCAAATAGGCGTCCAGGTAGGGCTTGTGCGAAGACCCGACGATGTCGAGCACGCGGATGCCGGGCCGGTTGCCGAAGGCCTCGCGCAGGTTCGCGGCCATGCGCAGGTTGCGCGCCTCCCACCAGGCCACGTACTGGCGGCCGTAGCGCTCGGACGAGCGCTCGCGCAGGTTGCCGCCGAAGTCCGCGGCGATCGCGGCCTGCTGGGTTTGCGGCGCGTTGAGGAAGCGGTACAGGCCGAGCAGGTCGCCGCGGTCGAGATAGGCCTGCTCGCCGTCGAACAGCTCGTGGTAGCGGCTCAGATGGTCGCAGCCCTCGCCGGACACGGCCTTGATGGCGATCAGGTCGGGCTTGAACGCGGCCAGGCGCTCCAGCAGCGGTTCCAGGGCCTTGAGGTCGTAGTCCTTGGGCAGGCCGCTCAAATGGGTGCTGCCGAGTACGGCGACCTGGGTGCGGGGGCCGGCGAAACCTTGGCCGACGGCGGCGAGGTCGACCTGGCTGGGAGCGGCCTGATTCGGGGAGGCCTGGGCGGGGGCGGGCGCGGCCAGGGCCGCGAGGCATAAGCCGAACAGCGCGGAGAGCGTGGGTTTCAAGCGGTCGTCCCTGAGTGGTTCGCCGCTGAAGGATGCTCAGCGGCTTTCCGGGGTTTAAAGACCGCTTGAGCGGCGTGTTCCACGTGGAACATGCTGTTAGGCCGGCTCAGGGGTGTTTCACGTCGCCGACGGCCCAGGTTTCACGGCGAACGTGAATCACTCGGCCGCAATGTCCCATGTTCCACGTGGAACCTGGCGACTTCCACCTGCATATCGGCCAGCGCCACGGGCGGCTCGGTGCCGGTGATGAAAACCTGGGCCCGGCTGGCGATCAGCCGCTCCAGGACACGGCGCTGATGCCGCCGGTCCAGCTCGGAGGCCAGATCGTCCAGCGCGATCACCGGCCATTCGCCCTGCACCTGGGCGTGCTGTTCGGCCTGGGCCAGCAGCGCGACCAGGGCGACCAGCTTGGCCTGCCCGCGCGACAAGGCTTCGCGCCCGGGAATCGACCCGTAGCCGATGCGCCAGTCGGCGCGATGCGGGCCCACCGAGGTGAAGCCTTGCTGCTGGTCGCGTTCGCGCGCCAGGAGCAGGGCATCGGCCAGCGGAAACTCGTCGCGGCGCCAGCCGGGGACGTAATCCAGGCGAATCGCGCCCAAACCCGGAGCCAGTTCGGCCGCGAAAGCGGCGAAACGGGGCTGGAGTTCGTCCAGGTACTGCTGGCGCCGCCGGCTCAGCGGCTCGCCGGCCTCGGACAGTTCGCGATCCCAGGCATCGAGCTGCCCGTCGCGGGCCCGCGCCTTGAGCAGGGCATTGCGCTGCTTGAGTGCGCGGGTATAGCGCCGCCACAGCGGAGTGAAGTCTGGTTCCACGTGGAACAAACCCCAATCGAGGTAGCGCCGGCGGATTTCGCCGGGCCCGGTGATCAGGGCGTGGCTGCCAGGCTCGAAACTCACCACCGCCAATGCGGCGCAAAGCTCGCCGAGCTGGGACACCGAGGCGCCATCGAGCCGCCCGGCCCATTCCTGGCCGCTATGGCGCAACCCGGCCTTGCGACGCTGGTCGCGACGGGCTTCCTGCCATTCGACGAACACTTCCAGCGCCGGATCGCCGGCGCGGATCAGTCCGTCGCGGACCCGGCCGCGGAAGCTGCGGCCGTAAGCCATCAGGTGCAGCGCTTCGAGCAGGCTGGTCTTGCCCGCGCCGTTCTCGCCCGTGATCAGGTTGATCCCGGGCGCCGGCAACAGGCTCACGTCGGCGAAGCGGCGCAGGCCGCGGGCGTCCAGGCGGGTTACGTGCATGGGGAAATGATCGCAGATTGGGTCGGGAGCGGGGCGGGCGGGCGGAGGGCGAGGCCTCGGCGGAGCCGTGTGGGCTACCTGTAGGAGCGGCGCGAGCCGCGACAAGCCGAAGCGGTGTACGCCAGCGGTGCTACCGAAGCCAGAGAACGACCAGAACTGGAGCTTTCGCTTGCAGATCAATCACTTCGGCAACCGCGTGGAAGTGAATCTCTTCGGTTGGTCGCGGCTTGCGCCGCTCCTACAGGGCGCTCAGGAACCATCCGCCGCAACAGAAAGCGCTTCGGCCCCGAAAACGAACACGCCCGGCATCGGCCGGGCGTGTTTTTGTTCCACGTGGAACGCGAGCGTTGCGGCGTGGATCAGAGCCGCAGCGGCATCACCACATGGCGGCAGCGCTCGTTCGAGGCCTCGCGCACCAGCGCCGACGAGTTGGCGTCGCGCAGCGCCAGCACGACGTGCTCGTCGCGCAGCGCGGTCAGGGCGTCGAGCAGGTAGTTGACGTTGAAGCCCACGGCCAGGTCGTCGACCTTGGTGTCGGCTTCGACCTCTTCCTGCGCCTCTTCCTGCTCCGGGTTGTGCGCGCTGATCTTGAGCTGGCCCGGCGACACTTCGATGCGCACGCCGCGGTACTTCTCGTTCGACAAGATCGCCGCGCGCTGCAGCGAGGCGCGCAGGATCTCGCGCTCGATCCGCACTTCCTTGTCGGCGCCGATCGGAATCACCGCCTCGTAATCGGGGAAACGGCCGTCGATGAGCTTGCTGGTGAAGGTCACATCGTCGCGCTTGATGCGGATGTGGCCGCGGCCCATTTCCAGCTCGACCTCGCGATCGCCGCCTTCGAGCAGGCGCTGCAGTTCCTGCACGCCCTTGCGCGGCACGATGATCTGGCGCTTGGTCTGCGCGCCGCCTTCGAACGGCGCCTCGCACAGCGCCAGGCGGTGGCCGTCGGTGGCGACGCAACGCAGGCTGTTTTCGCGCAGGTCGAACAACAGGCCGTTGAGGTAATAGCGCACGTCCTGCTGGGCCATCGCGAACGCGGTGCGTTCGATCAGCTCCTTGAGCGCGGCTTCCGGCACGCGTACGCGCTCGGTCGCTTCGACCTCGTCGATCGACGGGAAGTCGTTGGCCGGCAGGCTCGACAGGGTGAAGCGCGAACGCCCGGCCTGCACGGTGATCTTCTCGGCCGCCTGGCTCACGGTGACCTTACTGCCGTCGGGCAGGGCGCGCACGATTTCGAACAGCTTGCGCGCCGGAATCGTGGTTTCGCCGTCCTTCGCGTCGTCGACGTTGACGCGGGAAATCATTTCGACTTCCAGGTCGGTGCCGGTCAGCGACAACTGGCCGTCTTTCACCTGCACCAGCAGGTTGGCGAGGACCGGCAACGTCTGCCGGCGTTCGACGACATTGACCACTTGGGCCAACGGCTTGAGAAAAACTTCGCGTTGCAGGCTGAAACGCATGCGGACCCCTTGGCCGGTCGGTGGGCGCAAGCCCAATTACAAAAGAGATGTATAAATCAAAATCTTAGTGGCGGTGGAGCGGCGAAAAACGGTTGAAAACCGACTTAAGTTTTTGATCTACAAGCGTTTTTCGGTACTTCAAAAGCGGGTAGAACTGGCCCTGGAGGGCCGGTAGATCCTGTGGATAACCTCGGCGCGTGGTCGCGGCCGCCACTTTATCCACAGCTTGTACGAGTCTAGTCCCCGAACTTATGCCTTTCGTATCAGCAACTTAGCGACTACCTTGTGTCCACCGGCGGCGCGGCGTCCGTTTTGGACCCCAACCGCCGGTAGCGACACCGAACCTGGAGCCGAACCTGCGAATTCCGCCGCCGCGCATTGCGCATGCTGTGGATAAGCCGGCTCCGCCCGGACCGCGCGACACCGCCAACGCCGAAACACCGCCCGGCCCTGCAGCCGCGGTCCTGCGATCTCTACGGATGAGCGCGGACGGCAGCGCGGCGACCGGACGGCCGTGCCCTGCGTTGCGCTCGTCGTCGTGGATGCCGGCAGGAGCCGCCCTACGCGAACGAGCCGCTGGCCCGTTCGCCTGGCGAGAATTCGCGGCCGGTTCGCCGGCTCGGGGCCGGAAGGCGGCGCCAGCTGGGCGCGGGCCGCGCGACGCAGCCGCCAGCGCGATGTCGGGATCGCGCCGTCGGCGCTGCCGCGCATCCCAGGCCGAGGCCGGCGCCCGCGGAACGGGCGCTGCGGATCACTCGCTGAGCTTGCGGATCAGCTTGTCCCAGTCTTCCCGCAGCTTGCCGTCGGTTTCCATCAGGGTGCGGATCTGACGGCAGGCATGCAGGACGGTCGTGTGGTCGCGACCGGCGAAGGCATCGCCGATCTCAGGCAGCGAGTGTTCGGTCAGTTCCTTGGTCAGCGCCATGGCCACCTGGCGCGGACGGGCGAGCGAACGCGTGCGCCGCTTGGACAACAAGTCCTTGATCTGGAGGCCGTAGTAGTCTGCCACGGTCTTTTGGATGTTGGGGATGCCGATCGCCTGCTGCTGGGCGCGCAGCAGGTCGCGCAGGGTTTCCTGGGCGAACTCGGCGGTGATCGCGCGGCCGGTGAAGTTGGCGCGCGCGGTCAGGGTGTTGAGCGCGCCTTCCAGGTCGCGCACGTTCGAGCGCATCTTCTTGGCCAGCAGGAAGGCGACTTCCTCCGGGATCGCGGCGCCGCGCTCCTTGGCCTTGGAGATCACGATCTGGGCGCGGGTCTCGAAGTCCGGCGGCTCGATCGCCACCGACAGGCCCCAGGCCAGGCGCGACTTCAGCCGCGGCTCCAGGCCTTCGACCTCGCGCGGATAGCGGTCGCAGGTCAGGATGATCTGCTGCTTGCCGTCGAACAGCGCGTTGAAGGTGTGGAAGAACTCTTCCTGGGTGCGGTCCTTGCCGGCGAAGAACTGGATGTCGTCGATCAGCAGCGCGTCGACGCGCTGGAACTGGCGCTTGAACGCATCCATGGTCTTGTCCTGCAGCGCCTTCATCATCGCGCTGAAGAACTGTTCCGAACGCAGGTACATCACCCGCATCGCCGGATTGGCGTCGCGCATGGCGTTGCCGGCGGCGAACATCAGATGGGTCTTGCCCAGGCCGGTGCCGCCGTACAGCAGCAGCGGGTTGTGCGCGCGTTCGCCGGGCTTTTGCGCGGCCTGCCACGCGGCGGCGCGGCCGAGCTGGTTGCTGCGGCCTTCGACGAAGTTGTCGAAGGTGTAATGCGTATCGAGATTGCCCTGGAACGGCTCGACCGGCGCGGTCACCGCGGCCGGGGTCTGGCGCACCGCGCTGGTGGTGGTCTCCAGCGGCAACGGCTGGGTGCTGGCCGGCGAACGCGGCAGCGAACCCACTTCCAGGCTGACGTCCTCGCTGCCGGCGAAATACGACAACAGCTCGCGGATGCGCGCCAGATAGCGCTCGCGCACATGCTCGACGACGAACGCGTTGGGCGCGTAGAGCACGGTCTTGCTGTCGCGCTGCGCGGCCTGCAGCGGCTTCAACCAGGTATGCACGTCCTCGACCGGAAATTCGGCTTCGAGGCGTTCGAGGCAGCGGGGCCAGGCTTCCATCTGTAGCGTGTCTTCTTTATGCGTGGTGCGGTCGATCGCGACGGCGGCGCCGGCGACGGACGAAAGCGGCCCAACGCACGATGCGGACATCGCGACGCAGGAAGCCGGGGGGTCGGTCAGACTACCACCGCGGTCGGGTTCGGAACAGGACTAATCCACAGGTTCATGCACAGCTCGTGCACAGGCTGCCCCCAGGCGCTTCGGTGGCGTGCGTCGCGCATCGGCAATCCCAATCGGGACAAGGGCTTGACCCTGCCTTGGGTGCGCCGCTAGAATCGGCGGTCCACTTTCGTCGTTACCTTTGCGAGCCTGTCATGGCCACCAAGCGCACCTACCAGCCCAGCAACCTCAAGCGCAAGCGCGACCACGGTTTCCGTGCCCGCATGGCGACCGCCGACGGCCGCAAGATCCTCGCCCGTCGCCGCGCCAAGGGCCGCAAGCGCCTGACCGCCTAAGCGTTGCCGGCCGCCTTGTCGGCGCCGCTGTCGTTCCCGGCCGTTTGCGGCCCCTTCGGAACGATCCGGCGCCGCGCGGCCGACCGCCTGCAATGACTTCGTCCCGCTTCCCGCGCACCGCGCGGGTACGCGCGCGTTCCGATTTCGACCGCATCTTCAAGCATGGACGGCGCGTGGCGCTGCCCGTGCTCGCTTTGCATTTCCAGGCCGACCCGGACCTCCCGGCGCGGCTGGGGCTGGCGGTCTCGCGCAAGGTCGATCCGAACGCGGTCGGCCGCAACCGCATCAAGCGCATCCTGCGCGATGCCTTCCGCCACCTGCGCGCCGAGCTCGCGCCGGGCGATTATGTGTTGGTCGCGCGCCCTGGCGCGTCGAAGCTGTCCGGCCCGGAACTGCGCGCCGCGTTCGAGGGTCTGCTCAAGCGCGCCGGCGCGCGTAGCGCCCTCGCATTGCCCGAGACTGCGGCCACCGGCACAATGCCGGCCGCTTCCCCTTCTCACCCCCTGCCGGACCCCGGTCCCGGCTGAGCCTGCCTGCTGCCCATGAACCAGACCCGTGCTTTCCTGATCCTCGCCTGGCTGATGGTGGCGACCCTGCTGTGGATGGAATGGGGCAAGGAGAAGTCGGCGCCGCCGGCTCTGCCGCCGAGCGCGGTCGCGCCGGCGAGCACCGTGCCCAGCGCCGCCGGCCTGGCCGCGCAGCCCGGCG
>NZ_LXSD01000480.1:0-1471 GCF_017168095.1 Lysobacter enzymogenes | reverse complement strand
GGCGCGGCCTTCGCCGCGCCCGTTGCGCGAACCGGCGCGCGCGGCGCAAGACCTGAACAGGGAAACCGAAGACGATGCAGCGGGGCGGCCGGCCGCGGCGCGCGCGGCCGGCCCGCAACGACGGCGCGGCCGTCACCAACCCATGTACTGGCCGCCGTTGGCCGAGAGGTTGGCGCCGGTGATCCAGCCGGCTTCGTCGGGAACGAAGAACGCCACCGCGTAGGCGATTTCCTCGGGCGAACCCAGACGCCCGGTCGGGATCTGCGCGATGATCTTGTTGCGCACGTCCTCGGGCACGGCCATGACCATGTCGGTGGCGATGTAGCCGGGCGAGACCGTGTTGACGGTGATGCCGAACTTCGCGTTCTCCTGCGCCAGCGAAATGGTGAAGCCGTGCATGCCGGCCTTGGCCGCGGCGTAGTTGGCCTGCCCGTACTGGCCCTTCTGGCCGTTGATCGAGCTGATCTGCACGATCCGGCCCCACTTGCGCTCGCGCATGCCCTCGATCACCGGGCGGGTGACGTTGAAGCAGGAGTTGAGGTTGGTGTCGATGACCTCGGTCCACTGCTGCGGGGTCATCCGGTGGAAGGTGGTGTCGCGGGTGATGCCGGCGTTGTTGACCAGGATGTCGACCGGGCCGAGCTGGCGCTCGACCTCGCGCACCAGCGCTTCGGCGTGCGCGGGCGAGGACACGTCGCCCTGGGCGATGGCGACGTCGTAGCCCTGATCCTTCATCTGCGCCTGCCAGGCGCGGCCCTTGGCTTCGTCTCGGTAATTGGTCGCGACCTTGTGTCCGAGCTTGGCGAGGCGCTGGACGATCGAGGTGCCGATGCCACCGGTACCGCCGGTGACGAGTGCAACGCGTGACTGCATGCTGAGCTCTCCATGGCCGCAAAAGGGCGGTCGCGTTCCGATTCTAGACAGCATTCGCGCCGGGATCGTTGTGCATCGCGGCGAGACCTGAAGCGGTCTGCGGAATCTGTGCCGGATTGAACGAATCGCGGGCCGCCGCCAACAACTGCGTGACAGTTTCCACCGCAACCAGCGCATGCGGATCCTGCCCGAGCGCGGCCCAGGCCGCGCGCAGCGCCGGCAGCGGAGCGGCCGGATCCAGCGGATGCGCGGCCTCGGACTTGGACAGCTTGCGGCCGTGCGCGTCGAGCAGCAGCGGCAGGTGGGCGTAGCGCGGCGTCGCCAGGCCGAGCGCGCGCTGCAGCAGGATCTGGCGCGGGGTCGAATCGAGCAGGTCGGCGCCGCGCACCACATCGGTGACGCCCTGGTCGGCGTCGTCGACCACCACCG
Source organism: Lysobacter enzymogenes (assembly GCF_017168095.1). Classification (GTDB taxonomy): domain Bacteria; phylum Pseudomonadota; class Gammaproteobacteria; order Xanthomonadales; family Xanthomonadaceae; genus Lysobacter; species Lysobacter enzymogenes_D. The sequence continues at coordinate 169 of NZ_LXSD01000480.1, read as the reverse complement.
CCAGTTGGTAGGCCCAGTGCCCGTCGGCGCGGCGCAGGACGAAATCGCCGACCGCGCGCGCCACGTCCTGGCGTTGGCGGCCGAGCACGAGGTCGTCGAACTCGACCGTCGCGCCGTCGGCCACGCGCAGCCGCACCGCCGCCTGCGGCGCGGCATGGCCGGCGCGCGG
>NZ_LXSD01000479.1:0-1350 GCF_017168095.1 Lysobacter enzymogenes | reverse complement strand
CCGGCGCGCTGCGCCTGGTGCCCGGACCTGATCGGCTGCCGGGTGCCGGCGCCGGTCGCGGCGCCGGTGCGCACGTCGCGGTGCGAGGCGCGCAGCGGGCGCCGCATCGTCGCGGTATGAATGCGCGTCGAGAACCGCCGAAGCCCCTGTAGGAGCGGCGCGAGCCGCGACTGCGACAACGCAGCTACGCCGAAACTTGCGTCATAGTTGCGTTGTCGCGGTCGCGGCTTGCGCCGCTCCTACAGTAGGGAAGGCGACCGCGCGAGTCCTTGCGGCGCCGTTTCAGTCGGCCGGTGGCGAATAAGTCACCTCGACGATCGCGAACCGCGCCGGCCCGCCCGGCAGCACCGCCTCGAACTCGTCGTCGACCCGGCGCTTGAGCATGGCCCGGGCCAGCGGCGAATCGATGCTGATGTGGCCGAGCCGGGCGTCGGTCTCGTCCGGGCCGACGATGCGATAGCGCGCGAGCTCGCCGCTGGCGACGTCCTCGACCTCGACCCAGGCGCCGAAGAACACCGATTGCGGATCGCTGGGGATGGACTCGATCACCCGCAGCAGCGGCAGGCGCTTGCTGAGGTAGCGCACGCGCCGGTCGATCTCGGCCAGTTGCTTCTTGCGGTAGGTGTATTCCGCGTTCTCGGAGCGGTCGCCTTCGGCCGCGGCCGCGGCCAGCGCCTTGACCACTTCCGGGCGGCGCAGCCGCCACAGCTCGTCGAGCTCGTGCTTCAGGCGCGCGTGGCCCTCGCGGGTGATCAGCGCGGTGCTGTGTTCGGCGGGCGGGCGCCAACGGCCCATGGCGGCGGTACTCGCGGCAGCGGGGCCGACGTTATCGCAGAGCGCGCGGCGCGGTTCAAGCGTAAATCGGTTTACCCCCTGTAGGAGCGGCGCAAGCCGCGACTGCGACACCGCGCTTACGTCGTATCTGCGGTGTCGCAGTCGCGGCTCGCGCCGCTCCTACAGGGAGATACGCATCGGCGATTACTGCCCAGCGGCGCGCTTGAGGCTGTAGTCGAGCTGCGAGTCGATCTTCTTGCCCTCGGTGTCGAGCATGCGGATCTCGTCCTTGGACACGATCTCGAACAGGCGGTCGTTCTCGCTCTTGCTGTTCGGGTCCAGGCGCACGCGCTTGCCGTTGTCTTCTGCGGTCCAGGTGCCGTCGCCCTTGAACGCGCCGTCCTTCTTGCCCTGGTAGCTCTCGTCCAGGGCGTAGCTGCCGTCGGCCTTGAGCGCGAGCTGGGTGTCGATGCCGCTGCAGTCGGCGCAGGGCAGGGTGCCGCGGAAGGTGCCGGCGAAGGCGGCGGCGTCGAACGCGGCGGGCGCGGCTTCGGCGGCGGGGGCCGGCGCGGGTGC
>NZ_LXSD01000478.1:0-1845 GCF_017168095.1 Lysobacter enzymogenes | reverse complement strand
TCGGCGGCGACGCGCTCGGCCTGGCCCTGTTCGCGCCGGGCGACGTCGCCGGCTGCGCCCGCACCGTGCGCGCGTTCTGCCCGGCCGACGGTTTCGCCGAGGATCCGGTCACCGGCAGCGCCAACGCCGCGATCGCCAGCGCCTTGCTCGCCGCCGGGCGGCTGCGCGCGGGCGACGGCTACAGCGCCAGCCAGGGCCGCGAGGTCGGGCGCGACGGCCGGGTGGAGCTGAGCGTGGACGAGGCCGGCGAGGTCTGGGTCGGCGGGCGGGTGCAGGCGGTGATCCGCGGCAGCGTGGAGTGGTGAACGGCGGTTTTGCCAATTTGTATTTGCATGATGCATTGGGCGCTGTTTACGTAAATTCGCCCAGAGGATGGATAAAAAAGAACACGGTCGTGCGGCTTTTCGGCGCGCCGGGACGGGTGATGCGCACCGGGGCGACGGTCAGCCCGTTGGGCGCCGAAGCCAGAGTCGGGTTCTAGGTCCCGATTCAATTCACACGCCGAGTCACAATTTAAAGTTGCTGTTTCGTCGGTTCGGTGACGTGGTTCCGACCCGGCGCATGCGGGCCTGCGACAGGCCTGTCCGGCGGCTGCGGCGAAGTGCGTTTCAGCGCGCCGCCATGAACGAAAATCACCGTTTCTCACGCAAATAACCGGCTATCGGAAATCTCCGCCGGGGCCGTCGGCACGGCCGCTTTCATCACGCGCCTTTAACGATAAACAGGAGCAGCCTGTCCGCGATACACACGAGATTCGCACCTCGAATGTGTGTTGTCGGCGCTTGGCCGGTGTCGCTCCTCGCAGACGCAGGCACAGCAGTCCAAACCTCAGGGCACGGAGCAGCGCAAGGCTGCATTCGGAGGACGTGATGGACACCCAAGGCATTCGCAAGGCCCTTTCCTACAGCCTGCTCGCTGCGTGCATCTTGACGATCACGGTATCGGCGACGGGCTGCTCGGGCTCGGGCGGCGTCAAATCCAGCTTCAATCCCAACCCGGGCGGTCCGGGCGGCCCCGGCGAGCCCGGCGGCCCCGGGGGTCCTGGCGACCCGGGCGGTCCGGGCAATCCCGGCGGCCCGGGCAATCCGGGCGGTCCCGGCAATCCGGGCGGGCCCGGCAATCCCGGTGGTCCGGGCAATCCCGGCGGCCCAGGCAATCCGGGCGGTCCCGGCAATCCGGGCGGACCGGGCAATCCCGGTGGTCCGGGCGGCACCTCGGCCGGCAACCCGGTCGGCTCGGTCATCACCACCGTCGGCAATCTGGTCTCCGGCATCGGCAGCGGGGTGAGTTCGCTCGGCTCGCAGATTCCGAACCAGGCCCTGCTCGGCGGCAGCAACCCGACCACGCAGGGGCTGGCCAAGGTCGTCGACGACCTCGGCAAGACCGTCAGCGGCCTCGGCGGCGCGACCAGCAGCGGGCTCGGCCAGATCGGCAACATCGCCAACCCGGTCGGCACCACCGCCGGCGGGGTCGATAACCTCGTAGTCAACGTCGGCACCACCGTCGACGATCTCGGCAAGACGGTCGCCACCGTCGGCGCGTTCCAGGGCTCGCCGATCCAGCCGCTGACCAGCGCGGCCGGCGGCCTGGTGTCGGGCGTGGGCGGCGGGGTCAAGACCCTCGGCGGCAAGCTCGGCGGGGTGATCGAAGGCCAGGCCGGGCAGCAGCTCACCGGCGCGGTCAGCCAGATCGTGACGCCGGTGGCGGGCCTGCTGCAGGTCAACGGCGGCACTACCGGCGGCAACGGCGGCGGCAATCTGGTCGCCAACGCCTCGCGCGGCGTCGGCGGCGTGGTCGGCGGCGTGGCTTCGGCCGGCGCGGGCCTGGGCGCGGCGATCGGCGGCG
>NZ_LXSD01000477.1:0-2167 GCF_017168095.1 Lysobacter enzymogenes | reverse complement strand
GGCGCCGGCGCGCCGGGCGCCGCGGCGGCGGCCGGAGCCGCGACGGGCGCATCCGGAATGCCGTCGCCGTCCTCGTCCTTGGGCGCGTTCGGGTTGGCCAGCTTCACCGTCAGCTTGAACTCGTACGGCAGGCCCTTACCGCCACCGCCCTTGGCCTCGATGATGGTCAGGTCCGGCTTGCTCATCCAGCCGGAGACCTCGAGGTTGCGCATGTAGGTACTGACGCGGGCGTTGGACTGCGCGCGGCCTTCCAGGGTCAGGGTCTCGGCGTCCTGCTTGATCGCGGTCAGCACCGCGCCGTCGGGAATGGTGCGCACCAGCGAATCGAACAGGTGCACCATCTGCGAGCGGTTGGACTGCAGCTTCTCGATCACTTCCTTGCGCGCGAGCAGCTTGGCCTTCTTCTTGTCGAGTTCCTCGATCTCCTTGATCTTCTTGTCGACTTCGACGATCTGGCCGTCGAGGAACTCGTTGCGCTTCTGCTGGCCGCCGATTTCGTTGCTGTAATAGAAAACGATCAGCACCGACAGCGCCGCCGCGGCCAGGGCCGACAGGCCCAGCATCGCGACGAATTCCTTCTGCCGGGCCTTGCGGCGCTCGGCGCGCCACGGGAGGAGATTGATGCGTGCCATCAGTCGAAGCTCCTCAGGGCCAGGCCGCAGGCGATCATCAGCGCGGGCGCGTCCTGCGCCAGTGCGTGCGCCTGCACGCGCGGCCCCAGGGTCATGTGGGCGAGCGGGTTGGCGACCGTGGTCGGGATGCCAAGCTGTTCTTCCACCATTTCGGCGATGCGCGGGATCGAGGCGCCGCCGCCGGCCAGTACGATCTGGTCGACGCGGTTGAACTCGCTGCCGGCGTAGAAGAACTGCAGCAGGCGGCTGACCTGCTGGACCATGGCTTCCTTGAACGGCTCCAGCACCTCGGCCTGGTAGCTCTCCGGCAACCCGCCCTGGCGCTTGGCCAGGCCGGCTTCCTCGTAGCTCAGGCCGTAGCGGCGCATGACCTCGTCGGTCAGCTGCTTGCCGCCGAACACCTGCTCGCGGTGATAGAGGCTGCGGCCGTTGCGCAGCACGTTGAGCGTGGTCATGGTCGCGCCGGAGTCGACCAGGGCGACCAGGCCGTCGCGCGGGCTGCTGAGGGTGTCGGCGAGCAGCGCGAACGCGTTCTCGATCGCGAAGGCCTCCACGTCCATGACCTTCGGGGTCAGGCCGCCGAGTTCCAGCGCCGAAGCGCGCACCTCCACGTTCTCCGAGCGCGAGGCCGCCAGCAGCACCTGGACCATGTCCGGGCTGCCCGGCATCGGGCCGAGCACTTCGAAATCGTGGTTGACCTCATCGATCGGATACGGCACGTAATTGGCCGCTTCCAGTTCGACCTGCGACTCCAGATCGTCCTCGTCCAGGTCGGCCGGCATGCCGATGACGCGGGTGATCACCGAGGAACCGGCGACCGCCGCGGCGGCGTGCTTGGCGCGGGTCCCCGAGCGGGCCACGGCGCGTTTGATCGCCTCGCCCACCGCTTCGACCTCGACGATGTTCTTTTCCACCACCGCGTTCGGCGGCAACGGCTCGACCGCGTAATGCTCAACGCGGTAGCGATTGCCGGCACGCGAAAGTTGCAGCAACTTTACCGCGGTCGAACTGATATCCACGCCGACGAGAGCCGGCTGGCTTTTTGTGATGAGTCCCACAGTTATCTCCCCATGCCACAAGCGCTTACGCGCACTTCGTGTGGCCCCGGCTTAGATAACGGACTTTTCACAGGCTGGCAACCACTTCTTTCACGATTGCCAACCCAGTCGTGCTTTTTTGACCTTCGGCGTCACGTGACCGCCACGGTCAGTCCACCGGGGTGACACATGCCATGACAGCGACCGGAATCGCGCTTCGGCGGCGTCCGCGCAGCCGGGGCGTGCGTCGCGGCGCTGTTCCGAAGGCGCCGGCCCCGGTTCAGCCGATCCTGCTTGCGGGCTCGCGCGGCGTTCCGTGCCGGCCGCTGCAAATCGCGCGCGAAACGCCACCGCGCAGTGCGCCGGCGTTCACAGCTCGCGCAAGCCGTAGCCGCCGACGGTGAGACTGCGTGAGCGCTGCGACCGGCGCCACCCCCAGCCCCCCGGCGCCCCGCCGGGGACGGCCGCGCCGCTGCGACGGCGTTTCCGCCGCCCTCG
>NZ_LXSD01000476.1:0-8552 GCF_017168095.1 Lysobacter enzymogenes | reverse complement strand
GGCGATGGCGCGGCGGGTGGTCGCCGCCGAACTCGCCGCGCTGCGCGCGCACGCCCGCGCCGAGGCGCTGGAGAAATCCGAGCGCCTGCAGCAGGCGCTGTTCGGCATCGCCGACCTGGCCGGCTCGGGCCTGGAGATGAACGACCTGCTCAGCCGCATCCACGGCGTGGTGTGCGGGCTGATGTACGCCGAGAATTTCTACATCGTGCTCTACGACGACCTCGCCGACACGATGCGCTTCCTGTATTTCGCCGACCGCAACGACCCGTACGTGGCCAACCCGCTGCAGGTCATCCGCGGCGAGGACATGCCGACCAGCCTAACCCTGGCCCTGCTGCGCCACGGCGAGCCGCTGCAGGGCAGTTCGGCGCAGTTGCGCGAACGGCTCAACGTGCCCAACGACGACCACCACGGCCCCGACAGCGCCGACTGGCTGGGGGTGCCGATGCGGCGCGAGGAGCGCGTGTGCGGCGCGGTGGTGGTGCAGAACTACGACAGCGCCGACAGCTACGGCGAGGAAGACCGCGCGCTGCTGGCGTTCGTGGCCCAGCACATCCTCACCGCGCTGGACCGCTTCCGCGCGCGCGAGGAACTCGAGCGCCGGGTCGCCGAGCGCACCTACGCGCTGCAGCTGAGCAACCGCGACCTGCAGGCCGAGATCATCGAACGCCAGCGCTCGGAACGGCTGCAGCGCGCCTTGTTCCGCATCGCCGAGCTGACCATCACCTCCGACACGCTGGAGCGCTTCTACTCGCAGGTCCACGACGTGGTCAGCGAGCTGCTGTACGCGCGCAACTTCTACATCGCGCTGCTGTCCGACGACGGCGCGCGCCTGCAGTTCCCGTATTCGATCGACGAACGCGACATGATCCGCGAGACCCGCCAGCTCGCCGGCGGATTGACCGAATTCGTGATCCGCCAGGGCCGGCCGCTGCTGGCCGACCGCCACCGCATCGCCGAGCTCAACAGCCGCGGCGAGGTGCGCAGCCACGGCTCGGCCGCGCACTGCTGGCTGGGCGTGCCGCTGTACCGCGACGATGCGGTGGTCGGGGTGATCGCGATCCAGAGCTACTCGCGCGCGATCAGCTTCAACGCCCGCGACCAGGAACTGCTGACCTTCGTCGCCCACCACATCAGCATCGGCCTGGCGCGCAAGCAGGCGCAGGACCGGCTGCTGACCGCGCACGGCGAACTCGAACAGCGCGTCGCCAGCCGCACCCGCGAGCTGGCCCACACCAACGCCGAGCTGGTCGCGCAGATCGGCGAGCGCGAACGCGCCGAGCGCAAGCTCACCCACCTGGCCCTGCACGATCCGCTGACCGAGCTGCCCAACCGCAGCCAGCTGCTGGAACGGCTCGACCACGCCATCGCCCGCGCGCGCCGCGAGCAGCGCCCGTTCGCGGTGCTGTTCCTCGACCTGGACCGGTTCAAGCTGGTCAACGACAGCGTCGGCCACGCCGCCGGCGACGAACTGCTGGTGGAAAGCGGCCGCCGCATCGTCGGCGCGGTGCGCGGCGAGGACATGGTGGCGCGGCTGGGCGGCGACGAGTTCGCGATCCTGGTCGAGCACATCGACGGCCTCAACGTGGCCGAGGAACTGGCCCAGCGCGTGCTGCGCGCGCTCGGCGAGCCGTGCTGGGTGGCCGGGCGCGAGGTGTTCCCCTCGGCCAGCGTCGGCATCGCGCTGTGGCATCCGCGCTACCGCAGCGGCATCGAACTGCTGCGCGACGCGGACGCGGCGATGTACCGCGCCAAGGGCGCCGGGCGCGGCCGCTTCGCGGTGTTCGACGAAGAGATGCGCGAGCAGGCCATGCGCATCCTCGACCTGGAAGCCGACCTGCGCCGGGCGATCAATTCCGATGCGTTCATCGCCTATTACCAGCCGATCGTGCGCCTCGACGACGGCGTCGCCATCGGCCACGAAGCGCTGCTGCGCTGGCGCCACGAGAAGCGCGGGCTGCTGCTGCCGCGCGAGTTCATCGGCCTGGGCGAGGACAGCGGCCTGATCGAGGAAGCCGACTGGATCCTCTACGGCCGGGTCGTGCAGGAGCTGGCGCGCGGCGGCGAGGGCTACATCTCGGTCAACGTCTCGCCCAAGCACTTCCGCGCCGGCGACTTCGCCGACCGCCTGCTGCGCCTGCTCGACAGCGCCGGCGCCGACCCGCGCCGGCTGCGCATCGAGATCACCGAGGTGGCGCTGCTCGACGACGTGCCGCGCGCGCTGCGGATGTTGCGGACGCTGCGCAATCACGGGGTGTTGGCGCAGCTGGACGATTTCGGCACGGGGTTTTCGGCGTTGTCGTATCTGCACCGGTTCCCGATCGAGTGTCTGAAGATCGATCAGAGTTTCGTCGCTGGGTTGGTCGGCGAATCGCGGCCGGAAAGCGTGGCGGTGGTGCGCGCGATCCAGGCGCTGGCCGGCACGCTGGGCATCCACACCATCGGCGAAGGCGTCGAGACCCAGGCGCAGCGCACGGTCCTGCGCGAACTGGGTTGCGTGTACGGCCAGGGCTATCTGTTCGGCCGGCCGGCGGAGCGGATGCAAACCGCCCAGCCCGCCGCGAACCAGAACTGACGCGGGTTCGCATCACCTGTAGGAGCGGCGCGAGCCGCGACCGCGACAACGCAGCTACGCCGAAATTTCCGTCGTAACCCTGTTGTCGCGGTCGCGGCTCGCGCCGCTCCTACAGGGGGCTGCGGCACAAAAACGCCGCCGGTGCCGGCTGCGACGGGCCTGACTGCGTCGCAGAACGGTACCGGCGGCGCGCGCAACGCCTGTGCTGAGGGATTACTCGCTCACCGCCACCTTCGCGGCCGGCTTGAGTTCGCCGATCTGCGCCTTGGCCCGCTCGACCAGGCGCACGAACTCGGCGCGCTGGCCCCAGGGATCGGCCCGCTTCACCCCGCGCGCTGCGCCGAGGATCTGCTCCCAACCCCAGCCGTCGTACTGGCTGCCGCCGCGCAGCGCGTCGGCGAACGCGGCGACCGCGGCGGCCATGCGCAGCGAATCGCTGGCCGCGGCGCGCTCGCCCGAGCGCAGGATCGGGGTTTCGATCAACTGGCTGCGCTCTTCGCCGGGACGCTTGTAGCGCAGCTTGAGGTTGGCCAGCTCGCCGTTGCCGGCGCCCGCGGCCGGCGCGGCCGCGGCGTAGCGCAGCGGCGGCAGGCGCGCGGCCTTGGAACCGACCGGGGTGATTTCGTACAGCGCGGTGACCTCGTGGCCGGCGCCGATGTCGCCGGCGTCGACCTTGTCGTTGGCGAAGTCCTCGCGCTTGAGCAGGCGATTTTCATAGCCGATCAATCGGTACTCGGCGACCTGCGCCGGGTTGAACTCGATCTGGATCTTGACGTCGCGGGCGATGGTCATCAGCGTCGCGCCCATCTGCTGCACCAGCACCTTGCGTGCTTCCTGCACGGTGTCGATGTAGGCGTGGTTGCCGTCGCCGACGTCGGCCAGCTTCTCCGACAGTTCGTCGTTGTAGTTGCCGGCGCCGAAGCCGAGCGTGGTCAGGGCGATGCCGCTCTTGCGCTGGTCGGCGACCAGGGTTTCCAGCGCGTCGGTGCCGACCGTGCCGACGTTGAAGTCTCCGTCGGTGGCCAGGATCACCCGGTTGACGCCGTCCTTGATGAAACTCTGGCGCGCAGTGGCGTAGGCCAGGCGGATGCCGTCGCCGCCGTTGGTGCTGCCGCCGGCCTGCAGGCGTTCGAGCGCATCGAGGATCTCCTGTTGCTTGTCGCCCGCCGTCGGCGGCAGCACCAGGCCGGCAGAACCGGCGTAGACGACGATGGAGATGCGGTCCTGCGGCCGCAGCTGCCTGGTCAGCATCGAGAACGCGCTCTTGAGCAGCGGCAGCTTGTCGGGCGAGTTCATCGAGCCGGAGGTGTCGATCAGGAACACCAGGTTCGACGGCGGCAGCGTCTGCTTGGGCACGTCATAGCCCTTGATGCCGATCATCAGCAACTGCCGCTGCGCGTTCCACGGCGCCGGCGCCAGTTCGGTCGAGACCTTGAACGGCACCGCGCGCGAGGCCGGCGCCGGGTGGCCGTAATCGAAGTAGTTGATGAACTCTTCCGCGCGCACCGCGTCGGCCGGCGGGCGGATGCCGTCGTTGAGCATGCGCCGCACGTTGGCGTAGCTGCCGGTGTCGACGTCGATGGAGAAGGTCGACAGCGGCTGCTCGCTGGCGCGCTGGACCGGGTTGTCTTCGCGCTGCGCGTATTTCTCGGTGTTGGCGGGCTGGCTGTAATACGGCGGCGGGGGCGGCGGCGCCGGTGCGGCGTAGCCGTAGCCGGCGGCTTGCGCGGTGAGGGCGCGGCGGGCGAGGGCGGACTTGGCTGCCGGCGCGCCGACGCGCGAGCCGGTGACGACGATCTGCTCCAGGCGCCGGTCGACGACGGCCGGCGCGATGCTTCGCGGCTTGGCCGGCGGCGCGGCGACGGGTTGCGGGGCGCCGGCGGCATTGGCGACCGCATCGGCCGGCGCGGCTTCGGCCAGCGCGGGCGCTTCGGCGACGCGTTGCGTGTCGGCCTTGGCGTCGGCGGTGCTGCCGGTGGACTGGCAGCCGGCGAGGGCGAGGGCGGCGAGCAAGGCCGTGCTGAGGCCATGGACGGCGAGGCGAGGCGAGTACGGACGGACGGCGGCGGACATGTCGGCTTCCCTGGTGTGTGGACCTGGGAAGGCGAACGGGCGGGGTCGGACGGTGGGGTTAGCTTGGGGCGATTTTTTTTGAGGATGGTTGCGAGGGGGCGGGAATCGAGCGCACCCACCCCGTCATTCCGGCGAAAGCCGGAATCCATTTTGATCTTGGCTTTTCGCTTTCCCGCGCGAAGCCGGAGCGAAAAATCAAAATGGATTCCGGCTTTCGCCGGAATGACGGGGAAGGTGGGAGGGCGGGGGGAGGACGGGCTTCGGACGGGGCCGGGGTTACGTCGCTTCGGTTGAATCCCGAATCACCAACAACCGCTGCTCGCTCATATCCTCGATGGCGTAGCGCACGCCCTCGCGGCCCTGGCCCGAATCCTTGACCCCGCCATACGGCATGTTGTCGACGCGGAAGCTCGGCACGTCGCCGACGATCACCCCGCCCACGTCGAGCCGGTCCCAGGCGCGCATGGCGTGGTCGAGGCGGCCGGTGAACACGCCGGCCTGCAGGCCGAAGTCGCTGTCGTTGACCCGGTCGAGCACTGTGTCGAAATCGTCGAACGGCTCGATCAGCGCGACCGGGCCGAAGGCTTCCTTGCGGTACAGCTCGGCGTCGTCGGCGACGTTCTCCAGCAAGGTCGCCGGGATCATCGTGCCCTGGCGCGCGCCGCCGGCGATGCGCTTGGCGCCGCCCTTGACCGCGGCGTCGATCCAGGCCTGGATGCGCTGCGCCGCCGGCTCGTCGACCACCGGACCGATGAAGGTGTTCTCATCGCGCGGATCGCCCATGCGCAGCGCGGCGACCGCGACCTTGAGCTTCTTGCGCAGCTTGTCGTAGATGTCGGCATGGGCGTAGATGCGCTGCACGCTGATGCAGCTCTGGCCGCTCTGGTAATACGCGCCGAACACCAGCCGCTCGACCACGTGGTCGAGGCCGACGCCGGGGTCGGCGTCGACGATGCAGGCGGCGTTGCCGCCCAGTTCCAGGGTGACCTTCTTCTTGCCGGCGCGGGCCTTGAGATCCCAGCCGATCAGGCCGCCGGTGAAGCTCAGCAGCTTGATCCGCTCGTCCTCGAGCAGCAGCGAGGCGTCTTCGTTGGAGCAGCACAGCACCGAGAACGCGCCCTCGGGCAGATCGGTCTCGGCCAGGATCTCGGCGATGATCAGCGCGCCGACCGGGGTCTTGATCGCCGGCTTGAGCACGAACGGGCAGCCCGCGGCGATGGCCGGGGCGACCTTGTGCGCGACCAGGTTGAGCGGGAAGTTGAACGGGGTGATGAAGCTGCACGGCCCGATCGGCACGCGCTTGACCATGCCGCGATAGCCGCGGGTGCGCGGCGAGATCTGCAGCTCCAGCAAGCTGCCCGGATCGCGCGTGGCCTCGTTGGCGGCGATGCGGAAGGTGTCGATCAGGCGGGTGACTTCGCCGCGCGCGTCCTTGATCGGCTTGCCGGCCTCGATGCACAGCGCCAGCGCCAGTTCCTCGAAGCGCTCGCCGAAGCGGCGCACGCAGTGTTCGAGCACGTCGCGGCGGCGGTCCGGGGTGAATTGCGCCATCGCTTCGCGCGCCTTGTGCGCGGCCACGATCGCCTTGCGCACCGCGGCGGCGTCGGCCATCGCCACGCGCGTGGCGCGCTTGCCGCTGTACTTGTCCAGCACCTCCAGATCGCCGTTGGCGGCGACGGCGCGGCCGGCGAGGTAGTAGGGGTAGCTGCTCTTCAAACCCTTGCCAGGCTTGGCGGCTTTGTTCTTGTTCTCGGACTTGGCCATGAGAATGCTCCGTGGGTTGCGCCGCGCTCACACCACCGCGGCGGCGCGCTGGGGAATGTCTTGGTTGAGGATGACGTCGTCGTCGCTGTAGTCGATGGGCACCTCGATCAGGTCGACGCCGGGCGTGTCCAGCGCGCGGCGCAGCAGCGGCGCGAACTCGTCGGCGGACGCCGGGCGGTGGCCGCGCGCGCCGTAGCTGCGCGCGTACTCGACGAAATCGGGATTGCCCAGGTCCATGCCGAAGCTCGGATAACGCTCGTGCGCCTGCTTCCACTTGATCATGCCGTAGGCGTCGTCGCGCAGCACCAGCACCACCAGGTCCAGGCCCAGCCGCACCGCGGTTTCGAGCTCCTGCGAGTTCATCATGAAACCGCCGTCGCCGCACACCGCGACCACCTTGCGGTCCGGGCAGACGATGCGCGCGCCGATCGCCGAGGGCAGGCCGGCGCCCATCGTCGCCAGCGCGTTGTCGAGCAACAAGGTGTTGGGCTCGCGGCAACGATAGCTGCGCGCGAACCACAGCTTGTACAGGCCGTTGTCGAGGCAGACCACGTCGCGCGGCGACAGCTCGCGGCGCACGTCGGCGACCAGACGCTGCGGCGCCAGCGGGAAGCGGTCGTCGTCGGTGCGTTCGGCGAGCTGCTCCAGCAAGGCCGCGCGGACCCGGTCGAAATAGCCGAAGTCCCAGTGCGGCTGCGGCTGCAGGGCGTCCTGCAGACGCCACACCGAATGGGCGATGTCGCCGATCACCTCGATCTGCGGGAAGTACACCGCATCGACCTCGGCCGCGGCGTAGTTGACGTGGATCACCGTGCGCCGGCCTTCGCGCATGAAGAACGGAGGTTTCTCGATCACGTCGTGGCCGATGTTGACGATGCAGTCGGCCGCATCGATCGCGCGGTGGACGAAATCGTGGTCCGACAGCGCCGCGTTGCCGAGCCACAGCGGGCCTTGCTCGTCGAGCACGCCCTTGCCCATCTGGGTGGTGAAGTAGGGGATGCCGAGCTTGGCGACGAATTGTTCGAGCGTCTTCGAGGTGGTCTTGCGGTTGGCGCCGGCGCCGATCATCAGGATCGGGTGGCGGGCCTGGGCGATGGCTTGCGCGGCGCGCTCGATGGCCTTGTCCTCGGCGACCGGGCGGCGCGAGAACGAGGCCGGGATCAGCCGCGCCTGGGTCGGATCGCCGGCGATGTCCTGCGGCAGTTCCAGGTGGGTGGCGCCGGGGCGTTCTTCCTCGGCGCGGCGGAAGGCTTCGCGCACCCGCGCCGGGATGCTGTCGGCGGCTACGATCTGGCGGGTGTACTTGGTCAGCGGGCGCATCGTGTCGACCACGTCGACGATCTGGAAGTGGCCCTGCTTGCTGGTCTTGATCGGTTTTTGCCCGGTGATCATCAGCATCGGCATGGCGCCGAGCTGGGCGTAGGCCGCGGCGGTGACCAGGTTGGTCGCGCCGGGTCCGAGCGTGGACAGGCACACGCCGGCCTTGCCGGTGAGGCGGCCGTAGGTCGCGGCCATGAAACCCGCGGCTTGTTCGTGGCGGGTGAGGACGAGTTTGATCGAGGAGGTGCGAAGCGATTCGAGCAGGTCGAGATTCTCTTCGCCGGGGATGCCGAACACGTATTGCACGCCTTCGGCTTCGAGCGCGGCGACGAACAGGTCGGACGCCTTGGTCATGCGGAACTCCGGGGACGGAAACGCAGGACCGCAAGCATCGCGCAAACGGCGTGAGCGAAGAGCGACGGCGATGGAACGATGCGGGCCGGCGGCGACTTTCGCCCGATCCGGAAAAGCACGGGCAGTGGCGGTGGGAGGGCCTTCAGGCCCGATGCTCTTTTTCGGTTCGCGGCGATCGGATCGGAAGGCATCGGGCCTGAAGGCCCTCCCACAACAGCGGATCCGGGTGGAGTCAGTTTTCGCGCGGTTCGACCTTGACCCGGATCTGCCCGTCCTGCACCCGCGCCGTCAGCCGGTCGCCGGGGGCGGCGTCGAGCACGCTGCGCACCACGCGCCCGTCTTCGTGCTGGACGATGGCGTAGCCGCGCGCCACGGTGGCCAGCGGACTGACTGCTTCCAGCGAACGCGCCAGCCCGCGCAGGCGCAGCGCGTCGCCGTGCAGGCGGCGCGCGACCGCGGCGCGCGG
>NZ_LXSD01000475.1:0-344 GCF_017168095.1 Lysobacter enzymogenes | reverse complement strand
GAGTTCAAGGAAGAATTCATCGACGACGTCCTGCGCGCCGACGGCGGCATGGTCGCCACGCGGACGAACCAGCAGGCCAAGGACGCGCTGGCGTTGACGGAGCGGGCGATGAACCTTGCGCGAGCCCAAGGCACCGAGGTCACCGTCACCGGCCACTCCCTCGGCGGCTGCCTCGCCCAGATCGCCGCGGCCAAATACGGGCTGCACGGCGAGACCTTCAACGCCTACGGCGCGGCGAGCCTCGACCAGCGCATCCCCGAAGGCGGCCGCGATGTGGTCAACCACGTCATGGCGGCCGACTTCGTCAGCTCCGCCAGCCATCACTACGGCGAGGTCAAGGTCTA
>NZ_LXSD01000474.1:0-11037 GCF_017168095.1 Lysobacter enzymogenes | reverse complement strand
GCGGCGCGGCCGCGACGGCGGTCACGCGGTCGCGAACGGTGCGACGCCCGCGCGCGACAATGGCGATGCCTGCCCGCCACCGCGCGCAGCGGCGCGCGACCGGCCGCAGGCTTCATACTCAAGGGGACTTCATGCACTCACTCGCTAGCCGCGCTCTCGCGGCCGGTATCGCCTTGTCTCTGGCCGGCACCGCCCAGGCCGAAATCCTCATCAGCCAGATCTACGCCGGCGCCGGATCGCCCTCGGCCTCGCCCTATCGCAACAACTACGTCGAACTGCACAACACCGGCGACCAGCCGGTGTCGCTGGACGGTTGGTCGCTGCAGTACAACCCGTCCGTCAGCGCCAGCAGCTGGCAGCGCTCCGCGCTGAGCGGCAGCATCCCCGCCGGCGGCTATTTCCTGATCGCCACCGGCAGCCCCGCCAGCGGCCTCGCGCCGCTGCCGACGCCGGACCTGCAGTTGGGCCTGAGCCTGTTCGCCAGCACCGGCCGCCTGGCCGTGGTCAGCGAGAACCGCACGCTCAGCGGCCAGTGCCCGGCCGGCGCGCGCGACCGCGTGGTCTACGGCAGCGCCGTGCGTTGCGGGCTCGCCGCGGCACTGGCGACGCCGGCGCGCGCCGCGCTGCTGCGCGGCGACGAAGGCTGCGCCGACAGCGGCACCGATTCGGCCGACTTCAGCATCGGCGCGCCCGCGCCGCGCAATTCGAAATCGCCGGCGCAGCTGTGCAGCGCGTTGCCCCCGCTGACGCTGAGCGTGGCCGACATCGCCAAGGCCGAAGGCGACAGCGGCCGCACCGCGTTCGTCTTCACGCTCAAGCTCAACCGCCCCGCGCCCATCGGCGGCGTGGCCTGGCGCGCCAACACCAACTCCGGCAGCGCCAGCGCGGGCCAGGACTTCGATGCGGTCGCGCCGGTCGACGGCACCATTCCCACCGGCGCGACCTCCGCCACGTTCGCCGTGCAAGTGATCGGCGACCTCGCCGTGGAAGCCGACGAAACCTTCGAACTGCACGTGCAGGCGCTGACGCCGGGCGTGCTCACCGACGCCGACGGCGTGCTCAAGGCCACCGCCACCATCCTCAACGACGACTACCCGGTCCTGCCGATCGGCGCGGTGCAGGGCCGCGGCGCGCAATCGCCGCTGCTCGGCCAGCCCGTGTCGGTGCAGGGCATCGTCACCGCGGTCGCCGCCGACGGCCTGTTCGTGCAGAACGGCGCCGGCGAGGCCGATGCCGACCCGGCCACCTCCGACGCGCTGTTCGTGCTGACCGGCCAGGCCGGCGATGCGTCGCTGATCGGCCAGCGCGTGCGCGTGTCGGGCACGGTGCTCGAATACGCCTCCGACCCGGCCACGCCGGCGGCCACGCTGACCGCGATCGGCGGCGCGCCGAACGTCCAGGCGCTCGGCGCCGGCAGCCTGCCGGCGCTGCAGATGCTGTGGGGCCTGCCGCCGGACGCGGCGCCGGAACTGGAGCGCCTGGAAGGCATGCGGATCCGACTCGGCGGCGACCTGCGCGTGGTCGGCCCCACCGGCGGCCGCCGGGTTTCCGGCCAGGACACCACGGTCAGCGACGGCACCTTCCACGTCGTGTTCGCGCCGACGGCGTCGCCGCAGCCGGCGCGTCCGCAGCGCGAACCGGGCCTGCGCGTGCGGCCGCAGAACCCGGGCGACTCGGCCAGCGCGCCGCTGCTGCCGCTGTGGGACGGCAATCCGGAAGTCATCGCGATCGACAGCGCTGCCTCGGGCTCGGCCCCGCTGCAGGTCGCCGGCGAAGCGCGGCTGCGCGATGCCGGCGGCGTGCTGAGCGTGCGCAACGGCCGCTACACCCTGTTGATGAGCGCCGACGGCAAGCCGCTGCTGACCGCGCCCGGGATGGCGCCGCGCAGCGCCGACGACGACCGCGACGGCGCGCCCGACGCGCCGCCGCTGCCGCCGTTGCCGGCCGAGCGCGCGCTCAGCGTCGCCTACTACGATCTGGAGCGGATGTTCGACGTGCAGGACGATCCGCGCTACGCCGACGAGGCGATCGCCGCGGCCGCGTACGAGCGCAATCTGCGCAAGGCCGCGCTCGGCATCCGCCGCTCGCTCGGCGCGCCGGACGTGGTCGCGCTGGGCGGCGTGGAGAACGCGCAAGTGCTGCAGAGCCTGTCGATGCGCATCGACGCCGACGCCGACGAAGCGCACGAGCCGCGGCCGCAATACCAGTTCCAGTTGTTCGAGGGCAACGATCCGCGCGGGCTTAATCTGGCGTACCTCTACAAGACCGCGCCGGCGCAGGGCGGCGGCTTCGCGCGGGTGAGCAACGTGAACGTGCAGCCGATCGGCGCCGCTGCGACGTGGGAGGGTCCGGGGCCGCTGTACAAGCATCCGCCGCTCGCGCTGGACGCGACCGTCCACCTCGGCGACGGCAGCGTCGCGCCGCTGAACCTGGTGCTGGTCGGCCTGGACGGCCGCGCCGACAGCGAAGGCCCGTCGCCGGAGGTCGAAGGCGTGCGCTTTCGCCGCCAGCGCCAGGCCGAGTTCCTCGCCGGTTACGTCAATCAGCGCCAGAACCAAGGCGTCGACGGCGCCAAGCCGCCGTTGCTGGTGCTCGGCGACTTCGACAACTTCGCTTTCAGCGACGGCTATGTCGACACGGTCAACGTCGTCGCCGGCACGCCGGGCGACGGCATGGCGACCTCGGTGCCGGACGGCCACGACTGGGTGCAGCCCGACCTGATCCAGGCCGACCGCCTGATCGAGCCGCAACGCCGCTATTCCTCGCTCGACCAGGGCAACGCGCAAAGCACCCGGCATGCGCTGCTGAGCGAAGAGTTCGTGCTCGCCAGCGAACAGCTGCGGGTGCAGCGCGCGCGCATCAACGCCGATTTCCCGGCGATCCTGCACGACGATGCGAGCACGCCGGCGCGCGCGGCGAGCAGCGATCCGCTGCGCATCGCCTGGGTGCCGCGTCGGCGCGCCGACCTGTCGCTGCAGGTCGGCGCGGACGGCGCGGCCTCGGTGGCGCTCGGCGAACGTCTGCGCTATCGCGCGTGGCTGCGCAACGACGGTCCCGAGCAGGCGCGCGCGATCGGCATCGCGTTCGCATCGACGGTGCCCGACGGCGATCTGGAGGTGACGCCGCCGTCGTCCGAGTGGAGCTGCGCGGCACCGGTGGCGAGCGACAACGCCACCACGGTGACCTGCAGCGCGGCCAGCCTGGCGAGCGGCGCGGGTTATTCGTTCCAGGTCGGCGCCGCCACCTACGCCGGCATGGTCGGCGGCTCGATCCCGCTGGCGGCGTCGGCGACCGCGCAGTCCTACGACCCCACGCCCGACGACAGCCGCGCGGTCGGCTCGCAGTGGGTGACGCCGCCGCCGGAGCAGCCCGGCGCGGGCGGCGCGCCGACACCGTGAGCCTGAACGCGATCGCCTGATCGCCCGCCCGGCCCCGGCCTCCCGCCGGGGCCGGTGCGGGTTCGGTGCGGGTTCGGCGCGGGCCGGCAGGCACCGCTCGCGGCGCCTGTTCAGCCGCGCAACGCGCTGAAAATCACGGCAATTTCGCCAAGGTCATCACATTGCAATCCCGCCTCGGCACTCTTGGGGCACAATCGTCTACCTGCCGAAGGGGTTCGGCAGGTACTCAATACGGGGAGCAACATGGACAAGTTACGGGGCCGCCTGCTGGCGGTATCGGTGTTGGCGTTCGCCGTCGCCGGTTCGGCGCAGGCGCAGGTCGTGATCAGCCAGGCCTACGGGGGCGGCGGCAACAATGGCGCCACGCTGAAGAGCGACTTCATCGAGTTGCACAACAACGGCACGGCCGCGGTCGACCTGAGCAACTGGAGCGTGCAGTACAACTCCAGCGGCGGCACCGGCGCGTGGCAGAAGACCGACTTGTCCGGCACGATCGCGCCGGGCGGCTACTTCCTGGTCAAGCAGCAGGACGGCAACGGCCCCGGCACCGCGCTGCCGACGCCGGACGTGATCGGCAACATCGCCATGAGCGGCAGCGCCTTCAAGGTCGCCCTGCTCAACAACAAGACTGCGCTCAACGGCGCCTGCCCGATCTCGGCGGCGGTGCAGGATCTGCTCGGCGTCAACTCCACCGGCGCCAACGGCTGTTCGGAAGGCGCGCCGACCGCGGGCACCGCCAACGCCACCGCCGCGGTCCGCAACGGCGACGGCTGCACCGACACCGACAACAACGCGGCCGACTTCGCCATCGCCGCGCCGACCCCGCGCAACAGCGCCACCGCCGCGCGCCTGTGCAGCGGCCCGACTCAGCCGGTGCTGAGCATCGCCGGCGTCGACAAGCTCGAAGGCAACAGCGGCACCACACCGTTCGCCTTCACCCTGACCCTGAGCGAACCGGCCGGCGCCGGCGGCGTCAGCTGGACCGCCTCCACCGTCGACGGCACCGCCACCGCCGGCAGCGACTTCGTCGCGCTGAGCAACCTCGCCGGCTCCATCGCCGCAGGCCAGACCAGCGCCACGGTCGTGGTCAACGTCAACGGCGACACCGATCCGGAAGCCTTCGAAACCTTCAAGCTGCGCATCTCCAACATCGTCGGCGCGCGCATGCCGGCGCCGGAAGCCAGCGCGACCATCGTCGACGACGACACGCCGGTGGTGCCGATCCACGACATCCAGGGCAATGGCGCGACCTCGCCGCTGGTCAACCAGATCGTCACCACCGAAGGCGTGGTCACCGGCCGCAAGAGCAACGGCTTCTACCTGCAGACCACCGACGCCGAAGCCGACGCCGATCCGGCGACGTCCGAAGGCATGTACGTGTTCACCAGCACCGCGCCGACCGTCGCCACCGGCGACCGCGTGCGCGTGTCCGGCACCGTCACCGAATACATTCCGGTCGGGGTCGGCCAGCTGCCGCTGACCGAACTGACCCGCGCCAGCTACGCCAAGGTCGGCACCGCCGCGCTGCCGGTGCCGGTGGTGCTGCCGGTGGTGCTGCCGACCTCGCCGCTGGACGCGCTGGAACGCTTCGAGAACATGCGCGTGGCGATCCAGAGCTTCAAGGTGACCGCGCCGACCAAGGGCAGCACCGACGAGCCCAGCGCCACCGGCACCAGCAACGGCATCTTCTACGGCGTGATCGGCGACGTGCCGCGTCCGTTCCGCGAACCGGGCATCCAGCCGGGCGACAACCCGCCGGCCGGCAGCATTCCGCCGATCCCGCGCTGGGACGGCAATCCGGAGCTGATGACCGTCGACAGCAAGGCGCTCGGCGCGCCGCGGCTCGACGTCGCCACCGGTTCGGTGATCACCGGCATGACCGGCCCGCTGGACTACGGCTTCCGCCGCTACACCCTGCTGATCGACCCCAGCGCCGCGGTCGTCGTCACCCCGGGCCCGCAGCCGCGTCCGGCCGTGGAGACCGTCGACCCCAACGCCGTCTCGGTGGCCGCCTACAACATGGAGCGGTTCTTCGACACGGTGAAGAACTCCGGCGACGACACCGTGCTGACCCAGGCCGCCTACAACCGGCGCAAGCAGAAGGCCTCGCTGGGCATCCGCGATTACCTGAAGCTGCCCGACATCCTCGGCACGGTCGAGATGGAGAACCTGACGACGCTGCAGGAGATCGCCAACGCCGTCAACAACGACACCGTCGCCGCCGGCCAGCCGAATCCGAACTACGTCGCCTACCTGCAGGAAGGCAACGACATCGGCGGCATCGACGTGGGCTATCTGATCAAGACCGCCGAAGTCGCGCCGGGCAAGCCGCGCGTGCAGGTGACCGCGGTGGCGCAGATCGGCAAGGACGAGACCTGGGTGCAGCCCGACGGCACCTCGGCCAAGCTCAACGACCGTCCGCCGCTGGCGCTGGACGCGGTGGTCAACTACGCCGACGGCCGCAGCTTCCCGATCAGCGTGGTGCTGGTGCACCAGCGCTCGCTCAGCGGCGCCGAAGAGGCCACCGACAACGGCAACCGCGTGCGCCTCAAGCGTCAGCGCCAGGCCGAATCGCTGGCGACCTACCTCAACGGGCGCCAGACCGGCAACCCGGCCACGCGCCTGATCGTGCTCGGCGACTTCAACGCCTTCGAGTTCAACGACGGCCTGGTCGACGTGATGGGCACCGTGGCCGGCACGCCGAGCCCGGACGACGCCACCGCGGTGACCGGCGACGGCGCCGATCTGGTCAACCCCGACCTGATCAACCTGGCCAGCATCTCCGAGCCGAGCGAGCGCTACTCGTTCGTGTTCGACGGCCACGCGCAGAGCCTGGACCACGTACTGGTCAACGAAGAGATGGTGGTCAACACCGCCTCGATCCACCTGGCCCACGCGCGCATCAACGCCGACTACCCGGAGACCAACCGCAACCTGGCCGACTCGCCTTCGCGCCTGTCCGACCACGACCCGGTGGTGGCCTACCTGGTGCCGCGCGAAGTCGCCGACCTGGGCGTGACCGCGGCCGCCGGCGCCGCCTCGGTGGAAGTCGGCCAGACCCTGGCCTACACCGCGACCGCGACCAACAACGGCCCCGGCCGCGCCGACGCGGTCGGCGTGGGCTTCGCCCTGGACGCCGAACTGCCGGCGCTGAGCGTGACCCAGCCGGCCGGCTGGAACTGCGACGCGCCGCAGGTGAGCACCGGCAAGACCTCGGTGGCCTGCCACACCGCCGCGCTCGCCAACGGCGCCAACGCCAGCTTCGCGCTGAGCGCCGCCGCCGGCGCCGAACTGGCCGGCAAGACGGTCAAGCTGGCCGTGGCCGGCAGCACCGATTCGCTCGACAAGGTCGCCGGCAACGACAGCGCCGAGGCGTCCATCGCGGTGACCGCGGCGAGCAACGTCACCCCGATCGCCGATCGCCAGATGCTGATCGTCGACGGCGCCGCCAACGAAGCCAAGATGTTCCGCATCGACGTCCCGCAAGGCACCCGCGCCCTGCGCGTCATCACCCAGGGCGGCACCGGCGACGTGTCGCTGTACATCAAGCGCGGTTCGCCGGCGAGCGCGTCGAACTACGACCAGCGTTCGGTCCGCGCCGGCAACAACGAGACGGTCACCGCGGTCGCGCCGGCCGCCGGCACCTGGTACATCACCGTGCTCGGCGGCGCCACCGCGTTCGCCCGCGTGGGCGTGTCGCCGACGCTGGTTCCCTGATCCGGCGTCGAACTGATCCTGCGTCGAACTGATCCGGCGTTGAATTGATCAGCGCCGACCGCAACACCGAAGACCCCGGCTCCGGCCGGGGTCTTTTTTTGTGGGAGGGGCTTCAGCCCCGACGCCTTCCGATCCGATCTCGGCAACCGGACCGGAAAGCGTCGGGGCTGAAGCCCCTCCCACATGCGCTCGCCGCAACTTCGTGCCTGGGGGCCGCCGCATTTCACGGGCAAGCGGATGGTCGGGCGGGATTTTCGCAAGCTGCAGGCGCGCGCTTTTTGTCCGCGCGGCGCAGTTCACAGTCGAAGCGCCGACGGTATCGATATCCATACGTCGCCGTTCTGACAGCGAATGCACTCATGCGGACAAGCCGGCGCACGCTCTCGGCACGGCGCGCTGCGCGCGGCACGATGAACGGGCGCGGCCGCTGGCGAAATTTTGTCCACCCGCCGCATCCTCCGCACGCCGCCGCCGCGCGGCGAAAACTCTGCGCCGGCAGGGATTTGCCGCGCGAGCGCGCGCTCGCGGCCGCGCGCCCGAACCGTTCCGGCGCGCACACTTTCGCGGCGACGCATAGCGTGTTTCGCCCGCCAATGCATGCCGCAGCGCGCAACGGCGCTTAACACCGCTTTCGGTATCATCCGCGCCAGACGCAGCGCCCCCAGGTTGGATCGCGGGGGCGCCGCGGCTTTAGCCCGGCCCGGAACCTCCGTCGCTTTCCGACGGTCTCCGGACCCAGCCGTCTGAAGCTGACCAGCGCGCCCGGCACTGGATCCGGGACCGGAACGATTCGGACCTCATCCCCACCCGTGAGGACCTTCTCCCGATGACCGTCGCCGCGACGTTCGAAATCGAATACCTCCAATACCTCGGCCCCGACGGTAAGCCCGTCGCCGAGATCCCGGCCGCGTTCAAGGACGCCAACACCCTGCTGCCGCTGTTCAAGCAAATGCTGTTCGTGCGCACCTTCGACAGCAAGGCCATCGCCTTGCAGCGCACCGGCAAGCTCGGCACCTATGCCGCCTGCCTGGGCCACGAGGCCACCCACGTCGGCATCGGC
The DNA here is from genome assembly GCF_017168095.1 of Lysobacter enzymogenes. GTDB lineage: Bacteria > Pseudomonadota > Gammaproteobacteria > Xanthomonadales > Xanthomonadaceae > Lysobacter > Lysobacter enzymogenes_D. Next base: position 2,862 of record NZ_LXSD01000474.1, on the reverse strand, counting down.
GCGTCGATGCGGCCCGACGACGTGTTCGCGCCGAGCTATCGCGAATACGGCGCGCAGTTCATGCGCGGCGTGCAGCCGCGCGAAGTGCTGCTGTACTGGGGCGGAGACGAGCGCGGCAACGACTTCGCCGGCCCGCGCAAGGACTTCGCCTGGTCGGTGCCGATCTCGACCCAATGCCTGCACGCCGCCGGCGCCGCGCTCGCGTTCAAGCTGCGCAAGGAACAAAACCTCGCCGTGGCCTGCTGCGGCGACGGCGGTTCGTCCAAGACCGACTTCTACGCCGCGCTCAATTCCGCCGGCGCTTACCAATTGCCGCTGATCCTGTGCGTGATCAACAACGGCTGGGCGATCTCGGTGCCGCGCAAGGCGCAGACCGGCGCCAAGACGCTGGCGCAGAAGGGCCTGGCCGGCGGCCTGCACTGCCTGCAGGTCGACGGCAACGACCTGATCGCCGTGCTCGAAGGCATGCGCCGCGCCGCCGAACTGGCGCGCAACGGCGACGGCGGCAGCGTGATCGAGTTCATGACCTATCGCCTGCACGACCACACCACCGCCGACGACGCGCGCCGCTACCGCGACGACGCCGAGGTCAAGGACGCGTGGACGCGCGACCCGGTGCCGCGCCTGCGCACCTACCTCACCGACCAGGGCGTGTGGAACGACGAGCTGGAAAAGGCCTGGATCGAGGAGTGCGGCAAGAAGGTCGACGTCGAGATCAACGCCTACCTGGAAACCCCGGTGCAGCCGGTCGAAGCCATGTTCGACTTCCTCTACGCCGACATGCCGGCCGACCTCGCCGCGCAACGCGAGCAGGCGCTGCAGGAGAACCGCCGATGAACGCCGCCACGCAGAGCAAGATCGACACCGCGCAGGCCGCCGCCACGCCGGCCGCGATCACCCTGATCGAAGCCATCACCCAAGCGCTGGCCTATGAAATGCGCAACGACCCGAGCGTGCTGGTGCTCGGCGAGGACGTCGGCGTCAACGGCGGCGTGTTCCGCGCCACCGCCGGCCTGCAGCAGATCTTCGGGCCCGAGCGCGTGCTCGACACGCCGCTGGACGAAACCACCATCGCCGGCCTCAGCGTCGGCCTGGCCGCGCAGGGCATGAAGCCGGTGGCCGAAGCGCAGTTCGACGGCTTCGTCTATCCGATGCTCGATCATCTGATCTGCCACGCCGCGCGCCTGCGCCACCGCACCCGCGGCCGCCTGACCTGCCCGCTGGTGCTGCGCGTGCCGTGGGGCGGCGGCATCCGCGCGCCGGAACACCACAGCGAAGCCAACGAAGCGCTGTTCACCAATGTGCCGGGCCTGCGCGTGGTGCTGCCGTCGTCGCCGGCGCGCGCCTACGGCCTGTTGCTCGCCGCGATCCGCGATCCGGATCCGGTGATCTTCTACGAGCCCAAGCGCATCTATCGCCAGTACAAGGAAATCGTCGCCGACGACGGCGAAGCGCTGCCGCTGGACGTGTGCTACGTGCTGCGCGACGGCAGCGACATCACCCTGGTCAGCTGGGGCGCGCAGGTCAAGGAAGCGCTGGAAGCCGCCGACAAGCTCGCCGGCGAAGGCATCAGCGCCGAAGTGATCGACGTGGCAACGCTCAAGCCGCTGGACTTCGCCACCATCGCCGAATCGGTGGCCAAGACCGGCCGCTGCGTGATCGTGCACGAGGCGCCGAAGACCGCCGGTTTCGGCGCGGAGATCGCCGCGCGCCTGGCCGAGGAGTCGATGTACGACCTGCTCGCGCCGGTCGAGCGCGTCACCGGCTTCGACACGCACATCCCGCTGTTCCGCCTGGAAATGAAGTACCTGCCCAGCGTCGACAAGATCGTCGCCGCGGCCAAGCGCACGCTCGGCCACGGCTGATCGATGCGGCGGGCCCGGGTCATCGCCGATCACCGCGCGCCGGATCGCCCCGCGATCCGGATCGCGCGCGGCGACGCCTTGACCCTGGGCGAGCGCGATGTCGACTGGCCGCAGTTCGTGTGGGCGGTGCAGGCCGACGGGCTCGGCGGCTGGGCGCCGGCGTCGCTGTTCGACGCGCCAAGCGGCCCGGCGACGGCGCTGGACGATTACGACACGCTCGAACTCGACGCCGATGCGGGCCAGCTCCTGCATCTGCGCGAGGAACGTTCGCAGTGGTGGTGGGCGCGCGATGCGCGCGGCCGCGAAGGCTGGATTCCGGCGCGCGCGCTGGAACTGCTGGACTGAGCCGCCGGCGCCACCGACTTTCCAGAATCCAACATTCAAGAATCTTTAGGGACGACCGGCAATGAGCGATACCAAGACCTTCCTGCTTCCCGACCTCGGCGAAGGCCTGCCCGACGCGACCATCGTCGAATGGGCGGTCAAGGTCGGCGACACCATCCGCCTCGACGACACCCTGGTGTCGATGGAAACCGCCAAGGCGGTCGTCGAAGTGCCCTCGCCCGTGTCCGGCAAGGTGCTCAAGCTCGCCGGCGAGGCGGGCGACGTGATCGTCACCGGCACCATGCTGGCCGAGTTCGAAATCGATCCGAACCTGCCGCAGCGCGCGGACGGCCAGGACACCGGCCACCATCACGGCGGCGGCCACGCCGCGCCGGCCGCGCCCGCACCGGCGAAAGCCGAAGCGGCGCCGGCCAAGGCAGAAGGCGGCGAACGCGCCGACAGCGGCACCGTGGTCGGCGCGATGCAGTCCTCCGACGCCGTGCGCAGCGAACAGGCCGTCGCCGTCGGCGGGGTCAAGGCGATGCCGGCGGTGCGCGCGCTGGCGCGCAAGCTCGGCGTCGACCTGAGCCGCGTGCGCGCCACCGGCGCCGACGGCACGGTCAGCAGCGACGACGTCAAGCGCGCCGCGGCCGATGGTTCGGCCAAGGTCGGT
>NZ_LXSD01000473.1:0-503 GCF_017168095.1 Lysobacter enzymogenes | reverse complement strand
TCGGCGCGATTTCCGCGCGCGCGGCTTCGGCGACGGGCGCGGCCGGTGCCGGCGTTGCGGGCGGCGCGATCACCGGCGGCTCGACGGCAGGCAGTTCGACCGCAGGCGGTTCGATAGCAGGCGCCGCGGCCGCTTGCGTCGGCGCAGCTTGCGGCTGCGGCTCCGCCGGCGGCGCGGCTACGGCCGCTTCGGCGGTCGCGGCATCGGCGGTTCCAGGCTGCGCGCCGGCGTCGGGCTGCGCGCCGGGAATGGCGGCGGCGAGCTCTTCGAGGCTGTATTCGCGCTCGGCCGGCTTGCCGGCGTCGGGCTTCTTGCGGCGGAAAAAACTGAGCATGAGACGGGAGATGGGGGCATGCGCGAGAATCCCCACATGCTAGCACCGGCCTCCCTCCGCCCCCGATGAACCACGGTCCGAGATGAACATGTCCAAGCGCGGCCGCTCCGGCGCACGCACGCCGGCCCAACCCGCGGCGGCCTCGTCGGCGCGCGGCGGCGGCAACGCG
>NZ_LXSD01000472.1:0-815 GCF_017168095.1 Lysobacter enzymogenes | reverse complement strand
GCCGAGCCAGGCCAGGGCCGCGCCGAGGGCCACGCCGGCCAGCGCCCACGGCCACCACGGCAGCGGCGCGGCCTCGGGCTCGGCGGCGATGCGCGACGGCAGCAGTACGCGTTCGGACTCGACCAGCGGCCGGCCCTCGCTGTTCTTGACCTCGGCCAGCGCCGCGGCCAGGCGGCCGGGGACGTAGGACTCGGCCCACACCGGCACCGGCTTGTCGGCGTCCGGCCCCATCAGCACGTCGAGCGTGAACCACATCCACGGCTCCGGCCGCGACAGCCGCAGCGCTTCGCTGCGCAGGGTGTTGCCGTGCGAGCGTCCCTCGGTCTGCCGGCGCAGGTCGCCGCGCAGGGTGCGGTCGATCGCGTCGCGCACGCGGATCGCGCAGTTGTCGTCGAAATACTGGTAGCGATAGAACGCGTTTTCCGGCAGTGCGTTGACCCGCAGCGATTCGGCCAGCTCACGCGCCTGCGCGTCGCTCAGGTCGAGCCACTGCAGGCTGACCTTGCGGCCTTCGTAGTTGTACTGGGCCATGTCCTGGTCGAACGGCAGCGCGACCAGGCGATAGCGCATGTCGTTGCGGACGAAGCGCTGGACGAAGTCGGGCTCGCTCGGATCGAAGTAGCCGAAGTTGTAGGAAATGGCCTGGTCGGTGGCGCGGTCGTAGACCACCAGGGCGTCGTGGCCGAAGCGCGACCAGAACTCCTCGCCGGGCTGCATGGTGACCACGCCGATGCGCGGCACCTGGGCGGAGGGCGCGGTGGAGGCGGGCGTCGCAGCGACAGAGGCAGGCGTCGCAGCGGCGGCGACCGGCGTGG
>NZ_LXSD01000471.1:0-3989 GCF_017168095.1 Lysobacter enzymogenes | reverse complement strand
AACCGCCGTCCGGCCGCCCCGTCGCCGCGCCCGCGCGCGCCGGCGCCCGTGCCGGCGGCCGCCACGCCGAACTCGATCTCGACCACTTCCTGCCCTACCGGCTGTCGGTGCTGTCGAACCGGGTCAGCGGGGCGATCGCCCGGGTCTATTCGCAGCGATACGCCCTGAGCGTGACCGAATGGCGGGTGATGGCGGTGCTGGGGCGCTTCCCCGGCCTGTCGGCCAACGAGGTCGCCCAGCGCACGGCGATGGACAAGGTCGCGGTGAGCCGCGCGGTCGCGCGCCTGACCGAGGCCGGCCGGCTGGAGCGCGACACCCACGACGACGACCGCCGCCGCTCGGTGCTGCAGCTGTCGCCGGACGGCTACAAGATCTACGACGAGGTCGCGCCGATGGCGCTGGCGTTCGAGCAGCGGCTGCTGGCCGGGATCGAGACGGTCGAGCGCGAGGCGCTGTTCCGGCTGCTGGACCGGCTGGACGAGCTGGAGATGCAGGCCGAGGCGGAGATGGCGGCGGAAGCGCGCTGAGGCGTCGCTTCTCGCCCGCCGCCACTTTCCCGGCCATCCCTCCACCGTCATTCCGGCGAACCCAGCCATCCCTCCACCGTCATTCCGGCGCACGCCGGAATCCATTTTGATTTTGCCGTTGCCCGTAAGTGGTGCGATCAGAGCAACGGCAAAATGGATTCCGGCGTGCGCCGGAATGACGGTGTAGAGGGGCGTGGCCAGGCAGGCGGCGCCGCGGGCGAGGTTTCGCGGTCGCGGCTTGCGCCGCTCCTACAGGGGGCGGTCGGGGCGGTCGCTGCGGTTCGGCTGGGCGCTTATTTGCGCCGGTTGGCGAGCACGACGATCAGCGCTGCGACGCCCGCGGCGCCGCCGACCAGCACCAGCAAGACCAGCCAGTGGAAGATGCTTACGCTGCCCATCGTCCTCGCTCCCGGCGATCCTCGCCGTGGGCCCGACTATCGCGCATTCCACGGCCGCGCATCCAGCCGCGCGCCAACGAAAACGGCGGCCCGAAGGCCGCCGTTCGCGCATTCAAACCCGCACCGGCCTTACTTCACGCCGTGCATCAGCTTCTGCACCAGCGGCGCGATCAGGAACAGCAGCGCGCCGGCGCCGACCAGGGCCCAGAAGCCGAAGGTGTAGCCGCTCAGCGCCGAGGTCGTGGTCATGCCGCCTTCGCCGCTGACGTGGCCGGCGAAGATGCCCGAGAGGTTGTTGCCGATGCCGGTCGACAGGAACCAGCCGCCCATGCCGAAGCCGACCAGGCGCACCGGCGCCAGCTTGGTCACCATCGACAGGCCGATCGGCGACAGGCACAGCTCGCCGATGGACTGGATCCAGTACACCGCGAACAGGGTCCAGAACGGGATCTTGCCGTCGCTGAGCAGGCTGCCGAGGGCGAACATCAGCAGCAGGAAGGCCAGGCCGTTGAAGATCAGGCCCAGGCCGAACTTGCGCGGGATCGAGGGATTGGCCCGGCCCATCGCCACCCAGATCCAGGCGATCAGCGGAGCCAGGGTGATGATCGCGATCGAGTTGACCGACTGGAACCACGCGGTCGGGAACACCCGTTCGCCGCTGAGGCTGAAGACCAGGTCGGCGAGGGCGCCGCTGAAGATGTCGCGGTCGACGATCTTGTCGGCGAGGAAGGTGAAGGAGCTGCCGGCCTGTTCGAAGAACATCCAGAACAGGATGTTGAAGGTGAAGATGATCAGCATCGCGACGACCTTGTCGCGCTGCTGCGCGCCTTCGCGGAAGCCTTCCACCAGCAGCAGGCCGCACAGGCCCAGGAACATCGCGGTCAGCACGCCCTGCAGCGCGGTGGCGCCCATCGCCAGCAGGAAGTACACCGCCGGGATCGCGACCAGCGCGCCGAGGAACACGTACACGACCTTGCGCGGATCCTGCTGGCCTTCCGGCGGCACGCCGATGCCCTTGAGGCCGGCGCGGCCGAACCAGAACCACACCAGGCTGATCAGCATGCCCACGCCGGCGGCGATGAACACCATCTTGTAGTCCGGCAGCGCTTCGCTGCCGAAGATCTTCTTGGCCAGGTACTGGGTCAGCAGCGGCGCCAGCATCGCGCCGAGGTTGATGCCCATGTAGAAGATGGTGAAGCCCGAGTCGCGGCGCTCGTCGCCGACCGCGTAGAGCTTGCCGACCATGGTCGAGATGTTCGGCTTGAACAGGCCGTTGCCGCAGATGATCGTGGCCAGGCCGAGCTTGAAGATCTGCTCGTTCGGCAGCGCGATCATGAACAAGCCGGCCGACATGATGACCGCGCCGAGCAGGATCGAGCGCTGGTAGCCGAGCACGCGGTCGGCGATGTAGCCGCCGAAGATCGCCGCGGCGTAGACCAGGGCCAGGTAGGCGCCGTAGATGCGGTTGGCCGGCGCTTCGCCGGCCGCGTCGCCGCCATGGAACTGGTGGACGATGTACAGCACGAGCGCCCAGCGAATGCCGTAGAAGGCGAAGCGCTCCCAGAATTCGGTCATGAACAGCATCCACAGCGGCTTGGGATGCCCCAGGCGCGTGGAGAATTCGGGAATGGGCGCCTGGCCCTGGGTCGGTGTCGCGGCTCCGCTCATGCGGTGTCCCCTGATCGGTGTGGAAACTGAATGAAAATCCCACGCCGACGGCACGGGCCGGGGAGATTTACCGGCACAGGCGGGCGGCGTCAAACATTCGTGAAAGTGCGGACGGCATGCTGCGTCGCAACATTTACCCGCGCAAGTGTCTGAATGGGGAAGATTTTTGCGTGTCCATAACGCGAAAGTCGCGCGAACGGCGGCCTTTATGCCGCCATCGGGTGACAACTGTCATGGTTTGCCCGAAACGCCGATAGCTCCCTGTAGGAGCGGCGCAAGCCGCGACCGCGAAACCACACCTACGCCGCCGCTCGCCCGCAGCCAGCGCCCTGTCGGGCCGACTCGAGCCTCAAGGCCGAGGGTTCGCGGTCCCGACTCGCGCCGCTCCTACAGCAAGCTACGGGCGGGTCACTCGCGCGGCGCGGCGCCGTAGTCGCCGCCGGGGCCGATGCTGGTGCGCACCGAGAACAGTTCCGGGAAGAAGGTCAGCTCCAGCGCCTGCTTGAGGAAGCCGACGCCGCTGGAGCCGCCGGTGCCGCGCTTGAAGCCGATGATGCGCATCACCGTGCGCATGTGGCGGAAACGCCACAGCTGGAACTGGGTTTCCAGGTCGACCAGGTCTTCGCACAGCGCGTACTCGCGCCAATACAGGTCGGTGTTCTCGTAGATGCGTTCGAACACCGGCTGCAACTGCGCGTCGGCCACGTGCGGCTGGCGCCAGTCGCGCTGCAGGTGCTCGGCCGGCACGGCGTGGCCGAAGCGCGCCAGGTACATCAGGAATTCGTCGTACAGGCTCGGCGCGGCCAGCGCGCGCTGCAGTTCCGCCTGGCCCTGCGGGTCGTGGGCGAACACCTTGAGCATCGCCTCGTTCTTGTTGCCGAGCATGAATTCGATGGTGCGGTACTGCAGCGACTGGAAGCCCGAGGACGGCCCCAGGGTTTCGCGGAAGCCCATGTATTCCGACGGCGTCAGCGTCTCCAGCACCGACCATTGCTCGATCAGCTGGCGCAGCACCTGCTTGCAGCGCGCCAGCACCTTCTGGCAGCGCCAGACCTCGTCGCGGCGCAGGTGTTCGAGCGCGGCGCTGAGTTCGTGGATGATCAGCTTCATCCACAGCTCCGCCACCTGGTGCTGGACGATGAACAGCATTTCGTCGTGATGGCCCGGCTGCGACAGCGGACGCTGCGCCGACAGCAGCTTGTCCAGTTGCAGATAGCCGCCGTAGGTGATGTGCCCGTGCAGGTCGGTATGGATACCGCTTTCCAGTTCGCGCTGGTTCTTCTCTACGGACATCGTCGGCGGCTCGGGCAGGGGCGCAAAGCGTAGCGCATCCGGGCACGCGCCGCGCCGGCGCCGGCGCGCTGCTCAGCCGCGACCGGCCCGTGCGCGAGCCCAC
>NZ_LXSD01000470.1:0-5687 GCF_017168095.1 Lysobacter enzymogenes | reverse complement strand
TTCGCCAAGCCGGCCGCTGCGCCGGTGCCGCGCGCCAGCCTGCGCGCGCTGCGCGCGCAGGCCGCGCAATGCCGTGCGTGTCCGTTATGGCGCGACGCTACCGCGACCGTATTCGGCGAAGGGCCGGCGCGCGCTCGGGCGATGCTGATCGGCGAGCAGCCCGGCGACGAGGAAGACCGCAGCGGCCGGCCGTTCGTCGGCCCCGCCGGGCGCTTGCTCGATCGCGCCCTGGCCGAGGCCGGCCTCGACCGCGCGACGCTCTACCTCACCAATGCGGTCAAGCATTTCAAGTTCCAGCGCCGCGGCAAACGCCGCATGCACGACCGCGCCGATGCGCACGAGCAGGAGGCCTGCCGGCTGTGGCTGGCGGCGGAATGGCTGCGGCTGCGGCCGTCGCTGGCGTTGGCCTTGGGTGCGATGGCGGCGCAGACCCTGTTCGGCGCCTCGTTCCGGCTCAGCCGCGAACGCGGCCGCTGGATCGCCCTGGACGCGCGCAGCCGGGCGATGGCGAGCTGGCATCCCGCCGCGATCCTGCGCTCGCCGGGGCCGGCGCGCGAACAGCGTTATCGCGAACTGGTGCGCGACCTGACCGCGCTGGCGCGGGCGCTGGACCAGGCGTGACCGGCTCGGGATTCGCAACGCGGTCGCGGCGCGAAGAATGTGCAGCGCCACGCAAGAGTTGCCGCGTTCGCGACCCGGCGCCGCAGCTGTGGCGTTGTCGCGGGGTTGGCACGCGACTTGCGGCTCATCGGGCAGGCGCGGCGGCAAAGTGCGTCGCGCGGACAGACCTATCGATGGTGGAGGACACCTCAGTGCGCAACAGCGGAAACGACCGGCACGGCGACGTCGCCGGCACCGGAGAATTCAAGGCCGTCGCCCATGAGGCATTGCGGCTCGGCGCGCGCGCCCTGGACAGGGGCCGCGCATGGTTGAACCAGACTTGGTCGAACGACGACAGGAGCGAGGACATGACCCAGCGACAAGGCCCGGGCGGCCGCGAAACCCAAGCCCAGCGCCGCCGCGGCGGTGAGGACGAGTCGTGGATGCACGACAAGCAGCGCCAGGCGGCGCGTACCGGCGATGCCGATTACGCCTACGACCCCGCGCGCGGACACGACCGCGAACGCGGCCGCGAGTACGGCCATGCCAGCGCGGACGATCGAGGGCGCGGCGGCGGGTACGCCCGCGAGTACGGCGCAGATTACGACGCTGACTACGGCGCAGACCACGGCGCGCATTACCGGCGCGACAACGGCGAGGGCTACGTCGCGGGCTATCGCGAGCGCGACGGATCCGACCCGGGCGCCGGCCGCGGCCCGCGCATGGATCGCGACTACGGCGGCCGCGACGACGGCGCGCCGGGTCGCGAGCGCGAACCGCGCGCGATGCAATCGCGCCAGCCCGGCGAGCGCGGCCTCTACGGCGCCTACGGCCCCGGCGTGCCGCTGCGCGGCCGGCGCGGCGGCGAGTACGACGACAGCGGCTGGCGCGCCGGCGGCTTCGACGAGCGCTCGCAGTCGGTCGGCTGGGAAGACGACCGCGGCGACGCGCCGGGCGGTTCGCCGCACCAGGGCGATCCGCGCCACGGCTACTACGTCTACGGCGGCGAGAGCCGCGGCCGCGAGCGTCCGCACGGCTACGACGAGTTCGACCCGCGCCGCGCACGCCACGGCGAGGACTTCCGCGCCGGCAGCCGGCGCATGGGCGAGGGCTACGGCCGTTCGTCCGGTTACGCCGACGCCGGCGGCGAGGTCGCCGGTTCGGCCTATGGCGCGGGCTTCGAGCCCAACCGCGAGTGGTCGCGCGAGCGCGCCGAGGACGTGCAGTCGGCCTATCGCGAGCAGGGCGCGCGCAACCACCGCGGACGCGGTCCGCGCAGTTATGCGCGTTCGGACCAGCGCATCGAGGAAGACCTCAACGAACGGCTGACCGAAGACGCGTTGATCGATGCCAGCGATATCGAGGTCGTCTGCCAGCAGGGCGTCGTGGTGCTGAGCGGCGAAGTCGACGATCGCTGGATGAAGCATCGCGCCGAGGACATCGCCGATGCCTGCGGCGGAGTCAAGGACGTCGACAACCGCATCCGCGTGCGCGGCCGCGACCATGCGGTGCTCGCGGCCGGACCGGAAAGCGGCGGCCGGCGCGAGAACGCCGGTCGCTTCGGCCAGGCCACCGCGGCGCAGGGCTCCCAGGCGCAGGCGCCTTCGACGCAGTCGTCGTCGGCGCAGGCAAACGCCGGCCGCAGCGCGGGCGCCGGAACCGCCGCCGGCACCGATGCCGGCACCAGCGGCAGCGCCTCGCCGTCGTCCGGTTCGACTCAGCCGCACTGAGCCGGGCACGCCCCGCGTCGCGGCCTTGGCGGCCGCGACGCGGGGTGCAGCGGCTTCGAACCGGCGCCGCTGAGCCGTCAGCGATTCACGCTCAAGGCGCCGGCGGCGCCATGCCGAGCCCGCGCTGCAGCGCCGCCTGGATGCGCTCGATCGGCGCCGGCTTGATCAGATGCTCGTCGAAGCCTGCCTCGCGGGTACGTGCGCGATCCTCGGCCAGCCCGTAACCGCTGTAGGCGATCAGGTACGGCGAGTGCGGCGCGGCGCGCAGCGCGCGCGCGACATCGCAGCCGTTGAGCGGGCCCGGCAGTTCCAGGTCGCATACCACCACCTCGGCCGGTTCTTCGCTCCATAGCGACAGCGCCTGCTCGCCGTCGCCGGCGGTACGCACGCGATGGCCTTCCAGCGCCAGCAGCGTGGCCAATGCATCGGCGGTATCGACTTCGTCGTCGACGATCAGGATCCGGCCGCACCGCGGCGCCGGCGCCGGCGTGGGCGCCGCATCGCCATCGGCGGCCGCGCTGGCCGCAAGCGGCAGGTCGACTTCGAAGCTGGCGCCGAGCCCCGGCCCGCGGCTGCGCGCGGCGACCTGGCCGCCGTGGCGCTCGACCAGGGTCTTGACGATGCTCAGGCCGAGCCCGAGCCCGCGCGAACGCCAGCCCGGCGTCTGCACGAACGGCTCGAACAAGTGCGCGGCGATCTCCCGGTCCAGTCCCTGGCCCCGATCGCGCACTTCCACGCGCACGCCCTCGCCGCCGTCGGCCAGCGCCGCCGGCCGCAGCGACAAACCGATCCGCTGGCCGGGCGCGCTCGCCTTGATCGCGTTGGACACGAGGTTGTCGAACACCTGGCGCAGGCGCGCGCGGTCGCCGTGCACGGGCGCGCGCGCCAGACCGGCGAGCGGATCGAGGACGACGCCGGCGGCGTCGGCGCGCAGCCGGTTGTCTTCGCGCACTTCCTCCAGCAACGAGCGCAGATCCAGCGTTTCGCTGCGCAGTTCCAGGCCGCCCTGGGTGACCCGGGCGACATCGAGCAGGTCTTCGACCATGCGCTGCACATGCCGGTTCTGCCGCACCAGCGTCGCCAGCGCGCGCTCGCGCTGCGCCGCGTCGAGGTCGGCGCGTTGCAGCAACTCGCCGGCCGCGGCCACGCCCGACAGCGGATTGCGCAACTCGTGGCTGAGCACGGCGAGGAAACGGCTGATCCGCTGGTTGGCCGCGGCCATCATCGCCAGCGCGCGCTTCTGGTCCTCGATGTCGGTGCTGGCGCCGTACCAGCAGCGCAGCCGGCCGTGCGAGTCCAGCAACGGCTGGCCGCGCACGATATGCCAGCGGTACTGGCCGTCGGCGCGGCGAAAGCGCAGTTCGACATTGAGCGGGCGGCCGGTGCGGATGGCCTCGTCCCAATGGCGCACGCCGTCGTGCAGGTCTTCAGGATGGCAGATGTCGCGCCAGTCCTGGTCGCCGCCCAGGCCGGTGTATTCGTACCAGCGGCGGTTCTGGTAGCGGATCGCGCCGTCGGGCTCGGCGATCCAGACCATCTTGGGCACGTTGTCCAGCAGCGCGTGCTGCTCGGCTTCGGCGCGGCGCAGCTGTTCTTCGAACACGCGCCGCTCGTGGATGTCGCGCAGGCCGCCGATCCATTCCAGCGCCTGGCCGGCGTCGTCGGTGACCGGCACCGCGCGCAGGGCGACGTGGCGCGGCTCGCCGTGAGCGGTGAGCACGCGGAATTCCAGGTCGAGCAGTTCCGGCCGCGGCGCGCGCACGCTGTCGTGCCAGGCCTCGCGCACGCGGGCGCGGTCGAGCGGGTCGACTGCAGCGAGCCAGCCGTCGCCGCTCGCCTGCGCGCGCGATTGCCCCGTGAGCTCTTCCCAGCCCGGCGCATCCAACAGGCGTCCGGCGCCATCGGCGAACCAGACCAGCCCGGCGCCGGCCACCGCCAGACTGCGGAAGCGGCGCTCGCTGGCCTCGACCCGGCGCGCGGCCTCGACCCGCGCAGTGACGTCCAGCGCATGCACCACCACGCCTTCGACTGCGTCGCCGTCGGGCCGGTGCGGCACGAACTGCACGTCGAAATGCCGCTGCTGGCCGTGCCGCGACAACTCCAGCGGGAAACGCACCGCCTGGCCGGCGAAGGCGCGCTCCAGCAGCGGCAGGTACGGCGCCAGCTCCGGCGCCGGATGCGCATCGTCCAGGGTCAGGCCCTGCAGCCGGCGGTCGCCGAACCAGCGCCGGTAGGCGCGGTTGCACAGGCGATAGCGCCGACGCGGGTCGACATAGGCCACCAGCGCCGGAATCCGGTCGATCAAGGCGCGCATGAGCAGGCGTTGCGCGCGCAGGGCCGCATCGCTGCGCTTGCGCTCGCCGATGTCCAGCGCGAGCAGGGCGACGTCGCGTTCGGACAAGGCCTCCCCGGCGAGCAGCATCCAGGCCGGTTCGCCGCCGCGCTCGGGCAGCGCCACTTCGACCGGTTCGAACGCGCCGTCGCGCTGCAGCCGCTGCAGCAATTCGGCCGGTATTCCCAGTTGTTCCAGCGATTGCCCGCGCATCGGCGCGGGGTCGTCGGCGGCGGGTGCGAGCATGCGCTCGAAGCCGGGATTGGCCCACCAGCGACCGCCCTGCGCATCGGCGAAGCACACGCCCCACAGGTCGGTATCGAACACCGCGCGCAGGCGCCGCTCGCTCATGCCTTCCTCGGCGCCGCGCGGCGCGCGCAGGAATACGGCGTGGCCGGAGAACGCATCGCGCGGGCCTTGCAGCGGCACCGCTTCGGCCTGCAGCGGGCGGTCGCCGGCGCCGCGCAACGGCAGCGGGCCGGGCTGCGCCGGCAGCGCCGGCGGCCAGCCTTCGATCGCTACGCCCGCGTCGCGTCCGCGCACCCGCTCGGGATCGACATCGAGCAACCGCGCTGCGGCCGGATTGAGATAGAGAATGCGTCCGTCGCCGCCGATCAGCATCACGCCGTCGCCGACCCCGGCCAGCACCGTCGACCATTGCTCCTGCTGCAGGCGCAGGCGGTTGCGCCGGCGCCGCAGCGCGGCGGCGATCCAGACCAAGGCGCTGGCCGCGCACAGGAACAAGGCGCAGCCGGCCACGCCGATCTGCACCCTCAACCCCGGCCAGAACACGATCGCGGCGAGCGCCGCGGCGACTGCCACGGCGCCGCCGCGCACGCCGTCGTACCAGGCGGCCAGCACTGCCAGCAGGTACAGCCCCAGCAGCGGCAGCAGATCGTTGAGGCCCTGGCCGAAGCGCACGTGGGCCAGCGTCAGCACCGCGGCCAGTGCGGCGGCGGCGAGCAGTTCGCGCGGCCGCAGCGCGGCCGGGAGCGGCGCCGGCATGGCTAGCCGCGCGACGGCGC
>NZ_LXSD01000469.1:0-620 GCF_017168095.1 Lysobacter enzymogenes | reverse complement strand
AGGCCTGCGTGGGCGCCGCCGCCGGCATCAGCGTCGGCGCCGCCGGCGCGCGCGGTCGTCGCGCCGCGGCAAGTCGTCCCGTTGCCCGGCGCCTGGCGATCCTGACGACGGCGCCGTCGCGTCCCGACCTTCCCATCGTCAGCGGCTTGAGTCGCGCCGCGATGCGAGCGCCGGCGCTGATGCGGGCACGGCGCCGGCTCGCACGCCGCCGCACGTTCGCACGAATGCGAATACGAGGTGGCATTCGCACGCGCGTTGTTGACGTCGGCGTAACGTCGCCGCGCGCGTGCTCGCCGCTGCGTCGCGAACCGGCGGCGCCGCCGCCAGCGGGCGCCGCGAAGCCCGGCGACCTGGTTCGCGCAGAGCTCCGCCACCTCAGCGCGAGGCGCGGCGCGCCGCTTTCGGCAACCCGGCAAGGACCGGCGCCGGCATCGTTCGGCTCGGCGCGCAGCGCGAACGTTTTCGCATGCGCATCGATTTCTCTCGGGAAAAAACCGCGCCGCCGTCGTACGCGGGCGTATCGGCGCGGACGTCGGCCGCCCCGATGCCGCTGCGCGCGAGTCGCGGCTGCGCCGGCATCCGCGGCCGCGCCGATCGCCGCTGCCGGTCCGCGCCGATGG
>NZ_LXSD01000468.1:0-14044 GCF_017168095.1 Lysobacter enzymogenes | reverse complement strand
CCGGCGCCGGCCGCGGCGGCCGCGGGCGCCGCGCGCGGCACCAGCCGTTTGCGCGACCGGGTCGAACCGTCCCTGGGGAGGACCGCATGAGCGCGATCCAGCGTCCCGGCAGCGAGCGTCCCGTGCTGATCCTCGCCGGCGGCACCGGCGGCCATATCTTCCCGGGCCTGGCCGTGGCCAAGGCGCTGCGCGCGCGCGGCGTGCCGGTGTCGTGGCTGGGCGCCGACGGCGGCATGGAAACCCGCTTGGTGCCGCAGCACGGCATCGAGATCGACACCCTCGCCATCAGCGGAGTGCGCGGCAAGGGCGTGGCCACACTGCTGCGCGCGCCGTTGCGCATCGCCGCCTCGGTGCGCGCGGCCGGCCGCGTGCTGCGCCAGCGCCAGCCGCGCGCGGTGGTCAGCTTCGGCGGTTACGCCGCCGGCCCCGGCGGCCTGGCCGCGCGGCTGGCCGGGCTGCCGCTGATCGTGCACGAACAAAACCGCGCGCCGGGCATGACCAATCGCGTGTTGTCGCGCTTCGCCCGCCGCGTGCTCACCGGTTTCCCCGACACCTTCGGTCCCAACGACGAGGTCGTCGGCAACCCGGTGCGCGCCGAGATCGCCGCGATCGCGCCGCCGGCGCAGCGCTTCGCCGACCGCAGCGGCCCGCTCAAGCTGCTGGTGCTCGGCGGCAGCCAGGGCGCGCGCGCCCTGAACCGCGCGGTGCCCGAAGCCGTCGCCGGCCTGCGCGGGCGGGTGCCGTGCGAGGTGCGCCACCAGTGCGGCGAGAAGCTGCTGGCCGATGCGCAGGAGGCCTATGCGAAGGCCGGCGTCGCCGCGTCGCTGGAGCCTTTCATCGCCGACATGGCGGCCGCCTACGCCTGGGCCGACCTGGTCGTCTGCCGCGCCGGCGCGTTGACCCTGGCCGAGCTGTGCGCGGCCGGCGTCGGCAGCGTGCTGGTGCCGTTCCCGCAGGCGGTGGACGACCACCAGACCAAGAACGCGCGTTATCTGGTCGACCGCGGCGCGGCGCAGTTGCTGCCGCAAGCCGGCGACGACCTCGGCGCGCGCCTGTCGGCGACCATCGAAATCCTCGCCGAGCGCGGCGTGCTGCTGCAGATGGCCGAGGCCGCGCGCGCGATCGCCAAGCCCGACGCGGCCGAGCGGGTCGCCGATGCGGTGCTGGAGTCGACGCGATGAAGCGTTCTCAGCACCCACGCAGCGAGCGGGTTTGCGTAATCCAGGCGCGCGTCTTCGCCGCCGCTTCACCCGGGCTGATTACTCTGCGCGCCCCTTCAGGCGCGCGCGACATGACCCGTTTGCAAATCCATTCCCCAAGCATGCGTTCCAACCTTCTGACTTCGGACCCCACGCCATGAGCACCGCCCTCCGCCGCCGCCTGCAGCACACCGGCGACCTGGCCAAGGCGTTCCCGCGCGTGCACTTCGTCGGCATCGGCGGCACCGGCATGAGCGGCATCGCCGAAGTCATGTGCACGCTGGGCTACCAGGTGTCCGGTTCGGACATGGCCGACAACGCGGTGACCCGGCGCCTGGCGTCGATGGGCGCGACCGTGCACCGCGGCCACGCCGCGGCCAACGTGCTCGGCGCCGACTGCGTGGTGGTGTCCAGCGCGATCAAGCGCGACAACCCCGAGCTGATGGAAGCGCGCGCCCAGCGCATTCCGGTGGTGCCGCGCGCGGAAATGCTGGCCGAACTGATGCGCTTCCGCCGCGGCATCGCCGTGGCCGGCACCCACGGCAAGACCACCACCACCTCGCTGACCGCCAGCGTGCTGGCCGAAGGCGGCATCGACCCGACCTTCGTGATCGGCGGCAAGCTGCTCGCCGCCGGCGCCAACGCCGGCCTCGGCGGCGGCCAGTGGCTGGTGGCCGAGGCCGACGAGAGCGACGGCAGCTTCCTGCGCCTGAACCCGCAGATCGCCATCGTCACCAACATCGACGCCGACCACCTGGAGAACTACGGCGGCGATTTCGCCAAGGTCCAGGCCGCGTTCGAGGAATTCCTGCACCGGCTGCCGTTCTACGGCCTGGCGGTGCTGTGCATCGACGACGCCAACGTCGCCCGGCTGGCCGCGGACACCCCGCGCCACGTGATGACCTACGGCTTCAGCGACGAGGCCGACGTGCGCGCCGAAGACGTCAGCCAGCACGGCGGCGCGATGCGCTTCACCCTGTGCCTGCCCGACGCCACCCGCACCGCGGTGACCCTGGCCCTGCCGGGCCGCCACAACGTGCTCAACGCGCTGGCCGCCGCTTCGGTGGCGTGGCAGCTCGGCGTGCAGCCCGAGGCGATCGCGCGCGCGCTGGAGAAGTTCGCCGGCATCGGCCGCCGCTTCAACCTGCTGGCGCAGATCAAGACCGACAAGGGCGCGACCGTGCAGTTGGTCGACGACTACGGCCATCACCCGAAGGAGCTGGAAGCGGTGTTCGCCGCCGCCCGCGGCGGCTGGCCGGACAAGCGCCTGGTGGTGGCGTTCCAGCCGCACCGCTACAGCCGCACCCGCGACCTGTTCGACGACTTCGCCGCGGTGCTGTCGTCGGTGGACGCGCTGGTGCTGACCGAGGTCTATCCGGCCGGCGAAGCGCCGATCGCCGGCGCCGATGCGAAATCGCTGGCGCGCGCGATCCGCGCGCGCGGCCGCATCGACCCGGTCGTGGTCGGCGGCGCCGCCGATCTGGCCGGCGTGCTGCCGGACGTATTGAACGACGGCGACCTGCTGTTGCTGATGGGCGCCGGCGACATCGGCGCGGCGGCGCAGCAGCTCGCCAGCAACGGTTTCCAAGGAGAGTCGAAGTGAGTGTCGTCAAGTTCGCCCCGCTGCGCGTCACCGATCCGGCCGTGTTCGGCCGCGTCGCCGTGCTCATGGGCGGCACCAGCGCCGAGCGCGAGGTGTCGCTGGATTCCGGCCGCGGCGTGCTCGACGCGCTGCGCTCGCGCGGCGTGGACGCGTTCGCGGTCGACGGCATCCCGGCGTTGATCGAACAGATCCGGGTGGGCGGCGTGGACCGCGTGTTCAACATCCTGCACGGCAACAAGGGCGGCGGCGAAGACGGCGTGCTGCAAGGCGTGCTCGAAGCGCTCGGCGTTCCCTACACCGGCTCGGACGTGCTCGGCTCGGCGCTGGCGATGGACAAGATCCGCACCAAGCAGGTGTGGATCGGCGCCGGCCTGCCGACCCCGCGCTTCAAGCGCATCGCCAAGGGCGACGACGTGCACGCCGCGGCCGGCGAGATCGGCCTGCCGGTCATCATCAAGCCCTCGTGCGAAGGCTCCAGCGTCGGCGTGTCGCGCGTGCTCAAGGACGCCGACATCGACGAGGCCGTGGCCCTGGCCGCGCGCTATCCGGGCGAGATGCTGATGGAGCAGATGATCGTCGGCGACGAGCTCACCGTCGCGGTGCTGATCGACGGCGAGGGCTACACCGCGCTGCCGTCGATCCGGATCGTGCCCAAGGGCGAGTGGTACGACTATCATGCCAAGTACATCGCCGAGGACACCCAGTACCTGTGTCCGGGCCTGGACGGCGCCGCCGAAGACGAGATCCGCCGCCTGGCGATGCAGGCCTTCGTCGCCGCCGGCTGCAAGGGCTGGGGCCGCGTCGATTTCATGCGCGATCGCGACGGCAAGTTCTATCTGATCGAAGTGAACACCGCACCGGGCATGACCAGCCACTCGCTGGTGCCCAAGGCCGCGCGCCAGATCGGCATCGAGTACGACGAGCTGTGCTGGCGCGTGCTGGAAGCCACCGTGAGCGCGTCCAGCGAGATCGCGGGAGGTGGCGCGGCGTGAACGCCCTGCTGCGACTCGTCGGATGGGTGCTGGCGCTGGCTCTGGTGGCGCTGCCGGTCGTAGCCGTGTTGAACGGCTGGATCGGCGCGAACCAGTGGCCGCTCAAGCGCTTGCGCGTGACCGGCGAGTTCGAGCGGGTCGACGCGGCGGCGCTGCGCAAGACCCTGCTGCCCTACGCCCAGCGCGGCTTCTTCGCGGTCGACCTGCCCAAGGCGCAGGACGCGGTGTCGAAGCTGCCGTGGGTCGAGCGCGCCGAGGTGCGCAAGCGCTGGCCGGACGTGCTCGAGGTGACGGTGATCGAGCACAAGCCGTTCGCGCGCTGGGGCCAGGATCGTTTGCTGTCGGAGCAGGGCCGCCTGTTCCCGCTCGGCAAGGATCTGCAGGTGCCGGACAAGCTGCCGCAGTTCGGCGGGCCCGACGGCCGGGTCGCCGACGTGGTGGCGCTGTACAACGAGTCGCGCGAGCTGTTCGCGCCGGTCGGGCTGGAAGTGCGCGAGCTGGAAGTCGATCAGCGCGGCAGTTGGACGATGGGCCTGAGCAACGGCGCGCGCATCGTCATCGGCCGCACCGAGCAGCGTTCGCGCCTGAGCCGCTTCGTGCACATGCTGCCGCAGCTCACCGCGCAGAAGGCGCAGGTGCTCGAACGCGCCGATCTTCGCTACACCAATGGTTTTTCGCTGACGTGGGCGCCCGCGCAACAGGCGCCGGCGGCCGCACCGAAGCAGCAAGGACAGTCATGAACCGCAAAGGCGACAAGTCGCTCATCGTTGGCCTCGACATCGGCACCTCCAAGGTGGTGGCGCTGGTGGGCGAGTATTCGCCCGGAAATCCGATCGAAGTCATCGGCATCGGTTCGCACGAATCGCGCGGGCTCAAGCGCGGCGTGGTGGTCGACATCGAATCCACCGTGCAGTCGATCCAGCGCGCGATCGAGGAAGCCGAGCTGATGGCCGGCTGCGAGATCCGCTCGGTCTACGCCTCGATCTCCGGCAACCACATCCAGTGCCGCAACTCGCAGGGCATCGCCCCGATCCGCGACGGCGAGGTCACCTACGGCGATCTCGACCGGGTGCTGGAAGCGGCCAAGGCGGTGGCGATCCCGGCCGACCAGAAGATCCTGCACGCGATCCCGCGCGACTACGTGCTCGACGATTCGCAGGAAGGCATCCGCAACCCGGTCGGCATGACCGGCGTGCGCCTGGAGGTGCACGCGCACCTGGTGGTGTGCGCGCAGTCGGCCGCGGCCAACATCAGCAAGTGCGTGCAGCGCTGCGGCCTGCAGGTGGACGATCTGATCCTCGGCGTGCTGGCTTCCAGCAACGCGGTGCTCACCAGCGACGAGCGCGAGCTCGGCGTGATCCTGGTCGACATCGGCGCCGGCACCACCGACATCTCGGTGTTCGTGCAGGGCGCCATCGCCCACAGCGCGAGCCTGCCGATCGCCGGCGACAAGGTCACCGAAGACATCGCCCACATGCTGCGCACGCCGACCCCGGAGGCCGAGCAGATCAAGGTCCGTTATGCCTGCGCATTGGCGCAGATGGCGACCGCCGAGGAATCCATCCAGGTGCCCAGCGTCGGCGACCGGCCGCCGCGGCGCATGCCGCGCCACTCGCTGGCGCAGGCGGTGCAGGCGCGCTACGAGGAAATCTTCGAAATGATCCAGGCCGAACTGCGCCGCTCGGGCTTCGAGCACCACGTGCGCGCCGGCATGGTCCTGACCGGCGGCGCGGCGAAGATGGAAGGCGTGGTCGAGCTGGCCGAGGAAATGCTGCAGATGCCGGTGCGGGTGGGCATCCCCCAGCACGTCACCGGCCTGGGCGAGGTGGTCGGCAACCCGGTCCACGCCACCGGCGTGGGCCTGCTGCTGATGGGCAGCCAGATCGAGAACCCGCGCCGGCCGGTGATTTCGACCGGGCGCGCCGGGAGTTTTCTGAGCAAGTTGAAGAATTGGTATCGCGGCGAGTTTTGAGGAAGCGGGAATGAAAAGCGGGAATGGGGATTGGGGAACTGGCGATGCGTCGCGGCTCGACGCTCAGCTCGCTCCCGATCCGACGTTCCCGAGCGTGGGCACCGCCCGCCCACGCGACTCCAGTTCCCCAACCCCCAACCCCGCTTTTTTGTACCCCGCTCCACCAAGCCGCACAGACGGCGCACCACCGCAGCAAGGTTCCCCCAACCATAACTAGCTGTACATAAAACACGAGGACGAGGACATGGCACATTTCGAATTGGTTGAAAAAATGGCCCCGAACGCGGTCATCAAGGTCGTCGGCGTGGGCGGCGGCGGCGGCAACGCCGTGGCGCACATGGTCAGCGGCAACGTCGATGGCGTGGAATTCATCACCGCCAACACCGACGCGCAGGCGATCAAGAACTGCGGCGCCAAGCTGCAACTGCAGCTTGGCAGCAACGTCACCAAGGGCCTGGGCGCGGGCGCGAATCCGGAAGTCGGTCGCCAGGCCGCGCTGGAAGACCGCGAGCGCATCATGGACGCGCTGACCGGCGCCGACATGGTGTTCATCACCGCCGGCATGGGCGGCGGCACCGGCACCGGCGCCGCGCCGGTGGTGGCGCAGCTGGCCAAGGAGATGGGCATCCTGACCGTCGCCGTGGTCACCAAGCCGTTCCCGTTCGAGGGCCGCCGCCGCATGCAGGTGGCGCTCAAGGGCATCGAGGAACTGAGCCACCACTGCGACTCGCTGATCACCATCCCCAACGAGAAGCTGATCACCGTGCTCGGCCGCAACGCCACGATGATCCAGGCCTTCCGCGCCGCCAACGACGTGCTGCTCGGCGCCGTGCAGGGCATCGCCGATCTGATCGTGCGTCCGGGCCTGATCAACGTCGACTTCGCCGACGTGCGCACGGTGATGAGCGAGATGGGTCTGGCGATGATGGGCACCGGCGCCGCGCGCGGCGACGACCGCGCCCAGGCCGCGGCCGAGTCGGCGATCCAGAACCCGCTGCTCGACGACGTCAATCTGGCCGGCGCCAACGGCATCCTGGTCAACATCACCGCCGGCCCGGACTTCACCATGGCCGAGTTCGACGAGGTCGGCCGCACCATCGAGAACTTCGCCTCCGAAGACGCGACCGTGGTCATCGGCACCGTGCTCGATCCGGACATGCAGGACGAGGTCAAGGTCACCGTGGTCGCCACCGGCCTCAACCGCGTGGTCGCCAAGCAGTCGGTGCGCGGCCACGGCGCCGGCTACGAGCGCGAAGCGCAGCGCGCGCCGATCCAGCTGGTGCGCAACGCCACCACCGGCCAGCCCGAGTTCTCGGCGATGGACGACGTCGGCCACGCGCCGATGCCGAGCTTCGGCGGCAACCTGCGCGGCAGCGCCCGCCAGGAGCCGACCGGCCCGGCGGTGGCGGACTTCGGCAGCGACAACAGCTACCTGGACATCCCGGCGTTCCTGCGCCGGCAGGCGGACTGAAGGCTGGGAGTTAGCGGATACGAGGTAGGAGGTAGGAGAGCGGTTTTCGCTATCTCCTAGCTTCTAAACGCTAGCTTCTGCTCCAAACCCCGGGCCGGACTCGTCCCCGGCCCCCAGGGCACCTTTGCCCCGGCGCTCAGGCGCCGGGGCCTTTGGGCCGGTCGGCCCGGTTGCGGGCCGACCGGTCAGTTTGAACGGCGCTGTTGACAACGGCGGGACAGTGTGTCCCTTGCGTTCAGGTTCAGGAACCCGCGTGCTACTCTTGCGCGGTTTCGTAGCGACCCCAGCCAGCGGTTCGGCCCTTGCCGGCCAAGGCGGCCAAGCGGTCGGGTCGTCACAAGAATTCCATCGTTCTCGCGGAAAGCCCTACATCCCCATGTCGCGCCAGCGCACCCTCAAGACCGTCATCCGCGCCACCGGCGTGGGTCTGCACAGCGGCGAAAAGGTCTTCCTGACCTTGCGCCCGGCGCCGGTCGACACCGGCATCGTGTTCCGCCGCACCGATCTCGACCCGGTGGTGGAGATGCCCGCGCGCGCCGACCTGGTCACCGAGACCACGCTGTGCACCGGTCTGACCTACGGCGCCGGCAAGGTCATGACCGTGGAGCACCTGCTCTCGGCGATGGCGGGACTGGGCATCGACAATTGCTATGTCGAGCTGTCCGCGCCGGAAGTGCCGATCATGGACGGCTCGGCCGGTCCGTTCGTGTTCCTGCTGCAGTCCGCCGGCATCGCCGAGCAGGACGCGCCCAAGCGTTTCATCCGCATCAAGCACCCGGTGGAAGTGCGCGACGGCGACAAGGTCGCCCGGTTCGAGCCGTTCGACGGGTTCCGCCTGGGCTTCACTGTGGTCTTCGACCATCCGGCGATCCCGGCCTCGCAGTCGCGCGCGCAGGTCGAGTTCTCGACCGAGAACTACATCCGCGAAGTCAGCCGCGCCCGCACCTTCGGTTTCATGCGCGACCTGGAATACATGCGCGAGCGCAACCTCGGCCTCGGCGGCTCGATGGACAACGCGATCGTGCTCGACGAATTCCGCGTGCTCAACGACGACGGCCTGCGCTACGCCGACGAGTTCGTCCGCCACAAGATCCTCGACGCGGTCGGCGACCTGTACCTGGCCGGCCACGCCATCGTCGGCGCCTACGAGGGCTACAAGTCCGGCCACGCGCTCAACAACAAGCTGGTGCGCGCGCTGCTGGCCGAGCGCTCGGCCTGGGAACTGGTCAGCTACGACCAGACCGCGGACGGCCCGGTCGCTTACGGCGGCGAGGCCGCGTTCGCGTAGGCGCCTGGGCGCCCAGGAGATAGCGGATAGGAGTTAGGAGATAGCAACGCCGCTGTTGCTACCTCCTAACTCCTATCCGCTATCTCCCGCTCCTCGCTCTGTTCCACGCCGCGTTCCAGGCTGAACGCGCGTCACATCCGGCCCACGACGCCGGCCCAGAAAAGTCAGGAACGTTAACCAGATCACACTCGTGAACGCTACGTGACGAGTTAACGATTTTCTAACGGAACTTTTCCGGAATGCTTCCGATCGTTTAACAAACCCCGGCAGTTGGGCCAGTAGGATGCCCCGACCCGGCTCTCGGCCCCTATCGGAACGCCCCCCGCGCGAACCGCCCGAGCAGTCAGTTGGCGTCGCCGCGGCCCTTGGTTTCATCGGGGTCGCGCAGCGAATCCAGCGCGGCCCGCAGCGCTTGCTGCGTTGCGGCCGACAGGGGTTTGGCCTGTCGCACCGGTGCTGCCGCCGGCTGCGGGATCGTCGTCTTGACGACGAGTTCGGCCGCTTTCAGTCCGACGGACCGGGCTGCGTCGAGCATTTCGGGTGCGGCCAGCCGCAATTTGGCGCGCCACACCGGAGCATCGACGACATACACGAGCCTGCCGCGTTCGAAGTTGGCCAGCCGCGCGTGCGCGGCGAGCGAAGGCGGCAGGTAGGGGCGTAACCGAAGGTCCAGATCTTCGAGCCACAGGGCTCGCTTGATCGGGTTGGCGGCGCTGTCCTCCATCAACGCATCCAGAGCGATGCGTGGAGTGGAAGGACGGCGCGACGGCGGCCTTTTGGGCTTGGAATCAGACATCGGACTCATGACCTATCAATCCATCGTAGAGCACACGCGCGAACGGCTGGGGCACTTCTTCCAGCAGTGCGGCCGGGCCGGCGCCCGTCGCCCCGCACTGGCGATCGCGCTGCTGCTGGGCACCGGCGTTTGCGTCGGCGCCGGCGCCGGCATCGCCGACAACCGCATGCTACGCGCCGAACTGGCCCAGCAGCACGACCAGATCGCCGCCACCCGCCGCGACGCGCAGCGCGAGATCAACGCCCTGGCCGCGCGCATGGGCGAACTGCAGGCCGAGGCCAACCGCCTCAACGCCCTGGGCGAGCGCCTGACCCGCATCGGCCAGCTCCAGGACGGCGAATTCGACTTCAACAAGCCGGTCGGCGTCGGCGGCGCCGGCCCGGTGCGCGACATGTCCAAGCCCGAGCTCGACGCCGGCATGGACCAGCTCAAGCAGCAGTTCAAGGCCTCCGGCGAGCAGCTGACGGTGCTGGAGTCGCTGCTGTTCAATCGCCAGATCGACATGAACGCGGTGCCCTCGCGCGCCCCGATCGCCAACAGCTACATCACCTCCGGCTTCGGCGGCCGCGCCGACCCGTTCAACGGCGGCGCCGCGTTCCACAAGGGCATCGATTTCGAAGCCGACGTCGGCGACCCGGTGCTGGCCGTGGCCGACGGCGTGGTCAGCTACTCGGGCGTGCGCTCGGGCTACGGCAATGTCGTGGAGATCGACCACGGCAATGGCTACGTGACCCGTTACGCGCACAACTCGCGCCTGCTGATGAAGGTCGGCGAGCTGGTCCGCGCCGGCCAGGAAGTGGCCAAGGCCGGTTCCAGCGGCCGCTCCACCGGCGCCCACGTGCACTTCGAGGTGTGGGAGAACGGCCGGGTGGTCAATCCGGTCAAGTTCCTCAACCAGCAGTCGCCGTTGCGTGGGTGAGAGAGGCCGCTTGCGAGCCACTGGCTCGCGGCCTCTCGAACGCCGGCCGCTCCGCGGCCGGCCGGACGCGCAAGTCCTGGCCCTGGGGCACCTTCCTGACTTCAGCGAGCCACCGGCTCGCGGCCCCTCGCCGGCGACGCTGTGGCCGGGCGTAGCCCAAGGCAGGAAGTCGCGAACTGTGGAATTGGGCAAAGTCCCACATTCCCCCGTCGCTTTTCCCCCTTGATACCGTTCAGGTCGCCCCCCACGCTAGAATGCGTGTGGCCAAAGACCAGGCTCGATCCGAATCGGGGGCGCATGGCGCCCCCGATCGCGTTTCAGGGCCCCGAACAGGGGCGCGGACGCGGCGATCGGGCGGTCTGCTGGATTCCTGGGGAACTTGCCGGCGGCAACGCGCTCTCAACACGTCCCGCCTGTGCAACCCCGTTCGCTTTACACGGACCCGTCATGCTCAACAGCTTGCTTACCCGCGTTTTCGGCAGCCGCAACGATCGCCTGCTGCGCCAACTGCAACGATCCGTCGTCAAGATCAATGCGCTAGAAGCGGAGATGGAAAAACTCTCCGACGCCCAGTTGCAGGCCAAGACGCCGGAGTTCCAGAAGCGCATCGCCGACGGCGAATCGCTCGACAAGCTGTTGCCCGAAGCGTTCGCGGTCTGCCGCGAAGCGTCCAGGCGCGTGCTGGGCATGCGTCATTACGACGTGCAGATGATCGGCGGCATGGTCCTGCACCTGGGCAAGATCGCCGAGATGCGCACCGGCGAGGGCAAGACCCTGGTCGGCACGCTGCCGGTCTACCTCAACGCCCTGGAAGGCAAGGGCGTGCACGTGGTCACCGTCAACGACTACCTGGCCCGGCGCGACTCGGCCTGGATGGGCAAGCTCTACAACTGGCTCGGCCTGAGCGTGGGCGTGGTGTATCCGGGCATGAACCATGCCGACAAGCACGCCGCCTACGCCGCCGACATCACCTACGGCACCAACAACGAATTCGGCTTCGATTACCTGCGCGACAACATGGCGCTGTCGAAGGACGACCGCTTCCAGCGCGGTTTGCACTACGCCATCGTCGACGAAGTCGACTCGATCCTGATCGACGAAGCGCGCACTCCGTTGATCATCTCCGGCCCGGCCGACGAGTCGCCGGAGCTGTACATCAAGGTCAACCGCATCGTCCCCACGCTGACCCGCCAGGAGAAGGAAGACGGCGAAGGCGATTACTGGGTCGACGAGAAGGGCAAGCAGGTGCACCTGTCGGAAGCCGGCCAGGAACACGCCGAGGCGCTGCTGCGCAAGGCCGGCATCATCGGCGACGAAGAATCGCTGTACGCCGGCCAGAACATCTCGGTGGTGCACCACCTCAACGCGGCGCTGCGCGCGCATGCGATCTACCAGCGCGACGTCGATTACATCGTGCGCGACGGCGAGGTGGTGATCGTCGACGAATTCACCGGCCGCACCCTGACCGGCCGGCGCTGGTCCGACGGCCTGCACCAGGCGGTGGAAGCGAAGGAGGGCGTGCCGGTCCAGCGCGAGAACCAGACGCTGGCGAGCATCACCTTCCAGAACCTGTTCCGCATGTACAAGAAGCTGGCCGGCATGACCGGCACGGCGGATACCGAGGCTTACGAATTCCAGAGCATCTACGGCCTGGAAGTGATCGTGATCCCGACCAATCGTCCGGCCCAGCGCAAGGACCATTCCGACCAGGTCTTCCTCAACCGCAACGGCAAGTACCGCGCGGTGCTGGCCGAGATCCAGGCCGCGCACGAGCGCGGCCAGCCGGTGCTGGTCGGCACCACCTCGATCGAAGTGTCGGAAATGCTGAGCCAGCAGCTCACGGCCGCCGGCGTGCACCACGAGGTGCTCAACGCCAAGCAGCACGAGCGCGAGGCCAACATCATCGCCCAGGCCGGCCGTCCGGGCGCGATCACCATCGCCACCAACATGGCCGGCCGCGGCACCGACATCGTGCTCGGCGGTTCGCTCGAGGCCGAGCTCCACGAACTGGAGGCGCAGAACAACGGCGAGCCGGTCGACGAAGTCACGCAAAAGCGCCTGAAGGCCGAGTGGCAGCAGCGCCACGACGCGGTCAAGGCTTCCGGCGGCCTGCACATCATCGGCACCGAACGCCACGAATCGCGCCGCATCGACAACCAGCTGCGCGGCCGCGCCGGCCGCCAGGGCGACCCGGGTTCCTCGCGCTTCTACCTGTCGCTGGAAGACAACCTGATGCGCATCTTCGCCGCCGACTGGGTGCAGAAGGTGATGGCGCGCATGGGCCTGAAGGAAGACGACATTATCGAAAGCCCGCTGGTGACCAAGCAGATCGCCAACGCGCAGCGCAAGGTCGAGGCCCACAACTTCGACATCCGCAAGAACCTGCTCGACTTCGACGACGTCAACAACGACCAGCGCAAGGTCATCTACGGCCAGCGCGACGAGCTGCTGGAAGCCGAGAGCGTGCAGGAGAACGTCGACGGCATCCGCGGCGACGTGGTCGCCGAGACCGTGCAGCGCCACGTGCCGGCCGATTCGATCGACGAGCAGTGGGATCTGCCGGGCCTGCAGGCCGTGCTGGCCTCCGACTTCGGCGTGCAGGTGCCGCTGGTGGAGACTGCGGCCAAGGCCGAGGAGATCGACGCCGAGGCGATCGCGCGCCAGGTGCAGGAGGCGGTGGACGCGCACTTCGCCGCGCGCGAGCAGCAGCTCGGCCCGGAAACCATGCGCATGCTGGAAAAGCACATCATGCTCAACGTGCTCGACCAGAACTGGAAGGAGCATCTGGCGCGCATGGACTACCTGCGCCAGGGCATCCACCTGCGCGGCTACGCGCAGAAGCAGCCCAAGCAGGAATACAAGAAGGAAGCCTTCGAGCTGTTCTCGGAGATGCTGGACAAGGTCAAGCGCGAGGTGGTGACGATCCTGGCGCGCGTGCGCATCCAGAGCGAGGAAGAGATCGCCGCGCTGGAGCAGCAGGAACGCGCCCAGGCCGAGGCCCAGTTGCGCCAGATGCAGTTCCAGCACGCCAGCGCCGGCGGCTTCGGCGCCGACGAGGAAGCCGAGCAGGTGCAACTGGCGGAAGACGCCTTCGCCAATGTCGGCCGCAACGATCCCTGCCCCTGCGGCAGCGGCAAGAAGTACAAGCATTGCCATGGGCAGTTGGGCTGAGCAGCCCGGCGGCCGCAGCGCGGGCGAAGGACGCCGCGACGGCGCCGGACCCGCGGATGCGGACGCCGGCGCTTCGGCCGACGCGGAGCTGCCGCGACCACGTTCGCGCGTGGTCGAGGTCGTCGCCGGCGTCGTCCGCGATGCCCGCGGCCGGGTGCTGCTGACCCGCCGCACCGAAGGCCGCGACCTGGCCGGCTTGTGGGAATTTCCCGGCGGCAAGCGCGAGCCGGGCGAAACGCCCGAGGCGGCGCTGAGCCGCGAACTGCACGAAGAGCTGGGCATCGACAGCGAGGTCGGCGCCGAGCTGATCCGGGTGCCGCAGATCTATCCCGACAAACGCCTGGTGCTGGACGTGCGCGAAGTGCGCGCCTGGCGCGGCAGCGCGCGCGGGCGCGAGGGCCAGGCCCTGGCCTGGGTGCCGCCGCACAAGCTCGCCAGTTACGCGATGCCGCCGGCCGACCGGCCGGTGGTGGCGGCGCTGGAGCAGCCCGACCGGTATCTGGTGACGCCCGAACCCGGCGACGACGACGAAGCCTGGCTGGCCGCGCTGGCCGCCGCGCTGGCCGCGGGCGTCAAGCGCGTGCAGTTGCGCGCGCCGGCCTTGAGCGCGGCCGATCCCGCGCGCTGGCACCG